>JAEDLZ010000065.1 GCA_016303265.1 Clostridiales bacterium
ATCGCATTAGAACGGTCAATCAGCGACATCATTTCCCGTATCAGAATATTACGCTTTTTATCAAGAAGCTCATAGCCTGTTTTGCTCAGCTTTAATGTATTCTTTGCAATAATCAGATTACCCTTGGTCGGTACCATTGCCACCCTGAATCATCTCCTTTTCTTAATATTTTTTATCAAGAAGGTCGCTTGAAATTCTGTCAAGCTCACTCTTAGGAAGTATTCTCAGTATATCCCATGCAATATCCAGACTTGTGTCAATATCACGGTTTTCAAGCTTTCCCTGTCCTATAAACTGCTTTTCAAGCTGCGTTCCGAACTTAATATAAAGTTTATCAATATCCGAAAGCTCATCCTCACCGATAACCGACGCCAATGCGCGGACATCCTGTACCTTTGCATAAGATGAAAAGAGCTGATTTGAAAGCTCCGGATGGTCCGCACGGGTAAAGCCCTCGCCTATGCCATCCTTCATAAGACGGGACAGCGACGGAAGAATTGAAATCGGCGGATATATGTCCTTTTGAGAAAGGGCACGGTCTAAAACTATCTGCCCCTCCGTTATATACCCCGTAAGGTCGGGTATAGGGTGTGTTATATCATCGTTTGGCATTGTTAAAATCGGAATCTGAGTTATTGAGCCGGTACTGCCTTTAATCATGCCCGCTCTCTCATAAAGCGAGGCAAGGTCACTGTATAAATACCCCGGGTAGCCTTTTCTTGACGGAATTTCCTGTTTTGATGATGAAACCTCACGGAGCGCCTCACAATACGATGTTATATCAGTCAGAATTACCAAAACATGCATATTATGCGTAAAAGCAAGATACTCCGCCGCCGTCAGGGCACATCTCGGCGTTAATATCCTTTCCACAACAGGGTCTGACGAGGTGTTTATAAACATAACCGTTCTGCCCATTGCGCCCGTTTTTTCGATAGTGGACTTGAAATAGCTCGCCACATCGTGCTTAACACCCATTGCGCCGAAAACTATACAGAAATTCTTTCCGTCCGAATCGGCAATTTTCGCCTGTGTGGCAATCTGCATTGCTACATTGTCGTGGGGCAGTCCGTTGCCCGAAAAAATCGGCAGTTTCTGTCCTCTGATAAGAGTGGTAAGCCCGTCTATTGCCGAAATTCCCGTCTGAATAAACGACCGGGGATATTCGCGGGAAACGGGGTTCATGGGTTTGCCGTTTATATCCATTTCACATTCGGCATAAATTTCACCAAGGCCGTCAATCGGTCTTCCTATTCCGTCAAAGGTTCTGCCTAAAATTTCCTTTGAAAGGGGCAATTTCAGCGGTTCACCCGTAAGACGGGTTACTGTATTGTCAAGAGATATATCCTGCGTGCCCTCAAAAACCTGGACAACCGCAAAATCTTTTGTTATTTCGACAATTCTTCCTATTCTCTTTTCGCCGCCTGCGACCGTTACCTCAACAATTTCGTCATATGAGGCATTTTTAACATTATCAATCACGACGAGTGATCCGTTAATATCGCTCAATCCCATATACTGCATATTCACTTTGCCTCACCTCCTAAAACTCCAGTGCGTCAATGGCTTTTTTAATATCGTCAAATTTATCAAGTCTGTCGTTCTCTATGTCATATTTGATTTTTATAACAGTATCAAATATTCCCGTTTTTATTATCTGCGATACGGGAATTGCCTGCTCGTTCACCCACACCTTGCACTTATCGTATAAATAAAGCACGGTTTCTACCATTTTGAACTGCTTGTCAAGGGGCACATAGGTATCATTTTTATGATAGGCATTCTGCTGCAGGATTCCCACCCTTATAATCCTCGCAATCTCCAGAATAAGCTTCTGGTCATCGGGAAGAACATCCGCACCGATAAGCTTTACTATATCCATAAGTGCGCTTTCCTCCTGCAATATGCGGACAAGCTCCGCCCTTTTACTTATAAAATCCGGGCTTACATTTTCACTGTACCAGTCCGCCAAATCATCAACATACTCGCTGTAGCTGCTGAGCCAGTTTATTGCCGGATAATGCCTTGCGTACGCAAGGGATTTATCAAGTCCCCAAAAGCATCTTATAAAGCGTTTCGTATTCTGTGTTACAGGTTCCGAAAAATCACCGCCTTGGGGAGAAACCGCACCGATAATCGATACCGAGCCGCAGCTTCCGTTAAGCCCCTTAACATATCCCGCTCTTTCATAGAACTCGGAAAGTCTTGACGGAAGATAAGCGGGAAAGCCCTCCTCGGCCGGCATTTCTTCAAGCCTTCCCGATATTTCGCGCAAAGCCTCCGCCCAACGGGAGGTCGAATCCGCCATAATCGCAACATGATAACCCATATCACGGTAATACTCCGCAAGAGTTATGCCCGTATATATAGACGCTTCTCTTGCCGCAACCGGCATATTTGAGGTATTTGCAATAAGCAGTGTTCTGTTCATAAGAGGCTGATTCGACTTCGGGTCGACAAGACCTGTAAATTCCTCCAGAACCTGCGTCATTTCATTACCGCGCTCGCCGCAGCCGATATATATGATGATTTCAGCGTCAGACCACTTGGCAAGCTGATGCTGGGTCATGGTTTTCCCTGTTCCGAATCCGCCGGGAATTGCGGCTGTGCCGCCCTTTGCAAGAGGGAATAAAATATCGATTACGCGCTGTCCCGTAACCAAAGGCTTACTGATTATCTCACGCTCGGCATAAGGTCTTGGCGTTCTTATAGGCCATCTCTGAACAAGCTTAAGCTCCTTCACTTCCCCCTCGTTTGTCCTTAGTCTTGCAATCACATCACGGCAGGTATACTCGCCGTTTTCGGCAATTTCAACAATTTCACCCGAAACATCGGGAGGAACCATGATTTTATGCATAATAAGTCCTGTTTCCTGTACCGTTGCAATGATTTCACAGGGGGATACTTTCTGACCTTTTTCGGCAATAATTTCAACCTGCCACTTCTTATCCATATCAACGGCGTCAGGAGCCAACCCTCGTGAAATAAACGCTCCTGAAAGGTTTTCGATTTCACGAAGCGGTCTTTCTATTCCGTCAAATATATTCCCGATAAGCCCGGGGCCCAGAGTTACCGCCATAGGTCCGCCCGTTCCGCAGACTATCTCGCCGGGTTTCAGTCCGGAGGTTTCCTCATAAACCTGTATAATCGCATCCTCTTCATGGACGCCTATAACCTCGCCTATAAGCCTTTCATTCCCCACATAGACCATTTCCAGCATTTTAAGCCACGGTGCGCTCTTTACCGTTACAACAGGCCCGTTTATTCCGTAAATTACTGCTTCTCTTTTTTCCATTTAAATATCACCTTACTAATTTAAGACTAAACCGCTTTCCCGGTAAAATTTCTTCTTCTGATTTTCTATCCTGCTTTTTATCGTCATATCAAGATAAAGGTGTTTTTCCTTATTTTCAAGGCAAAATCCGCCGATTGTGCTGTCGTCCGCCTCCTTGAAGGATACTTCCTCACTTACTTCCTTAAGAAGCTCTATATCCCTCAAAAGGGCGCGGCACACAAGCTTTCCGCCCTGCATTTCTGCGGCTGCCTTTTTCAGCAGCTTTCGCATATCTTCGGCGTATTCTGCGCTTTTTGTATAATCGCTGACATTTTTCAAAACGGCGTCAAAAATTTCCTCAAACATTTCGCTGCGGCGCTTTATTATATCCTGTTTAAGACTGTTCTTATAAGAGGATACTTCCATTTCCTTATCTCTTTTGAGCTTTTCGGTTTCAATATAAATACGATTTTGTTTATTGCTCTTTTTATCGTCTTTTATATCCGCAGCTGCCGCTTTAAGCCTTTCATTTTCGGCTTTTCGTATCTTGTCGAGTTCATCCTGACGGGTGTTTTCCGCACTTCTCATAACCGCAGCCGAAAACTTCGTTAAAGCATCAATAGCCATATTAAATCGCTCTCCTTACATCTTTACTCCGACAGCGTCCCTGACATAACTCATTATATAGTCATCGGGTCGGCTTGAGCCGTGCCTGTCGGGCAATTCCACTATCAGCGGAGTCTTGCCGTTTATTTTATATTCCTCAATATAGGCAGGGTCAAGGTTTACCAGCTTTTCCGTCACAAGCAGAACCGCCGTGTCTTCATCGGCAATCGCTTTGTCAAATGCCGTGTGGAACTCCTCCTTTTCATGAACAACAACGCCGTCAACCCCTGCAAGTCTCATTCCGAGCTGTGTATCAACATTATCGCTCAGCAAAAAAAACTTCATTTCTTCGCCCCCTGAAAAGATTTTAACCTATAATCATAAAGGAAATAAGAAGTCCGTAAAGCGCTATACCTTCGGCAAGAGCAACAAAAATGAGGGATTTACCCATAATTTTCGGATCCTCGGAAATCGCCCCGAGAGCCGCAGACGCCGCAGATGATACCGCAATGCCCGAACCGATACAAGCAAGACCCGTTGAAAGGGCGGCCGCAATATAACGAAGCCCATCGTTGCTTGCTGCCGCTTCACTGCCTGCGGCAAACACGGACACATTTCCGGTCCACATAACAACCGTCATTACCGCCAGAAGTCCGAAGAACGAAAACATATTTATGCCGAGAACGGTTCTTATCTTTTTTCCGCTTACCTTAAATCCGTAATGAGCAGCCAGCGGCATTGCTATTGCCAATGTTATAATTACAAAAGTTATCAAAGTTTTCATTTTAAATCACATATCCTTTCTTTATTTGTTTATATTTTGCTTATTGGTTTAAATTCACGGCCGTCACCGTCATAAAATCTGCTGAACATTTCGTAAAAGCCCAGTCTTAACACCTGGATTCCTACTATAAGACCCTCAAGGCCTATAACAAGAAGATTGCCCAAAACTGCGACAATAATCGACGCTGCGCCATTAGTTTTTTCTATAAACATTATAACAACGCTCATCATTCCCGCATGGTTTAAAGCAAACGCACCGACACGGACAAAGGACACCGTATTCGTTACAAAGCTTAACAGTATTTCAAACAGCTCAAAAAATGCCTGAACCAAAAATCCGCCCTTCTCCTTCGGCATCCAGTCCTTCTTCTTTTCCGCAAGCCTTGCAAGAGGCTCCTGAAGGTATATGAGCACGAGGGACACCGCTATTCCTATAACGATTGCAATTGTGGGGTGACTGCTTCCGAGTATTATCGATACTGCCAGATAAAGCACCAGACAATAAAACAGCATACCCGCAATTCCGTTCTGGGAGAACAGGATTTTCTGCCAGTTTCTCTGCTTGACGCCGTTTATAATGTTAAACAGCATACAAATGATTATTATTCCGACGCCGATAACAACCGTATAAATAAGAATCCGGTTCATATGCTCCATCGGCGTGAACCACAGCGGCTTTATTATTGCCGCCTCTCCCTCATACCCAAAACAGGTTCCGTACAGACAGCCGAAAATCATTGAGGATATTCCGACAGGAATCAGAAGCTTTCCCAAAAATCCGCCTTTTTTCAGCAATGTCATTATTGTTCCCACAGCCAAAAGCACCGCTCCGTGTCCCAAATCACCGAACATCATTCCGAAAAGCACCGTATAAATAATGCCCAGCAGCATCGTCGGGTCAAGCTCATTATATTTCGGCACCCCGTACATTCTGACAAATTCCTCAAAGGGTGAGAAAATTTTCAGATTTTTTATTTTCGTGGGCGGCTTTATATCGGATACCGATTCGGGGTCCTCCACAACAACCATATCACTCGCCTTCTGGAGTCGCTGTGCAACCTCTTCCTCTGCCCAGAACGACATATAAAAGCTGTTCTTTGTGTAAACCGCATATTTCTTTATCGCATTTACATCATAAAAATATTTAATCGAGGCATAGGCTTCAATAAGATCCTTTTTCTGCACCTCTATAATTTTGCCCATCTTATAGGACTGAGCATTTATCTCCTCCGTCATGGTTTGTATGCGCTGGTTTATACCGCTTATAATCTGGGCGGGAGTGCCTCCGTTTTCCGCCGACAGCCTTATTCGCTCAAAATAGAGTGTCGCAAATATATGGTCGGCTCGCTTTACCGCCTCCTTCGGCGCAAAATACATCCCCCATGCATAGTCCCTGTCAAGCTTTAAGAGCGTAAAGTATACGGGAAGTTTTCCTATATACTTATTAAGATTTATATAGCTCTCAGTCGGCATCTTACCGAATCTTCCCCGGATGAATTTCAGCTTTTCAAGATCCTCTATGTGAAAATCCGCGTCCGCAATCGGCTCCATTGAGGCTTTTACGCTTTCAAGCTTTTTTACGTTCTCCTGCATGGTCTTGATTTTATCGCTGAGCGTATGAATCTGGTTGTCAAAGGATTCAATATATGTTTCCAGCTCCTTTGCCGAAATATCTCCGTGATGACGCTTTATATCATCGTACGGAATTCCCGCAAATTCAAAAACCTCGTTGAATTTTTTTATAACCCCCTCGTAAGGGTTCGCCTCTGTATGCGGAACAAAGCCCCGGGAATTTTTAAACACGGTAAGAGGATTTTCAAATTCAATTTCTTCGTCAACGAGCTGCTCGGTTATAATTTTGTCTATATCCGCCTTTTTGCCGTAAATACTGACAAACTTCATTTTAGAAATCATTTATCTTCTCTCCTCTATATATCAATTCCTATAAGGTATCTCTTCATCATTTCCGGTTCAAGTCCGTACCTTATACCCTCTATAATCGTAACAATATTGCGAAGTTCCGTCTCCCGCACATTAACATAATATAACACTGCCTCAATGGAATATTGCGCCCTGCGGAACATCTTGGCGTGCAAATCACTTATATATTTTTCAATCCGTCTTTCCGCAGAGGCGGAACTGTCCGCAAAAATTTTGTAATATTTTGTTTTCTTAAGAATTTCATATACCTCGTCCGCCGATTTCGCATTCGTCATTTCCGTAACAATTTCCTCGCTTAAATGCGCATATTTATGCTTTATATACGGATAAAACTGCTCGACCGGCATATCAAAATTTTTCTTTGCTCTTATTATGAACATAACAGTGGACAAATCCGCCGCCGAACCGTAGGTTTCCTTGACTGTTTCAAACTCTCCCGGGCTTAAATACTTCTTCGCATATTTAAATACAAGCGTATTGTAATAAGCGCTGAGCGAGTTTTCCATATCAAAAATATTCGGCCGTTCTTCATAACCCGAAAATCCTTTAAGCGGCTTTGCGTAGATTGTACCGTCTATCACGCTCAGAAATTCATCAAAATTCTTTACGCCTGCAAGCCTTTGAAAATCAATTTTTCCGCTTCCTCCGAATATTGCCGCAGGAATAAATCTGTCGGCATGGTCTGCACATAAATATCTCAGGAAAACCTTGATATTCTCCATGTCCTCCCGAATTTCAAAAATCCGCATAAAAGCAGTTTCCGAAATATCCATAAAAGATGTCAAAGACCCTATATCGCGGCTCAGCCCCATGGTGAGGAGTTTTTCAAGATAACCCCGGTGAATTTCCGACACATCCGTTTCGGGAAGCAGTCTTTTATAGCTTGTTTCCTCCTTCAGAAATTTTGCCACATCGGGAACCGACTTAAGAGCCGTCATTCGCCGGTACATATCATTTGTAAGCCTGTTTTTCAGCTTGCCGCGGATTTTCACATTAAGAGCGGAATTTTTCATTACGCCGCCCATATTGCATCATCCTTTCATCAAAAGGGCTTTCCCCTTTTTCTTAACCTTTCGGCAGTATGTTTCCGAAGAAATATCCTTAACCTGCCTTAAAAATTGATTAACATTTATCCTTCAGTTATAATTCTTTGCGTAATTTCCTCTATCCACCTGTTGCGATTTTTTGTAAAATTCTTC
>JAEDLZ010000066.1 GCA_016303265.1 Clostridiales bacterium
AATATCCTTAAGTTTGCCGAGAACAAGCATGGCTTCCGACCCCTCCAAAACCGTATCGGAATGTACCGTAAGATTTATTTTACCGCCTTGTTTAAGCGCCATTATATTTATCATGTACTTTTTCCGAATATCAATCTGCCCGATTGTCTTGCCAATCCAGTTTTCCGGAACGGTAATTTCAAATATTGCATAATCGTCATCAAGCTCTATGTAGTCAAGTATATGGTCTGAGGTATAGCGTATTGCCGTCCATTGGGCAACCTGTTTTTCCGGGTATACAACCTCATCCGCTCCGTTGCGGAGCAGAAACTTCTCCTGCACATCTCTTTCCGCCCTTGATATAACCAGCCTTGCCCCAAGCTCCTTTAAAAGCGAGGTTGTTTCAAGGGAGCTTTGAAAATCATTACCTATTGCAACAATGCATACATCATAATTTCCGATACCCAGCGACTCCAAAAATTCTGCATTGGTACTGTCGCCTATCTGAGCGTTTGTAACATACGGCAATACCTCGTTAACCCGTTCTTCCCGCTTATCTATTGCCATTACCTGGTGATTAAGCTCAACCAGTTTTGCGGCAGCGTGTCTGCCAAACAATCCAAGTCCTATAAGTAACACTGATTTCATTGCAAGTCCTCCCTATCCCACAGTGATTTTTTCCTGAGGCTTTTTTGATATATTCCGCCGTGAAGCGGAAACTGCCGCAAATATAACGGTAAGTCCGCCCACTCTTCCGAAAAACATTAAGGCTATAAGAATAATCCGCGATATACTTCCAAGCGTCGGTGTAATTCCCAGAGTCAGCCCAACCGTACCGATTGCCGAAGCCGTTTCAAACAGACACACATTGAGCGGCAAATTCTCTATGCCGCTTATGACAATACCTCCCGTAATGAAAAGAACAATATACATTAAAAGTATCGCCGAGGCATCTTTAATGGCAGAATCCGCAATGCGGCGGTTAAAGCACTCAACAGAGTCTTTTCTGCGGAAAACCGATATAGCCGAAAAGATAAGTACCGCTATGGTAGTTGTTTTCATACCGCCGGCTGTGGAGCCGGGAGAACCGCCGATTAGCATAAGTATTATTGTAACCGCCTGTCCCGTACTGCTCATCCGGCTTAAATCTGCCGTGTTAAAGCCTGCCGTTCTCGGCGTAATTGCCTGAAACAGTGAGCTTAATATCCTTTCCTTTCCCGAAAGAGCGTCAAACTCGCAAAAGTAAAAATATACGGCAGGCGCCGTTATCAGAAACAGCGTTGTCGTCAAAACGACCTTGCTTTGCATACGGTATTTTCCCCAATGAAATTTGTTTGTTTTTATATCGTCCCAAACCAAAAAGCCTATGCCGCCGATTACAATAAGAAGCATTATAACAATATTTAAAGCAAGCTCCGACGAATATGCCGTAAGCGATGAAAACGCTTTATTTGTTCCCATTAAATCAAAGCCGGCATTGCAAAACGCCGATACAGAATGAAATAACGAAAGCCATATTCCTCTTACGCCGAAATCTCTGTAAAAAACGGGGAACAGACAGACAGCGCCTATAATTTCTATAATAAATGTTGTCTTAAGTATAAAGCCTGTCAGGCGGACTATTCCGCCCACCTGAGGCGCTGAAATCGATTCCTGCATTGTGCTTCGCTGCATAAGACCTATCTTTTTTCTTGAAATTATCGCTGTTGCAACCGCCACCGTAACAATTCCAAGACCTCCTATCTGAATAAGCAGCATAATTACAAACTGCCCGAACATAGACCAATAGGACGCGGTATCGTGTACCACAAGCCCCGTTACACACACCGCCGATACCGAAGTAAAAAGCGTATCCGAAAACGGTGTTACCTGCCCGCTCGCCGACGCAAGCGGCAGCATAAGCAATAATGCTCCCAAAAGAATAGTTCCGGCAAAGCCGAATATTATTATATGAAATGATGAAATATGCTTTTTATGTACCATATTCATTATGAATCCTCTTATCTTATATATCTTTATTTAATTTTAACACAAAAAAAATAAAGATGGCATTAGCAGTTATCAGGGCACATTAAGATTACATTAAGATTGTTTAATATCACTAAGCCGCACCGTTTCCGAATCGCATTATGCCATATTCCTTTGTCGGGCACGCCTAAGCAATCGCCGACGGCTGTTCTTCTTTGCAAAATCCTTAAAATGGATAACAAGACATCTGCCGTTGTAATTTTTAAGATGCCCGCACGGGTCATAGCCTGCAAATTTCACACAATCATATCCCATTTCAGCAACCGCTTTAAGCGTCCCCTCAAAATCCTCAGCCATTTTATCTCTTACCAAATACAGCTGCAATCCTATTTTCATAAAAATAACCTCTCTGTTTTGTTCAACAAAGAGATTATATCACTCATACATTTCTTATTCTATTTAATTTTTAAATCTTTCTTGAACAATATTGACTTTCAGCTTATCTTCATCTTTTTAAGATAATCCAAGGTTTTAAATCTGTAATCAAGATGCATCTGAAGATAAATTTCGCTGAGAGAATTAAGATATTCAAGCATTTTTTCGTTTACATCAAAGGAAAGCATTTTGGGATAATCCGCACCGCATATATATTTTATCGCCCGTACAATCCCGTCATTAACCTGAGCCGCGCCCGCACAATTTTTCCCGCAATTGCCGCAAAGCCCCACTCCTCTTTGCATATCTATGTAAGCCACTTCATCCCGGCTGCATTTGCCGCAGCGCTCAAGACTCGGCGCATATCCCTCCGACACCGCTGTTTTCCACTCAAAAACAGTTTTGATTTTATCATACTTTGCATTATCCTTTGACAGGGCGTAAAATATATTCAGCAGCAGCCGCAAAAACTCCGTATCGCTTTCGTTCTCAACACAAACCCTGTTGGCAACATCACCAAAATACGAAGCATAAATAATTCCCATCAGGTTCTCGCGGATATTTTTAAAGGGCTCAATAATATCCGCTTCGTTTACATGATAAAGACTTTTTTCATTGTTTTGAAACAGAACAAACTTGCTGTACGAAAAAAGCGAAAGTCCCGGCATACAGCCCGATTTTCCCCGGCGGTATTTGTTTGTAATGGCACAGACCTTGCCCATATCCTCGGTTATTATGGTTATAATGCGGCTTAAGTCACCGTACTTAACCTCTTTGGTTATCAGCCCCGTCGTTTCCGCAAGCTTCAACTTCTCCGCCACTTCCTTTCGTCCTTTGCGCCCTCTCCTGTTCCTTATACCTGAGGTAGACCTCTATGTCGCCTGTTTCCGTGAACATATCCCATAAAATTTTCTTTTTATCGTCCATCTCAGATACCTCCGAATCTTGTTTAATATTATTATTTTCGGAAGTACATTATATATTCTGCCAATATCTTCTATTCAAAGCCCATGGTGTTCATAAAGCTTTCCTTGTTCCGCCAGTCCTCATTCACTTTTACCCAAAGTTCAAGGTAGACCTTGCTGTCTAAAAATCTTTCAATATCGGCTCTCGCACGGCTTCCAATCTGTTTAAGCTTTTCGCCGCCCTTACCTATTATTATGCCTTTGTGGCTCTCCCGTTCACAGTAAATCGCCGCAAGAATCTCATATGTCCCGTTGTCGCGCCGTTTCATTTTTTCTATTTCAACCGCAATGCCATGTGGGATTTCCTGATTCAGAAGTCTAAGCGCTTTCTCGCGAATAAGCTCTGCAACAATCTGCCGCTCAGGCTGGTCCGTTATCGTATCATCAGGGAAGAATTTCGGCCCTTCCGGCAGAAATTTTCTGATTTCCTTAAGAAGTTCACCCATATTATTGCCCTTTTGCGCAGAAACGGGCACAATCCCCGAAAAGTCGTAAAGGCTTTTCAGCTTGTCCAAAACAGGCAGAAGGCTCAGTTTCGGCACGGTGTCGATTTTATTCACAACAAGGATAACCGGAACATCCGACTTTTTAAGCCCCTCCAGCGCCTTTCTCTCGCTTTCGTATTCATTATCGTAAATGTTGCAGTCCACAATATACAGCATAACATCTATATCCTGCGTTGCCGTATAAATGTATTTTTCCATACGCTGACCCAGCTTGTTTTTCGGTTTATGGATTCCGGGGGTATCAATTAAGACCATCTGGCAGTCATCCTCCGTATGAACCCCGAGAATTTTTGTTCGGGTTGTCTGCGGCTTGTTGGAAACAATTGCCACCTTCTCGCCGATTATTTTATTCAGAAGTGTGGACTTGCCCGCATTAGGGCGCCCCGTTATTGCAATAAAGCCTGATTTCATCAGATTACCTCTCTTTTGTAATATTACATTCATTATACTTTTTTAAGTTCTAATTGTCAACTGCCTTTTTGCGGCTTATTACCGCAAGCAGAAGAATTATTCCCGCAAGGCAGGACGATGTTTTCCATATCGCCAGCCCCGTTACATTCAGGTTTACCGAAAATGTACTTTCCGATACAGGGAAAAGTTTTACCGCAATTATTGTAAATATAAATGCGATAACTCCCTGAATGGTTTTTCCGGCAATATAAAATTTTAAAGACAGGTCGGTTTTGCCGACTATTCCGCCTACCTGAAGCATAACAGAAATCCCCGAAAATGCAATAACCGCCGACACAATCGCAAGGCGCAAATCAAAGCTTATTCCCATGTTGAGGATTTCCCGGCAGCCTCCTGTTATTTCTAATATTCCGTGAAGAATGGGGGCTATGCCAAATTTTGGGATTGCCTCAGAGGCAACGCAGAACAAAATCACAAATCCGCAAACGGAAAGTATGCTGTCCACAGCCTTGGCAAAGGCGTCAACAACTATTTTGCATCGGTTCTCTTTCTCCGGTGCGGGAAGGGCAAGCGGCTCTGTTCCTTCTGCTTTGACAAACCGGAAAATTATTCCCACTGCAAATGCCGAAAGAATATGTATTATATATAAATACCGTCCCACAGCAGGATTTTCAATCATCCCTGCGCCAACAGCCCCCAGAATGAACAGCGGACCCGAATTATTGCAAAAAGCAAGCAGTTTTTCGCTCTCCGCTTTGGAACAGACCCCTCTGCCGTACAAATCCGCAACACATTTTGCCCCCACGGGATAGCCGCTAAGTATTCCTAAAACAAAGGGCAGCGCCCCTGCCCCCGAAACTCCGAATACGGGCTTCATGAACGGTGCAAAAAGCCCCTCAACAGGCTTTGCAAGTCCAAATCCGATTATCAGTCCGCTGCATACAAAAAACGGAAAAAGTGACGGAATAACCGTGTCAAGGCACAAAAATACCCCCTTAAGCCCTGCGTCTATGCACTGCTGCGGAAATATCACCAAAACGGCAACAAACCACAATACCGCCCCTGTAATTATTGCTTTCATCAATTTATTCAAAGTTGACCTTCCTCCTTTACTTCCGCAGCCAAAGCTTTTTCCCAAGCCTGCCGCGGCAGATTAAGTTCTGTAGGGCATTTGGCTGCTTCTACCTTTCGGGAATTTAATCTTAAAACTCATCTTAAGAGGTTATGTTTATTCCGCTATCCCTTGCGAACCTTATAACCGCCCTCTTTTCTATATCATTATATTCATCAAAAGCCGCGCTTACGCATAAAATTTTACAGACAAAATTATTGATTGGAGATAAAGGAATGCGAAAAAGAGAACAAACCCCTCCCTCGCCCTCGGCAAGAGAGAAGCTTGCAGACAGTCTTGATATTTCAAAAGAGATTTTGCTGGGCGCTGCAAAAATTGTCACTATCGGCAATCGGGAAATGACCGTTGAAAATTACAAAGGAATCGTGGAATACACCAACAACTGTATCCGCCTTACCGCCAGCCCGAATGACATAACAATCAGCGGCGACTGTCTTGAAATAAAAACTATGACCCGTGATTTTCTTTATATTACGGGGAAGATAAGCTCTGTATCATTTTGCAAAGAAAGCAGGTAGTTAGCTTTGATTACAAAAATAATGGCATATTGCAAGGGTTATGTCATAATTCATGCAACCGGGTATTTTCTTGAACGATTTTTAAATATCTGCACGAGAGAGGATATTCTCATCTGGGATATAGAGCGCAGCGGCAATCAAATGCGTGCAAAGGTCAGCATTAAGGCTTTTTGTCACCTGCGCCGCGCGGCGAGGAAAACACGCACTAAAATCCGTATCAAGGAGCGTTACGGGCTTCCCTTTTTACTCAGACGAAACCGAAAACGCCGGGGAATTATTGCCGGTGTTCTGATTTTTGCAGTAATCATATGTTATTTTTCCACCCATTTAATGGGCATTACCGTAAGCGGCAGCAAAACCGTTCCCCGTGAAAAAATTATTGAATCGCTAAACTCCTACGGAGTTAAAATAGGAACACCGCTCAAAGATATAAACAGTAAAATCCTCAAAAATCAGCTGATGACCGCCATTGACAGTTTAGGCTGGGCAGGAGTGAGCGTTAAGGGTTCGCGCCTTTACATTGAGGTAAGACCCCGCGAAGAGCGGGAGGACGCCCTGTCCTCCGCTGAGCCCTGCAATATTGTCGCCGCAAAGGACGGCATTATCCGCCTTATGGAGGTTCGGGACGGGCAGACAATGGTTTATGTCGACACTTTGGTCGAAAAGGGCGACCTTTTGGTCAGCGGCGTTATCGACAGCGATGTGGTCGGTATGCGCTATACCCATTCCTACGGCGAAATCTATGCCACGACCTGGTATGAGGAAAGTATGGATATTCCTCTTTCCTATACACAAAAGGTTATGACCGGCGAAAAAAAATCCAAATACGAAATCGGCACGATGGGCGGTTTTATTAAATTATATCTTAGCCAACAGCCTGGCTATAAAATATGCAAATACCGCGAAAGCACCTCCGAATACTCTCTGCCCCTTGAAATTTTTCCGTCCCTTTCCGTCAGGAAACACGAATATCTTGAGCAAAAGGAATTAAAGCAAACACGCACAAAAGAGGAGGCGGAAAATCTCGGCAAATTTTATCTTTTTAATAAAATCACCCGTCAGCTTTCGCCGAATGCCGAAATCGTAAATATCAGCGTTAAGACAAAGAAAAAGGGTAATTATCTGACCGTTACCGCCAAATACGAATGTCTTGAAAATATTGCGGAGCAAGTGCCGATTGACAAAACAGAAATAATGGGCTATAATAATGACAATAGTGCAGATACTAATACTAATGAACAGGAACAAACGAGGTAATTTAATGGACAGACATATTGAAGTCGATAAAATGGATACGCTCATTGCACTCTTCGGGAGCTTTGACGAAAATATAAAAATTATCGAAAAGAGCTTTGATGTTGCCATAATTAACAGGGGCTCCGATATTAAAATTGCCGGTGAAGCGGAAAATGTTGAAGACGCGGTTAAAGTAATCCGGAATCTTATCGGTATGATTTCGGGCGGAACTCCTATCTCCG
Organism: Clostridiales bacterium; assembly: GCA_016303265.1. Lineage (GTDB taxonomy): Bacteria > Bacillota > Clostridia > Monoglobales > Monoglobaceae > SIG454. Next base: position 7,393 of record JAEDLZ010000066.1, read on the forward strand.
AGCAAGAAGTCCGCTATGTTATATCTCAGGTTGAAGAAGGCAGCGAAGAGGACCTTTCCGTTCTTTCCAAGGACTGCGTTTGCATAACCTCAAGAGGCGTCCCCATTAAAGCAAAAACCCTGGGTCAGAAAAAATATATTGAATCCATCGCAAAGAATCCCATCGTTTTCGGGATAGGACCTGCCGGAACAGGCAAAACCTATCTTGCCGTTGCAATGGCTGTTCAGGCCTTTAAAAATAAGGATGTATCAAAAATTATTCTCACCCGTCCCGCTGTCGAGGCAGGAGAAAAGCTGGGTTTTCTCCCCGGTGATATGCAGGATAAGGTAGACCCGTATTTGCGCCCGCTTTATGATGCTCTCGGCGATATGCTGGG
>JAEDLZ010000004.1 GCA_016303265.1 Clostridiales bacterium
GTATCGGCGACTTATACAACTTTAAGCTCGCCCCGTCGCTGACCTTGGGCTGCGGCTCATGGGGAGGAAACTCCGTTTCCGAGAATGTTGGTGTTAAACACCTTATCAATATAAAAACAGTCGCAGAGAGAAGGGAAAATATGCTGTGGTTCAGAGCCCCCGAAAAGGTATATATAAAGAAAGGCTGTCTGCCGGTTGCTCTTGATGAGCTTAAAACCGTTATGGGCAAGAAAAAGGCATTTATCGTTACCGACCAATTTTTATACAGCAACGGTTATGTTAAGCCGATAACAGATAAACTCAACGAAATGGGCATCGCCCACACCTGCTTCTTTGATGTTGCTCCCGATCCGACTCTTGAATGTGCAATACGGGGCGCAGAGCAGATGAAGGCGTTTGAGCCTGATGTTATCATCGCTTTGGGCGGCGGCTCTGCTATGGACGCCGGGAAGATTATGTGGGTTCTCTACGAACATCCGGAGGCTGACTTTATGGATATGGCTATGCGCTTTGTTGATATTCGCAAGCGTATTTACACCTTCCCGAAAATGGGCGAAAAAGCATACTTTATCGCAGTGCCTACCTCGGCAGGTACAGGCTCTGAGGTTACTCCTTTCGCAGTTATCACCGATGAAAAGACAGGCGTTAAGTATCCGCTTGCGGACTATGAGCTGCTTCCCAATATGGCAATTATAGATACCGATTTCCATATGAGCGCTCCGAAGGGTCTTACAGCGGCTTCAGGTATTGACGCTGTTACCCATGCCCTTGAGGCATACGCTTCCATGATGGCGACCGACTATACGGACGGTCTGGCGCTCCGCGCTCTTAAGGTAATTTTTGAATATCTGCCCCGTGCTTACGATAACGGGTCAAACGATGTTGAGGCAAGAGAAAAAATGGCAAACGCTGCCACAATGGCAGGTATGGCTTTTGCAAATGCCTTTTTGGGCGTCTGCCACTCTATGGCGCATAAGCTGGGTGCCTTCCATCATCTTCCCCACGGCGTTGCCAACGCCCTGATGATTGACGAGGTTATCCGCTTTAACTCTTCCGAAGTTCCCGCAAAAATGGGTACCTTCCCGCAGTATGACCATCCACACACCATGGCTCGCTACGCTGAGGTTGCCGATTATCTCGGTCTCGGCGGAAAGACGGATTCCGAAAAGGTTGAAAACCTCATTAAAGCTATTGATGAGCTTAAGGCAAGGGTCGGCATTAAAACAACCATAAAGGAATATGTTCCGGATGAGAAGGATTTCTTAAACCGTCTTGACGTAATGGTCGAACAGGCGTTTGACGATCAGTGCACAGGCGCAAATCCGAGATATCCGCTTATGAGCGAGATTAAACAGATGTATCTTAACGCTTACTACGGCGAGCATAAGGATGTATAATATAAGGAGGGGAAAAATTATGAAATTGGATCGTGTTATTGCAGTAAGAAACGCAAAAACCATATACCGTGACGGTGACAGATGCGTAAAGGTTTTTAATGAAAACTATTCAAAGGCAGATGTCCTCAACGAGGCTCTTAATCAGGCAAGAATTGAGGAAACCGGACTGAATATCCCGAAAATTCTTGAAGTAACCATGCTTGACGGAAAGTGGGCTATCATCTCGGAATATATCGAGGGAAAAACCCTTGCGCAGCTTATGCAGGAAAATCCCGAAAAGAAGGAAGAATATCTCAATTTGTTCGTTGATTTGCAGCTTGATATGCATTCCAAGACCTGTCCGCTACTCAATAAGCTGAAGGACAAAATGAGTGCCAAAATCGCCAAGGCGGAGCTGGACGCAACCACCCGCTACGACCTTCATACCCGTCTTGAGGGTATGCCTAAGCACAATAAGGTTTGCCACGGCGATTTCAACCCGTCAAATATTATTATTACCAACGACGGCAAACCATACATTATCGACTGGTCACACGCAACCCAGGGCAACGCCTCCGCCGATGCGGCAAGAACCTATCTTTTGTTCTGGCTGGGCGGCGATATTGACGGCGCAGAAAAGTATCTCAACCTGTTCTGCAGCAAGAGCGATACCGCAAAGCAGTATGTTCAGAAATGGATGCCGATTGTTGCGGCTTCCCAGTCGGTTAAGGGCAACGAGAAAGAACGGGAGTTCCTGCTGTCGTGGGTTGATGTTGTTGATTACGAATAATAATCAGGCGGCGGCTTACCCGGTCGGTAATTTCTTATCGGGGGCTTTGAGCCGTAATAAGCCGGCAGGCTTAAGCGCCGTTAAAGCGGCGTACTGCCCCATTATTTAAAAAGTAAGCTCTCCCCGCCCGGCGGGCGGGGGACATCTTGCTTCTATTTATAATACAAGGAGAGATAAAAATGAAAGTAACAGTTTGTATTGGGTCTTCCTGCCACATTAAAGGGTCACGGCAGGTTGTTGAACAGCTTCAGCGCCTTATTGCCGATAACGGTATCGGAGATAAGGTTGAGCTGGGCGGCACATTTTGTATGGGCAAATGTCAGCAGGGTGTTTGCGTAACCGTTGACGGTGCGTTTCATTCTGTAGGCCCCGAGAGCGTAACGGAATTTTTTAACAGCTGTATTCTTGACGGAATCAAAAACGAAAGTGAGTGATGGCTGTGCCAAACTGTCTTGCTTTAAAAAAATCAAACTGCAAAAACTGTTATAAATGTATACGGCACTGTCCCGTAAAGTCCATTCGCTTTTCAGGGAACCAGGCACATATCATCGGCAATGAGTGTATCCTTTGCGGACATTGCTTTGTGGTGTGTCCGCAAAACGCAAAGGAGATTGTTGACGGAACGGAAAAGGTGCGCGTGCTTCTCCAGAGCGGAGAGAAGGTCGTTGTCAGCCTTGCACCGTCATTTATCGCAAATTATGACGGCGTCGGGATAGATTCTATGCGGAAAGCTCTGAAAAAGCTGGGCTTTTACGACGCAGAGGAAACAGCAATCGGCGCAACAATCGTGAAAACGGAGTACGAAAGACTTCTTCATGAGGAAAGCAGGGATATTGTTATTTCCTCCTGCTGTCACAGCGTAAACCTTCTTATTCAGAAATATTTCCCAAAAGAACTGGAATTTCTTGCAGATGTTCTTTCACCCATGCAGGCGCATTGCAATGATATAAAGCAGCGTATTCCGGGAGCGAAAACAGTTTTCATAGGTCCCTGCGTCGCTAAAAAGGACGAGGCGGAGCATTATGAGGGAATCGTTGACGCCGTTCTGACCTTTGAGGAGCTGACAAACTGGCTGAAATCGGAAAATATCGAGTTAGACCGTGAAATTATCCCCGAAGATAACAGCCGTGCGAGATTCTTCCCGACAACGGGCGGTATTTTAAAAACCATGACTAAAAATGAGCCGGGCTATTCCTATATGGCAATTGACGGTGTGGAAAACTGCATTGCAGCCCTCAGAGATATTGAAGACGGAAAAATACATAAATGTTTCATTGAGATGTCGGCATGTTCGGGAAGCTGCGTAGGCGGGCCTGTAATGGAAAAATATCACCGCAGTCCGGTCAAAGATTATATGGCGGTTGCCGGCTTTGCCGGGAAAAAGGACTTTGAGGTAAATCAGCCCGATAATACAGCTCTTAGAAAGAACTTTGAGTATATCGAAAAGAAGGCCGCAATGCCCACAGAATCCGAAATCATGAATATTCTGCGCCAGATGGGCAAGTTCAAGCCCTCTCAGGAGCTTAACTGCGGTTCCTGCGGCTATGATACCTGCCGCGAGAAAGCTATTGCAATCTACCAGGGCAAGGCGGAAATTTCCATGTGTCTGCCGTTTCTTAAGGACAAGGCAGAAAGCTTTTCGGATACAATCGTCAGAAACACGCCCAACGGAATTATCGTTTTGAACGATATGCTTGAGGTACAGCAAATCAACAAAGCGGCCCTTGATATTATGAATCTTCGCTCACCAAGCGATATACTCGGGGATCAGGTGGTTCGTATTCTTGACCCGAAGGTATTTATCGATGTTCAGAAAAGCGGTATGGGCGTTTATAACGAGCGAGTCTATCTTGCCGAATATAAGCGTTATGTTGAGCAGACGATTGTCCCCGACCGTGACAGCCATATGCTTATCTGCCTTATGAGCGATGTCACCGAAGAGGAAAATGAGCGTGAGAAAAAGGAGGCCATAAGCCGCCAGACAGTTGAAGTTGCCGATAAGGTCGTTGATAAACAGATGCGCATAGTTCAGGAAATCGCGTCGCTTCTCGGCGAAACGGCGGCGGAAACAAAAATTGCACTATCGAAATTAAAGGAGTCAATTGCCGATGAATGATTTATGTGCTGATATCGGATACAAAAGTATAAACCATATCGGTGAGCAGCTTTGCGGCGACCATGTTGATGTTGTTGAACAGGACGAAAACTCGTCCGTAATTGTTTTGGCAGATGGGCTTGGCAGCGGAGTAAAGGCAAGTATTCTGTCCACTCTCACCTCCAAAATCATTTCCACAATGATGGCGGCAGGACTGGCGCTTGAGGAGTGTGTTTCCACTATTGCGGCAACGCTTCCGGTATGCTCCGTCAGAGGTGTGGCATACTCTACATTTACGATTATACATCTGGTTGACAACGATACGGCAGAGCTTATTCAGTATGACAACCCCCATGTTATTCTTATTCGTGATTTTGAGGTGAGCGACTATCCCAAAACCGAAATGAATATCGGCGGCAAAAAGATTTATCAGTCGGTCATCAAGCTTCGCGAGAATGATGAGCTTATTGCCATGAGCGACGGCTGTCCTCATGCGGGGATAGGCATAGGCTATAACTTCGGATGGAAAACCGAGGACATTGCGTCATATATGGCGGCCGTTGCGCCTGCCGGGTACACGGCGAAAACGCTTTCGACGATGCTCGTTGACGAATGTAATAAGCTGTACGGCGGACAGCCGGGCGACGATGTTACCGCCTGCGTTGTGAAAATCCGCAAGCGTGAGCCTATGAATCTGCTTTTCGGGCCGCCCTCCAACCGTGACGACTGCGACCGTATGATGAGTCTGTTTTTCTCAAAAGAGGGCAAGCATATCATCTGCGGCGGCACAACCTCGTCCATCGCGGCGAAATATCTCGGCAAAACCGTGAAAGCAAGCCTATCCTTTGAGCGCAGCGATATTCCTCCCATTGCCGAAATTGACGGCGTGGATTTAGTGACCGAGGGCGTTATTACCGTGAACAAGGTGGTGGAATACGCAAAGGATTATATCGGCGAGAATAAGCTTTACGAGCAATGGGGCTTTAAGCACGACGGAGCTTCGCTTATCAGCCGCCTTTTGTTTGAAGAAGCGACCGACATCAACTTTTATGTAGGCAGAGCCATCAATCCGGCGCATCAGAATCCTGATTTGCCCATTACATTCAGTATTAAGATGAATTTGGTAGAAGAGCTGTCTGCCTGCCTGAAGAAAATGGGTAAACGAATTAAAGTCAGCTATTTTTAAAGATAATATATGACATTTTTCGACAAAAATTGCGTATTATGCTTAAATATCTGCATTTATTGCCTTATCCTGCCCACGGGTGAGGGGCGACAAGATTTGTGATTACTTTGTGGGCGGAAAGACTGTGGAGATTGATATGAGAAAATTTGATACAAAGGTACAGCATTTAAAGTATAAAGTACTGCGTGAGGTTGCACGCCATTCATGGAACGATACCCTGCTTGAAAATGTATCGGAAATTCCGAAAATGATTGTTCCCGGCAAAACGCCGACCATGCGCTGTTGCGTTTATAAGGAGCGCGCAATTCTTTCGGAAAGGATTAAAATTGCCATGGGCGGCAATAAGGATAACCCGAATGTGATTGAGGTTATCGATATAGCCTGCGACGAATGTCCTGCGGCGGGATACGAGGTGACCGATTCCTGCCGGGGCTGCCTTGCACACCGCTGTGAGGATGTATGCCGCCGGGGCGCCATTTCCTTCGACCACAATCATGTGGCGCACATTGATAAGACAAAATGTGTAGAATGCGGTCAGTGCGCAAAGGTCTGCCCATATACCGCAATTGTTAACCGCAAGCGGCCCTGCCAGAACGCCTGCAAAATCAAGGCAATTTCCATCAATGAGGATAACGCGGCTTCAATTGACAACGACAAGTGCATTTCGTGCGGAGCGTGCGTTTATCAGTGTCCTTTTGGTGCGATTATGGATAAGTCCTTTATACTGAATGTGATTGACCTGCTGAAAAAGAGCCAACAGGGCGGAAATTACAGGCTCTATGCCCTTGTTGCACCCTCTATTTCAAGTCAGTTCACCTATGCAAAGCTCGGTCAGGTTATAACCGGTCTTAAGGAGCTCGGCTTTCACACTGTGGTTGAGGCGGCTCTCGGTGCGGATATGGTAGCACAAGCCGAATCAAAAGAGCTTGCCGAAAAAGGATTTCTGACAAGCTCCTGCTGCCCGGCATTTGTTTCCTATGTAAAGTCTGCCTTCCCGGATTTAGCGCCTTACATTTCGCACAATCTTTCACCGATGGCAACTTTGGCAAAATATATTAAAGAAACCACCGAAAATGCAAAAATTGTCTTTATCGGTCCCTGCACCGCCAAAAAAGCGGAGGTACAGCTTGAAAGTGTAAAGCCCTATGTAGACGCCGCGCTGACCTTCGAGGAGCTTCAGGCGCTTTTCGACAGCCGCGATATAGATATTACGACTCTTGAAGAGGGGGTTCTTGACAACGCTTCTTATTTCGGCAGAATTTTTGCCCGCTGCGGCGGACTTTCGGACGCTGTGGCACAAGGTCTTAAAGAGCAGGGCATAACGGACTTTGAACTGAAAGCGTGTTCCTGCGACGGTATCGAGGAATGCAAAGCGGCATTGCTTAAAAAGAGCAAAAATGTACTTAATGCCAACTTTATAGAAGGTATGGCGTGTATCGGCGGCTGTATCGGCGGCGCAGGCTGTCTGACTCACGGCGAAAAGAACAAAGCCCAGGTTGACGAGTACGGCAGACAGGCTCTTGAAAAGACTATTTCCGACGCTGTTTCGGTGCTGAAATAGATATTTCTTTCCAAAGGGAGCAAGTCCCCTTGTGAAGAAATATACATAACCGTATTGTCCCTTTCTCAGGCTGCGCACCAACAACTGTGGGATATTAGGCTGCGCATCGGTTAACCACTTTTTCGGTTATGCAACTGTTGTGAGGATTTAGTGTACCAAAAAGAGGCGGAAATTTTTCCGCCTCTTTTTGGTTGTTTTCCCATAGTTGCCATTTCCTCTTTGTTCCAGTTGACCCCGTTGTTCCCGTTGTTTTTGCCATTTCTATTTATTTTTTCGACTTTTTTCATCTTTATTCGCTTTACTCCATATTTTATGCGGATTTTTTTCTTATTCTAAGGGAAATTACCGTCATATCATCGCTGACCGCTCCGTGATTTTCCTCTATTGCTCTGTCCAGAAGCCTTGCCGCAAGGTCGTTTGCCGAGGTGGGCTTGACGGTTTCCATAAAACCCTTTATCCATTTGTTTCCGCCCTCCTTAGTTTCCACTCCGTCCGTCACCATAACTATTGTGTCGCCCTCCTTAACCCGTCTGGCAAAGGTTTCAACCTCCATTTCAGGCATAAGTCCAACAGGGAGCGACGCAGCACGAACCGTTTCCACCTTTCCTCCCTGCTTTATAAAGCTCGGCTCTGCCCCCGTTTTTATAAATTCAACCTCCCCCGAGTGAAGGTCTATTATGCACATATCGAGAGTTGCAAAGGTTTCGTTGGCAGATTTTAATACCATTATGGAGTTTATAAGCCGAACCGCAACATGCTTGTCAAAGCCCGCCCGAAGAAAGCTGTCCAGAAGTTCGATTATCGCCTGGCTTTCGCTTGCGGCACGCTTGCCCGTTCCCATTCCGTCGCTGAGAGTTATAACAAATTTTCCGCCTCCCGGCATGATACAGCGGAAATTATCGCCGTTTTCTTCCGAGGCGCCCACACTTGCATAGCCCTGCTCAATTTCATAACGTTCGCTTTCGTCAATCATAATCATAATAAATTCCCCATCCTCTCTTATTTTTGAAATATTGACCTCTTTTCCCATAATACTGCCTGTAACGCTTCTTATGACGCCTCTGCCCCGGCTTGTCCAGTCGCTTCCTCTTACGCTCATTTCAATCCGGGCTTTTCCGTCGCGGTTTTTTATCACATTTATATCCTTGATTTTCACTCCTTTGCTCTCAATCCTGAGCCGTATTTCAGCCGCTGCCGCGCTGTCGTAATTTATATCCTCGTTTATTTCTCTTGCCAGCTCGTTTATTATTTTCGAAACGCCCGCAATCTGCTCGCCTACCGCCTCACGGCTCTCGCCCATGCGTTTTCGCCATGCGTTGTTTATACGATATATTGTGAATTGATTGTTAAGCTCCGCCGTAACACGGGGAACATTTGCGCATTTTGCCCCGAAATATTCATTAACCTCGCTCTCTTCTATACTGCCTTTGTTTTCGAGAATTTCAAGCATACCGAAAAAATTACGGTATGTTGCATTAAAGTCCTTTCCCCAGCAGATATCGGATTTTTTGCACCTGCGGCACACCTTATCTGCCGTACGGTCAAAAACCGTTACCAAATCGCCGGGGTTTGCACCGCTTTCCCTTTCCGAAAGCTTTGTCAAGGTTTCCCCCAAAGCCGAAAATGATGCGGAAACTGACCTAAGCCGCATAATAAGTCCGCCTTTTATTCGCTTTATAAGCTCCGCCTCACTGTTTTTCATTTTAAACAGTCTGCCCAACCGTCCGTATACCTTGTCGGGCACAAGAGCAAACGCCGCCGACGCCGCCATTATTTCGTAAACGGTGAGTATATTGCGGATTGCACCGTTTACATAGACTATCACAATGGCATCTGCAATCGCCATGGCAAAAATTGCCCATATCTTTCCTTTTTTCGCAACCGTCCCCGCAGTAAGCGCACAAAATCCGAAAGCTCCCATAAACGGCAAAAAATAATCCGTTTCAATTCCGCAAAGCATTCCTATGCCTATCCCGACTGCCGCCGACGCCGCAAATCCGCAGCTCCTTGCCGCCGACAAAATCAAAAATGCTGCGACGGCATTTGATACCTTAAATTCGCTGAAAAAGTCAAAACTCTTAAGGCTGAGAAACATAATTGCACAAACAATTATCAGGCAAAATTTTTCTTCCCCTGAAATATTTTTCGCAAGCAGCCTTTTCTCGTCAATCAGCCCTCTGACCCTGTCCATGGCATATGCGCCCGCAAATATTCCCGCTGTTTCATATATAAAGGTTAAAACTTCGCTTATGCTTATACCCCTGACATAGCCTATGGCGGCGGAAACAACGGCCAGGGCAGCGCTCATTACAATCGGAGCGGCACGCTTTGACAAAACCACGCCTTTTTCCAAAACAAAGAGAGTCAGCATATACAAAAACGCCGCGGCGGCATATTTAACCGTCATAAGCTTGTCCCCCGTCAGAAGCCCTCCCGCAGCGACAAATCCAAGACTTATAAACGCCCTGACCGACAGCTTTCTTTCAAGAGTAAGAAAGCTCAGTCCAAAGGGTGCAATTCCGAAATACGGCGACGCTGCCGCCGCCAGAAATCCCGCAAACCGCCTTAATATTACTTTTTTATCTATAATACGCCTCTTTTTTTCAGGCGTCTTGCTTATTCTTTCATATGTCATTATCTCTGTTTCGGGCATATTTTTTCTCCTCCGTATAAATTTGCTTTAATTATATGCTATGTCCCTTGAGATATATGTCAAAATTTGGGAATTTCATTAAAATATTTTATTTGCATTTTTTATATATATCTGTTATAATATTTGAATGGATAAAATTATACACAATGAAGGATGATTTTTATGAACAAATCTTTCTTGGCAAACCTTAAAGGATTTCTGCCTGACAGTGATTTAAAAACCTTCAAAGGCGGGATTCATCCGGGCGACATGAAGAGTTCAACAAATTCGATTCCGATTGTTGACATCAGCGCCCCCGAAAAGCTGATTTTTCCTTTAAATCAGCACATCGGCAGAGAGGCTGTTCCCTGCGTTAAGGTTGGCGACACTGTTTTTGCAGGTCAGAAAATCGCCGAGGCAGACGGCTTTGTTTCTGCAAATATACACTCTTCCGTTTCGGGTACGGTCAGTGCAATCGAAGAAAGACTCCATCCAAACGGAACCTTCGTGAAATCAATAATAATTGATAACGACGGCGAGGATAACAACGAGTTTGAGACCGAGCCCCGTGATTTCAAAAAGTTTTCGCCCCATGAGCTGATTGATATAATCCGTGAGGCGGGAATTGTCGGCATGGGCGGCGCAACATTTCCGACTCATGTTAAGCTTTCTCCGCCGGAGGGCAAAAAAATCGACTGCATAATTATAAACGGTGCGGAGTGTGAGCCTTATCTCACATCGGATCACAGGGCGCTGCTTGAAACGCCTATGGAGGTTATTGTCGGTCTTAAAATTCTGCTCAGAATTTTCAATCTTAAGACGGGCTATATCGCAATAGAGAATAACAAGCCCGACGCCATTGAGCTTATGAAAAATCTTGCGGCAAAGGAAGAGGACTGCAACATAAAGGTAATCCCTCTTAAGGTTAAATACCCCCAAGGCTCGGAAAAACAGCTTATCCGCGCAGTTTCCGGAAGAGTTGTTCCTTCGGGAAAGCTTCCCATGGATGTAGGCGCAGTCGTTAACAATGTGGACACCTGCGCGTCAATTGCCAGAGCTGTTGTTTACGGAATGCCTCTTATTACGAGAATTGTAACCGTTTCCGGCGACTGTATAAAAGCTCCCGCAAATGTCCGGGTTCGTATCGGAACGCCGTTCATTGATGTTTTGGATAGCATAGGAGGACTTAAAGCCCATCCGAAAAAGGTTATAATGGGCGGTCCTATGATGGGATTAACCGTTCCAAGCCTTGATGTTCCGGTTATAAAAGGAACCTCGGGCATCCTTGCCGTAAGCAAGCGGGGGGCAAAAATCCGCAGCGGCGAGGTTTGCCTGCGCTGCGGAAAATGCGTTGACGCCTGCCCTATGCATCTTATGCCGCTTTATCTTAAGGAAGCGGCGAAAGCAAACGATTATGACAGGCTGTTAAAGCTTAATGTAAACGACTGTATGGAATGCGGTTCATGCTCTTTCGTATGTCCCGGTGCGAACAACCCGGCGCAAAGCATACGGATTGCGAAAGCTAAGCTGCGCAGCAAGAAGGCATAAAGGAGGGGAATTTGAATGAAAAATTATGAAAATGAGCTTATTGTTTCCCACTCGCCCCATATCATAACACCCATGTCAACGAGCCGCATAATGGGCTGCGTTATAATCGCCCTGCTGCCGTCACTCATTGCAGGGACAATTGTTATGGGAGTTCGGGCGCTTATTCTTGCAGCCGTATGTGTTGCTTCATGCGTCCTCTTTGAAGCGCTCTGGAACAGGCTTTTGAAAAAAGAAAACACAATATCGGATTTAAGTGCGGCGGTTACCGGACTGCTCATTGCACTGAATGTTCCCGTTACTCTTCCGTTTTATATGGCAATCATCGGCTGCTTCTTTGCAATAATAATTGTTAAGCAGTTTTTTGGCGGTATCGGTCACAATTTCATGAATCCCGCACTTGCGGCAAGGGCATTTTTGCTTGCTTCCTGGGCAGGGGCTATGACCACCTTTGTCGAACCGGGCGAGGTTGTACATATTTTCGGCAATGCTGATGTTATAACTTCTGCCACACCGCTTTCCGTCCTCAAAAACGGCGGCGGCGACCTGCCCTCATACAGTCAGCTCTTTTTAGGCAATGTGGGCGGAAGCATCGGCGAAACCTCCGCTCTTGCAATTCTAATCGGTGCGGCATTTCTGGTTTACAAAAAGGTAATAAAGCTCAATACACCTATTTCCTACCTTGCAACTTTATTCATATTAGGTTTTATATCGGGCGGTGACGGTCTTTTTCAGATTCTCTCCGGCGGTGTTATGCTCGGCGCTTTCTTTATGGCGACCGACTACACAACAACTCCGACTACCCCGGCAGGGCAGGTAATTTTCGGCGTCGGCTGCGGACTTGTTACCTTTATCATAAGAAAATGGGGCGGTTATCCCGAGGGTGTTACATATGCAATTCTTCTTATGAACATTGTCACACCGCTTATCGATAAATATATCAGACCGAAAACCTTCGGTAAAATTAAGGAGGCTGTGGCAAATGAGTAAATTTTCAATCGCAGTCAGGCTTTTTATCATAACCGCAGTTGCCGCTGTCTGTCTGGCGGCCGCCAACAAAATAACAGCTCCGCTTATTGAGGAGAACGCCCAAAAGACGAAAAATGCCTCAATGGCTGAGGTTCTTCCTGCCGCAAAGGGCGGATTTACTCCTGCCGACGCAGGCAATACCAATGTGGAGGGAATCGCGTCAATCAGTGTATACAGCGGATATTCCGACAAGGAGCAGAAAAATATTGCCGGATATGTTGCGGAGGTCACCTGTTCCGAAGGTTACGGCGGCGATATTACCGTCATGGTGGGGCTTGATACGGACTGCAAGGTTGTTAAGGCGGTCATACTCAGCTCCTCCGAAACCGCAGGTCTCGGCGCAAAGGCAAAGGAGCCGGAATTTATCAACCAGTTCATCGGCAAAAGCGGAGGTCTGATCGTTGTAAAAGGGGATTCCGGGTCCGATAACGAAATTTCCGCAATCACCAGCGCAACCATAACCTCAAAGGCAGTTACAAAATGCGTTAATACCGCCGTGGAGGTGGTTAAAGAGAGCACCGGCAAGAGCCTTGAGGCTGTTAAAAACACAACTAAAGTTATCGAAGAAAAGGACGCTAAGAGCAACGAAGAGCTTAAGGCGGCTCAGGACAGCCACAAAGACGAGGCAGAGCCTATTATAGAGGAGGCTCAGCCGGAAGGCGATGCAAGCAAAAAGGAGGTAAAATCAAATGAATAACAAAGATACATTTTTAAATGGCTTATTCAAGGAAAATCCTACTTTTGTTCTGGTTTTGGGTATGTGTCCTACTCTGGCGGTTACCACAGGCGTTGTAAATGCCATCGGCATGGGGCTTTCGACGGCTTTCGTGCTTATATGCTCGAATATATTTATCTCACTTCTCAGAAAATTTATTCCCGACACGGTGCGTATTGCGGCCTACATCGTTATTATCGCAAGTTTCGTTACGGTTGTCGAGATGTTGTTAAACGCATTTTTGCCGTCACTATCAAGTGCTCTGGGAATGTACATTCCTCTGATTGTTGTAAACTGCATAATTCTCGGCCGTGCCGAGGCGTTTGCCTCAAAGAACGGCGTTGTCGCCTCGGTTTTTGACGGACTGGGCATGGGGCTGGGCTTTACCGGCGCACTTATGATTATTGCCGCAATCCGTGAGCTTATCGGTGCAGGAACGCTATTTGGGATTTCAATTTTCGGTAAAGGCTTTCAAGGCGCCTCAATCATGATTATGGCGCCCGGTGCGTTCTTCACCCTGGGACTTATTCTTGCGGTTATAAACCTTATTTCGGCAAAGAAAAAGGAGGGTAAAAAGAATGCTTTCTAAACTTTTGATTCTTGCAGTGGGAGCAATCCTGGTCGACAACTTTGTTTTGGTTAAATTTATGGGCATATGCCCCTTTTTGGGCGTTTCCAAAAAGGTAGAAACCGCCGCAGGTATGGGGCTTGCCGTTGTTTTCGTTATGACCTGCGCCTCCGCCATTACCTATATCGTTAATCTGGCCTTGGTATCGCTGAATATAGACTATCTCCGAACGATTGCCTTTATACTGGTTATTGCGGTTTTGGTGCAGTTTGTTGAAATGTTTCTCAAAAAGTCTGCGCCTGCCCTTTACAATTCGCTCGGGATTTATCTTCCGCTTATAACAACCAACTGTGCGGTTCTCGGCGTTGCCCTGCTTAATGTTACTAAGGGTCTTAACTTCGTTGAATCTTTGGTTTACGGTGCGGCGGCAGGACTTGGATTCACCCTTGCGATTATTCTTATGGCAGGCGTCCGTGAGCGGCTTGAAAGCTCGGATATTCCCGAATTTTTAAAGGGAATGCCCATAACCCTCATAACAGCAGGGCTTCTTTCCGTCGCGTTTATGGGCTTTTCGGGATTATCGTTTTAATTGTCATTTCAAATTAAAGGAGAATTATCATGGATATACTTTTACCGATTTTGGTTATCGGCGGCATGGGGCTTGTGTTCGGAGCTTTGCTCGCCATTGCCGCAAAGGCTTTTGCCGTTAAGGTTGACGAGCGTGTTCCAAAGATTTTAAACTCTCTTCCCGGCGCAAACTGCGGCGGCTGCGGATTTGCAGGGTGCAGCGCCTATGCCGACGCAATTGTAAAGGGGGAGGCTAAGGTCAACTGTTGTCCCGTAGGCGGCAAGGCTGTCGCCGATAAAATTTCCGCAATTATGGGGGTTGAATCGGGCGAGATAAGCCGTCGGTTCGCCCGCGTTATGTGTAGCGGCACTCCGGAATGTGCTAAAAGCAAATTTATCTATAACGGACCTCAGGACTGTCACAGCGCCGCAAAGCTGGGCGGAGGCTGGAAGGCGTGTTCATACGGCTGTCTGGGTCTGGGTTCGTGTACAAAGGTTTGTCCGTCAGGTGCAATGACGCTCAAGGACGGTGTTGCGGTTGTTGACCGAAGCAAATGTATCGCCTGCGGTATGTGCGCAAAGGAGTGTCCTAAGGGCGTTATTGAATTAGTTGACGCCTATGCCGCCTATGCCGTTTCGTGCAGTTCAAGGGATAAAGGAAAAACAGTCCGCGCATTTTGCAGCACGGGCTGTATCGGCTGCGGAATCTGCGCCAAAAATTGTCTTGCCGACGCAATAACCGTTGAGAACAATATTGCCCGCATTGACCCGAAAAAATGCGTCAACTGCGGAATGTGCGCTGAAAAATGTCCGCAAAAGGTCATCAAGTTCGCTCCGATTCCCCAGGAGGAGTCGTTAAACGAATTTGTCCGTGTTTAGTCCGTTTTTATAAAGTAACATAAATTTAATATTACCTTTGTTTACTTTATCTCTAATCTGTGCTATAATTAGTCTGACCCAATCGGTCAGACTATTTTTCTTTATCGGGAATTGTCATTTCCGATAAAGAAAAATATTGCCCGTGCAAAGTTTTCCGAACTTAACTTAAATGCACATGGTTACAAGCAAAGCACTATCCCCCGGCGCACGCCTAATATTGCGCGCTGAGGGAAATTCATTCTTTCAAAGGAGAGTTTAACTATAAATGAAACTTATAAAACTGCTGTCATCATTTATTGCGGCGGCTGCGCTCATTTCAAGCTCCGCTTTCGCATCGGTCCTCGGCACAGGATATATTGAGGGCTACACTGTTCAGATAGGTCAGGACGCATATTTCACAAACAACAAATTTTTAAGCGATCAAAGCGGCGTAGGCTATCAGACGGAAAATTACATCAGCTATACCCCCAACGAAGGGATAACCCCCGTAATCGGCTACGGGACTTCCGTTTACGGCTCACTTACAAAAACCTTAGCCGAAGGGAATCGCCTTATTTCCGGCGGCAGTGATATTATCGGCGGAATAAATGCGGACTATTTTTCGTTCCAAACAGGCGTTCCCATGAGCAATCTGATTGTCGGCGGCGAGGTTATTTCCAAGGACAGCTCCGCTACCTACGGCTTTGGCGTTGATGAAAACGGGAAAGGCTTTATGGGGGAAAATTACATAGAATCGGTTCTTACGAGAGCGGACGGACGCACTCTTAATATTGAATGTATAAACAAGTACCGCCAGCCCTACGCTATGTATCTTATGAACGGCAAGTTTTCCGACCAGACCCGCAACACTACCTTAGGGCTTGATATAATTATCGATGCCGATACGGACAAGTTCATGCTGGGCGAAACCATAAAGGGAACAGTTACCTATGCCGAGTGCTACAACGGTTCAATCAAGATTCCCGAAGGCACACTTGTTCTGACCGTTGATGTTAACGCTCCCATGTTCGACCAAATTGCAGACATTGCGGTGGGCGAAGAGATTGAAATTTCCATCGCCGCCCCCACAGAGCCGAGATGGAAAACCGCAATTATCGGCATGGGCTCAACAGGTGAATATATCCTCTCCGGAGGCGTTGTTACGCCGGGGCTGGCAGCAGGAGCAGCGCCGAGAACGGCAGTGGGACTCACGGAAAGCGGCGACATAATTCTCTACACCATAGACGGGCGTCAAACAGGCTACAGCTACGGCGTACAGCTTAAAACCCTTGCCGAAAGAATGAAAGAGCTGGGCTGCGTCGAGGCAATCAATCTTGACGGCGGCGGCTCAACATCAATTGTCGCAAAGCTTCCCGGAGAGGACGCTCTTGTTCTTATGAACAAGCCCTCCGACGGTTCTCCGCGCTCGGTTTCCACATCCATTTTCCTGAAAAACAACCTTCCCGCAACAGGAATTATAGGTCACATACAAATTTATCCCGCCCTTAAATCCTATGTTATGAAGGGAGCGTCCGTTCAGCTTTATGCCAAGGCAACCGACACGGGCTATCATCCCATGGACGCGTCGGGAATGATTTCCTTCAGCGTTGAAGACGGCAAGGCGAGCACAATCGACCAAAACGGATATTTCACCGCAAAAGATGCCGGCACGGTTTACGCCATCGCCTCAGTCGGAGAGGTTTACGGCACCCACGAGGTTGAATGTATTGAAAGTCCTGACGAAATTACCGTGAAAGACGAGGCAACGGGCAATAAAATTTCGTCAATTAAAATAAAACGGGGAGACAGCATAAATCTTACGGCTTCGGCGGCGTATTACTATCACGATGTCATAGCAAACGACGGCTGTTTTATATGGTCCGCTTCCGATAACATAGGTACAATAAACGCAAACGGCGAATTTTATGCCACCGACAATCTCTTTGAAAGCGGCTTTATAACCGTTTCGGCAGGCAGTACCTCGGTCACAATTCCCGTGGAGGTCACCGCAAACGGGAACGAAGACGAAAACCTATTCTATCCGCAGATTGATGCCGACTTTGACGGCAATACTTTAAGCGGAACAATAACAAGTAAATACGGACTTAAGATTTCGCCCGAAAACATAAAAATTACCTTTGACGGCACACCCGTAACCCCCGTATACAGCGGCGGCAGCTTCACCTGTTCCGCGTCAGAGACTCCGCATAAAATCCGCATAACAGTCACAAACGACAAGGGATACACCTCCGCAATGTCTATAACCGCATCAGACCCATCAACGCTTGACAATCCGTTTTCCGATACGGAAAACAGCTGGGCAAAGGACATTCTTTCCTATATGTATTCGCAAAAGCTTATCAGCGGAGAAGTCACCTCCAAAGGGCTTGTTTTCAATCCCCAAAAGGAAATGACCCGTTCGGAATTTGCCGTTATGGTTTGCAACTACCTGAAAATCAACACGCAGGACTATGCAGGCATTGATTTGCCATATGCTGACCTTTCTTCAATTCCAAACTGGGCATTGGGTCAGTTCCGCGCGCTCTATTCCCTCGGGATTATTTCCGGCAGAGGCGACGGCACGGGAAAGGTTTTCGCCGACCCCAATACCGGAATTTCAAGAGCCGAGGCTTTCACTATCATAGCAAGGCTTCTCCCAAGCGGTCTAAAAAAGGCCGAAATCACAGCAAAGGACAAATCCGACATTCCGACCTGGGCAGAGGACGGATTTAAAATTCTTATTGCAGACGGAACGGTTTCCGGCTACGAAGACGGCAGTCTTTTGCCCCTTAAAAAGCTCACCAAGGCGGAAGCGGCAAAGCTTTTGTACGGCTTGTATTAAGCATTTCCACACTGCCGCAAAAGCCGCCCCTTTCCATCTTGCGCGAATATAAAAACATCTTAAAGTCAAAAAAGGGCGGCTTGACAGCTGCCCTTTTTTGACAAATCTTCCGCATTGTTTACAAAAAGCCTTGACATTTTGCAAAAACTGTGGTATATTTTTACCAATTGAATAGTACCATCTTCAAAATCGATGAAGGGACATCGACAAGATGAATTACTTATAATTTCATTGCATATTCATGCCTTGTCTGCTTCTGCGGACAAGGCATTTTTCTGTGTGTAATTCAATTTTGATGAACTGTTCAAGAAAAATTTCTTTCTAAGGAGTGTTTACCACAATGAAATTAGTCTACAATGTCGAAGACAAGCCGAAATTCGGTCAGCTGATTGTTTTTGCAATTCAGCAGCTTCTTGCCATTATGGCAGCAACCTTGGTTGTTCCGGTAATCGTCGGTAACGGTATGAGTCCTGCCGCCGCATTATTCGGTGCAGGTATCGGAACGCTTGTTTATGTGCTTTTCACAAAGGCAAAAAGCCCCGTTTTTCTTGGGAGCTCCTTCGCCTTTCTCGGCTCAATGGCAGCAGCCTTTGCCGGCGGAGTTTCAATGGCTTTGGGCTACATAGGTCTGATTATCGGTGCAGTTTTTGCCGGTCTTGTCTATGTTGTCATAGCAATTATTGTTAAGATTGCAGGCGTTAATTGGATTAACAGGCTTATGCCTGCCGTTGTTATCGGTCCTACCGTCGCAATCATCGGTTTATCTCTTGCCGGAAACGCTGTCGGAGATTTGGTTACCGGCAATGTTTTAAATGCCGACCAGGTTCAGCTTGCGTCCCCGCTTATCTGCTTTGTATGCGGTCTTGTAACGCTGTTTACGGTTATCCTTGCTTCAAGCTACGGCAAGAAAACCGCAAAGCTTATCCCGTTTATTATTGGAATTATTGCAGGCTATGCTGTTGCTTCGATTTTTACGGTAATCGGGAATATCTGCGGCATTGATGCGCTTAAGGTTATAGACTTCAGCCCCTTTGCAAAGCTTGTTGAAAACGGAGTATCGGTTAAAACCTTTGTATCCGTCCCCGACTTCACATTTCTTACAGCTCTTAAGGGCACAGGCGAATTAAACGGCACATATATCGGTACAATTGCCGTTGCCTATATCCCCGTTGCATTTGTTGTTTTTGCTGAGCATATAGCAGACCACAAGAACATCTCTTCCATTATCGAAAGCGACCTTCTCGAGAATCCCGGTCTTTCAAGGACCCTTCTCGGTGACGGCGTCGGCTCAATGGTTGGCGCATTCTTCGGCGGCTGTCCAAACACAACATACGGCGAGTCAATCGGCTGCGTCGCTATAACAGGCAACGCCTCCGTTGCAACAATTATTGCCGCAGCAATCGGTGCGATTATTATTTCCTTCCTGTCACCGTTTGTTGCAGTAGTAAATTCAATTCCGAGCTGCGTAATGGGCGGTGTTTGTATGACGCTTTATGGTTTTATTGCTGTCAGCGGTCTCAGAATGTTTAAAAATATCGATTTGGATCAAAACAAGAACCTCTTTGTTGTGTCGGTTATTCTTATATCAGGTATCGGCGGTCTTACCCTGACCTTCGGCAAGGTTACAATAACGCCGGTTGCCGTTGCGCTTATCCTCGGCATTATAACAAATCTTCTCTTAAAAAACATCAAGGAATAGGCATATAAAACACATTGACAAAACCGGGTTTTTGTTGTATATTTTATATGTTAAAGGATAAATTCCGCTAAGTCAGACACAGAAAGGTATGAAAAGTTATGTCAAAAATTTATGTAATGGACCATCCGCTTATTAAGCACAAAATTACAATGCTCCGCGACGAGAGGACCACTGTTAAGGATTTTCGCGAGCTTGCCAACGAAATTGCCCTTCTTATGGGTTATGAGGCAACAAAGGACCTTGAGCTCACGGATATAAAGGTTAAAACTCCCATTACCGAAACAATGGGTAAAACGATTGACAAGCAGGTTGCGCTTGTTCCCATTCTCCGTGCGGGGCTCGGAATGGTTGACGCTCTTATGAGCCTCATTCCTGCCGCAAAAATCGGTCATGTGGGGCTTTACCGCGACCCTGAAACTCATGAGCCTGTTGAGTATTACTGCAAGCTTCCTACCGATATTGAAAAGAGGCAGGTTCTTGTTCTCGACCCGATGCTTGCAACGGGCGGAAGCGCCGTTGCCGCTATTGATTTCATTAAAAAGCGCGGCGCAAAGAAAATCAAGCTGGTTAATATTATCGGCGCGCCCGAGGGCGTTGAGGCTGTTTCAAAGGCTCACCCCGATGTGGACATTTATATCGGCGCACTGGATGAAAAGCTTAACGAGAACTGCTATATTGTTCCGGGGCTCGGCGATGCAGGCGACAGACTTTTCGGTACTCTTTAATTTTAAGATTTTTTAAAGGACAGGCTTTCCTGTCCTTTATTTTTTGCGGTAAGCCTATCATCGTATGGGCAAATGTAAAACCCGATTACGGGCAGCCGATAGGGCTGCCCGTAAATCAGCTTTGCGCTTCACTTAGCATATCTTCTATAAATATGCCGTATCCCGATGTTGGGTCGTTGACAAAAACATGGGTTACAGCCCCCACAAGCCTGCCGCTTTGCACAATGGGAGAGCCGCTCATTCCACGAACGATTCCGCCCGTTTTTGAAAGCAAATCCTTATCCGTTATTTTTATAACCATTCCCTTTGTAATATCTCCCGTGAAAACTGGAATACTCACTATTTCAATCTCGTATTTTTCGGTTTTGCTTCCCTCAATGTTGGCTAAAATATAAGCTTTTCCCTCACGAACATCATCCCTTGTTCCGATTTTTATACTTTGCCCTTCCTTTACCTTATCCTCCGGAAGCGTCATATTTCCGAAAATTCCGCATTCTGTATTTTTTTTGATTATTCCCAATGCCGTATCTCCCTCGCCAAACACACCTTTGAGCTCCCCCGGCTCGCCTTTTGCACCTTTCTCAACAGAAACGATTGTCGATGAGAGAACCTCGCCATCCTCAATATCCATGAGAAATCCCGACGCACTGTCGGCTATTCCGTGTCCCAAAGCTCCGAAATTTCCCGTTTCGGGGTCGTAAAAGGTCAGCGTTCCTATTCCTGCCGCCGCGTCCTTTGCCCATATTCCCAAACGATAGCTTCCGTCCTCCGCCAAAGCCGGCTTTAAGGTTGTCCTTATCTTTGTTCCGTCTCTCATCAGCTCTACCAAAACGGATTTATCTTCGGCGGACGATACAGCGTCGTGCAAATCGTCCACACCGTGAACCGATTTGCCGTTAACCGAAGTTATAACATCTCCCTTTTTAACTCCGCCGTCTTTGGCAGGACTTACGGTTTTCCCGTCTTTGGTCTTTATTTCCGCAATCTCCGCCACCATGGCGCCTTCGGAATTTAATGTTATACCCACGGTCTGTCCGGTTATAATAACAGTATCAACGCTTGCAGAAACTGTTGATACCATGAGCGTTACGGCAAAGAGAAGTGATACCGTAAATTTTCCTTTTTTCATTCTTAACCACCTTTCTTTATCGCTCTTTAATATTATTTGCCGCAAAGGTGATTTTCATATGTAGTAATTTAATAAAAAAGGACCTTCTTTAGGTCCTTTTTTATTTTAATTACTCCGTCGGAAATATTATTTAATCCGGCAAATTTTTAGCCGTTGTTCTTTTCGTCAGCCTTCTTGTTGCTCTTTTCCTGATTGTTCTGGTTGTTCTTGTTCTGATTGTTGTTTTTGTTCTGATTGTTGTTCTTGTTTTCTGACATAATTTTTCACTCCTTAAATAAAATTTAAAAGAATAAAATAATTTATTCTGAATGTATTATTCCTTATGAGAAAAAAATTATTCAAATTTGTTTCAAAAAAAATTTTTTTGCATATTGTGTTATATGGAGGTGCTTTATATGCGATATTACGGTATATCAAGCGGAAACAACTCTTATCCGCAAAAAACACAGGAAACCCCTATTCCCGATTTCAGTCCAAGCTCCGAAAGACAAATTTTCACAGAGTTTGAGGAAAAACCGCCGCAAATTCCAAACAATCAGCCCGCCCAAAATGTACATCCTTCGCAAAATCAGACTGAAAATCCCATTCCGGCAACCTTTCCGCCCGGCTCAAATCCCTCTTCAATGGGAATTTCAAACGCTGTTGTATACGATTATCCGGCAGAGGATGACTTTTCTTCGCACATGCCGGAAAATTGCCCGACCGAGGACGCTTCCAATGCCTTTCTTTGCGGTCACCAAGGCCAGTTTATCCGTGTTGAGTTCATGAACCAGACGGAAAAAAGCGGGATATTAAGGTCGGTAGGCAGCGATTACATCGTACTTTCGGAATCAAGAACCAATAACCTCGTTATGTGTGCTCTTAATTCCGTTAAAGCAATCAATGTTCATAATTCGGCGGAGTAATCTCTTTTATCGAGCGTGATATAAAAATTCCTCCCAAATGGGGCGCACTCTTAGGGACAGTAATTTTAAAGGCAGAAACGAAATCAATCGTTTCTGCCTTTTATCGTAGGGGACGATGCCTACATCGTCCCGAAAATCGCATATCAAATTATGGTTTGATATGCGATAAATATTTATTATGCCAAATCACATACATTTAATTATATTTCTTCATGGGACGATGAGGGCATCGTCCCCTACAAAAAACATTGAAACCATAATTCGTTCGCCTAAAACAATGGTAACAAAAGAAATAGGGTGTTCTGTATTGCAAATGTCATATCACGACCATATCATCCGTAACGAGAGGTATTATCAAAAGATATGGGAATATATAGATACAAATTTAATAAAATGGGAAAAAGATTGTTTTTATAATGACTAAAGGTCGCAGCAATCCGCTACGGCCTTTTAACTATCCTTTAAAGTACACCCCATAAGGGAGGAATTTTTATTTATAAATAATATATCCTGTGTTATCATGTTCTTCAATTTTTGCAACAAAGCCGCCGCTTTTATTATAAAGCTCAATTCCGTCCTCTTTTGCCTTCATCTCAAGAGGCTCCATTTCACACTTGCCGCTGTTCCACAAATAAATCCTGTCAAACTGCGTTATTTCCTTGTCCGCCTTTTCCCGCGCGTTATAGCATATATTTCCCATAGTTTCAATCGGGACTGCACAGCCCTGCATTTCAGTTCCTTTTTTATAGGTTGTTATTCCCGCAAGCGCCCAGCTGCTTGACGCAACTCCTGCGCCATGCTCGTTATATCGGCAGTTTGTGTCATATTCGTCCTCCGATTTTATTATAAACGCCCGTTTTTCGCCCTCTTTTGCGTCCTCCATTGCCTCAATAACATTTTCCGCTATGAGATTGTCGAAATCATAAATTGCCTTGTAATCGTGAATTTCCGACACAGAGGATACGAAACACACAACGGCAATTGCCGCCGAAACAACACTTGCAAACATTTTCCACCTGCTTGCGGCCTTTGAAAAAATCAAATCAAGAATAATCGCAATTCCCACAAAAGACGGCAAAATATTCCGCAGGCTGATATAGGGGTTGCTCAGCACGAAAAACAGCGCAACGGGAACAGCCGTAAGGAACAGCCCTGTCAGTACCGCCCAAAGCACCTGCTTCCTTTTTCCAAGATATGCAGGCTCATTTTTGCAAAGCAAAAATGACATTCCGCCCAAAGCAAATGCAATCGGCAAAACCGCCCAAAGCCCGTCTGAAATCACAAGTTTTATCCCTCTGAAAAATCCGTTAAAGGTTATTGCGGCAGGAGCGGAGAAAAACGCATTTTTAAACTGCGTAAACGCCGTTTTAAGATAATAATCAAAATACCAGTGGGTAAGGGACGGCAATGTCAACGACATTCGCCCGGTGAGCATTTCGCCGCCTGCCGAAAACGCCCGTGTTACAATGATATACAAAACCGCATTTACCGCCAAAACAAGCATAAGCAGTCCGTTCCTTTTGTTATCTCTCATACCGAATACAATTAAAACAAAGCAAAGGGCAAAGGACAGCAGCAAAGTCTGCTCGTAAAATCCGATTGAAATAAGCTGAAATATCCAATACAGCGGAATATATTTCTTTCCTTTTTCAATGGATTTTTCAAGAAAATACGCCCCAAGCGCAGTAAAAAACAATCCCATAACTATTCTTGACGAGGCGGAAACCCAGTACGCCCCCTCAAAGAAAAAGGGCATAAGTGCATAAAACACCGTAAACATAAATCCCGTTTTAAAATGCTTGTTAAAAATTTTCAGAAACAGCACCGCAGAAACCGCATACAATACGGAAATCAGGAGAACCGCAAATATCATATGCTCTGAAAAATCCCCCCAGAAATACAAGTCAAAAATCCCTGCAAGGGGTCTTGAAGAAAGCAATCCTCTATTTATAATGATGCCGTTCCATTTATCGAAACTGTTCGGGAAATTCCCATATTGTATATAATCGTCAAGCTGCGGAAAATACTTAAATCCGCAGCAAATATACCTTAGAAAAACAGAAGCGAGCACATACAAAAATATAATTGCGTCACGCTTTTTTGAGTTTTCGCTAAGCACTCTACATAGTTTTTTCATTATCTGTTTTTCCCCCCGTTTTCGTCTTAAAGGCAAAGCAACGCTGACCAAGATAGTTCAAAACGGTAAATAAGCCCATACCCACAAGCATTGCAAGATTATTCCGTAGCCTCTCGCCCAAAAAGCCAAAGGCAAAAAGTGCGATCTTTTGTGCAAGCCCGTATGCGATAACATAGCAAACGGCTATATTAACCGCAAATTTTACTATCTGCATGGGTGATGAGTCCTTGTTTGAAAAGGTAAAATATTTATTTAAAAAGAAGCTTAAAATGCTGGCAAAGAAATAATTTGCGGCGGAGGACGCCCAATAGGAAAGGCTGAGCACATTATAACAGACAAACATAATTGTTGTGCCCACAACCGTGTTAATAATCCCCACAAGCAAAAATTTCAGAAATACCTTGTCGGTAAACTTACTTATCAGCTTTTTCAGCATTGCATTTTTCCTCCACAAGATACCTCGGTCTGCATTTTATCCCTTCATACACCTTATTAAGATAATATCCTATAAAGCCCATACCAACCATAATAAATCCGCCGACCGTAAATATTGCGGCAAGAATAACATAAAGCCCTGCCGAGCTCCCCGAAACGCCGCAACATACCGAAATAATCCAGAATATAACCGAGGCGATAAGGCTTATCCCGCCCAAAAAGGTTATGCCCTGAAGCGGCAATCCCGAAAATGAGGCTATGTTGTTAAGAGCATACTCAACAAGCTTTGAGGTTGACCATTTTGAAGCGCCCGACTCTCTTTCCGCCACTTCAAACCGAACCCGGCAGGTCTTAAACCCAATCCAGGAGGAAAGCGCACGGAAAAACATATTCCGCTCCGGCATGGAAAGCAAAGCGTCAATCGCTTTTCTGTCAAGCAATTTAAAGTCCGACGCATTTTTCATATCAATCTTCGTAAAACTGCTCATTATTTTATAAAAGCCGTTCGCCATAATCCTGTGCAGACCGGATTCCTCGCCGCGGTCAGTCTTAACGCACTCGATAACCTCATAACCGCTCTGCCAGAGCTTGTACATTTCAAGTATTTTTTCCGGCGGATGCTGTAAATCGCTGTCAATAACAACGGCACAGCTCCCCAAAGCCTCGGAAAGTCCGGCAAAAATAGCCGCCTCTTTCCCGAAATTTCTGGAAAATCTTACGCCTCTGACCCGCGGGCGAGCCTTCGCCTCTTCCTCTATGAAATTCCATGTTCCGTCCTTTGAGCCATCGTCAACAAAGATAATTTCATAGCTCATTTGGTTTTCCAGCAAATCAGAAAGCCTGTCCGTTATCCTTTTTATATTTTCTTCCTCATTATACGCAGGAACTATAACACTGAGGGAAATGTTATCCATACTCTCCCACCTTTGATAAAATAAAGCTACCAAACATTTTACTATATAACACAATATTTGTCAAATTTTTAAATCGGAGCAAGCTCTGCTTTGCTTGCAAGGAGCAGAGCTTGCGATAGATTGCAAGCAAGCATAGCAGAGCGTTAGCTCCTCAGGGTTTCAGTGGGAGATTAAAACTCCCACTGAAATTCTGAGATGGAACCCGCCGCCTCAGAGGCGGGGGACATCTGTGCTTAGGTTATAATCTTACGGAAACCCCATTTTCCCTAAGATATTTTTTTAAATCAAGAATCTCTATTTCACGGAAGTGAAACAGCGACGCCGCCAGTGCCGCGTCGGCACAGCCGTCGGTCAGCGCCTCCTTGAAATGCTCCATATTTCCCGCTCCGCCGGAGGCAATAACCGGTATTGAAACGCTTTTTGAAATTGTTTTTGTAAGCTCTATGTCATAGCCTGCCTTTGTGCCGTCACAGTCCATTGAGGTAAGCAGAATTTCGCCTGCCCCGAGCGACTCTGCCTTTTTCGCCCACTCTACTGCGTCAATGCCCGTATCAATCCTGCCGCCGCTTACATAGACATTCCAGCTATCGCCCTTTCGCTTTGCGTCAATAGCAACAACAACGCATTGCCGTCCGAATTTGTCCGCCGCCTCGGATATAAGCTGCGGATTTTTGATTGCCGAGGAATTTATGGAAATCTTATCCGCCCCTGCCATCAAAAGCTCACGGAAATCCTCAACGGACTTAATTCCGCCGCCCACCGTAAAAGGGATAAAGACCGTTTGGGCAACACGGGAAACCATATCCACAACCGTTCCTCTGTTTTCACAGGTTGCGGTTATATCGAGAAAGACCAGCTCGTCCGCCCCTGCCTCGTTATAAATTTTGGCAACCTCAACCGGGTCGCCTGCGTCACGGAGATTCACAAAATTAACGCCTTTAACCACCCGTCCCCGGTTTACATCAAGACATGGAATTATTCGTTTTGCAAACATTTCTAAACCTCCCCGAAATTTTTAAGTATTTTAAGCCCCGTTTCTCCGCTCTTTTCGGGGTGAAACTGAGTTGCAAAAATATTTCCGCTTTCCAATGCAATGGGGAGCGCCGCACCGTATTCCGTTTCTGCCGCAATAATTCTCTCGTCCTCGGGCATCATATAATAGGAATGAACAAAGTATACAAACGACCCCTCGGAAATTCCCGAAAACAAACGGCTCTCTTTCGTTATATGCAGAGAGTTCCAGCCCATATGCGGAATTTTCAGACCCTCCGACTGAGGAATTTTAACGATTTTCCCCTTAAATAGACTAAGTCCCTCCGTTTTTGGGCTTTCCTCGCTCTCCTCAAATAAAAGCTGAAGTCCTAGACAAATCCCCATAAACGGAATTTGTCTGTCGCAAACCTCTTTTATGCAGTCCGTAAGATTTCTCTTTTTAATCTCCCTCATACAGTCGCCGAACGCCCCGACCCCCGGAAGAATAACATGGTCGGCAGACAGGATTTCATTTGGGTCCGAAGTAATTTTTGCGTCAAAGTTTAAAAATTCAAGTGCTTTTTGAACGCTCCTTAAATTTCCTGCGCCGTAATCAATAATCGCAATCATTTTTTCACCGTCTTTTCCAAACAGAGTAATATTAAGTTCAGTATACCACCTTATGACTATTTTTGCAATTAAATTTCAAAAATATATAACATTTTTTATGTTATTATTGTTTTGCAAACCGTTCAAACAAAAATAACACCGTAAATTGTTTGAAACTATGCGGCATATTCGGCAAAATCCCGCATATTGCGCCCCTTGCTTTAAAAATATCATAAAAAAGACAGATAATACTTGAAATTTTTTCATAATAGTAGTATAATTGTTTAATGGCGAATTTTGTGAATATGCGGAAGGATGAAAATAGATATATGACTAAGAAAACGAACAGATTGCCGCTTCTGCCCCTTCGCGGACTTACGGTGTTTCCCGGCACGGTCGTGCATTTTGATGTGGGGCGGGTAAAATCCAAGGCGGCTGTTGACAAGGCGATGAAGGGCGACAGGCTTGTACTTCTCTTCTATCAGCCCGATATATTGGTTGAGGAACCGAAAAAAGAGGACCTCAGCCGGGTGGGAACTCTCGCTGAAATCAAGCAGACGCTTGTTCTCCCTGACGGGAATATGCGGATTTTGGTTGACGGTATTTGCCGAATAAAGCTCACAAGATATTATGACGGCGATGACTGCCGCATGGCATGCTATACGGAGCTCCATGATATTACGGACGCAAGCGGCATTGACACCATATATGAAAAGGCTCTTATGAAGAGAGTCGAGGATTTGCTTGAGGAATATATCGACCTATATGACAAAGTAACTCCCGAAACCATGCTGGCTCTTTCCGATATTGATGACGGAGGAATGCTTGCAGATATTGCGGCTTCAAACTTTCCCATAAGACCCCAGCAAAAGCAGGAGATTTTAGAGGAGCTTAATGTTGTCAAGCGTCTGGAAACGCTTATTTCCATGATGCAGGAGGAAATGCAGATTCTTGAAATTGAGCGTGGTGTTGCGGCAAAGCTGGGCAGTGCGATTGACCGCAATCAGCGTGAATATGTTCTCCGCGAACAGATGAAAATTCTTCAGGACGAGCTTGGTGATATTGACCCCGATTCAAACGACTCGGATAAGCTGAGAAACGAAATAAACAGGCGTAATCTTCCGAAAGAGGTAAAGGATAAGCTTTCGGAGGAGCTTTCCCGCATGGAAAAGCAGCCTCCTATGTCTCAGGAATACGCCGTTATTCAAAATTATATAGAAACCGTCCTGGCACTGCCGTGGGATAAAAAATCGGAGGAAAATCTCGACATAGAAAAGGCGAGAGAAATTCTTGACCGTGACCATTACGGGCTTGAAAAGGTCAAGGAGCGAATCCTTGAATATCTTGCCGTTAAAAAGCTCGGCGGAGAAGGCAGCAGCTCAATAATCTGTCTTGCCGGACCGCCCGGAACGGGAAAAACCTCAATTGCAAAATCTCTTGCAGAGGCTTTGGGAAGAAAATATGTTCGCATAAGCCTCGGCGGAATCCAAAGTGAGGCGGAAATCCGAGGTCATCGAAAAACCTACATAGGTTCCATGCCCGGGCGGATTATGGCGGCGATGAAAACCGCCGGAGTCAGCAATCCTCTTATACTTCTTGACGAAATCGACAAGATGGCAAGCGATTATAAGGGCGACCCGGCGTCCGCTATGCTTGAGGTGCTTGATAAAGAGCAGAACAACAGCTTCCGCGACCATTTTATAGAGCTGCCCTTTGATTTGTCCGACACAATGTTTATAACAACGGCAAATTCTTATGACGGCATACCCCTCCCACTTCTTGACCGTATGGATGTTATAGAAATTTCGGGCTATACGGAGGATGAAAAGGTTAATATTGCGAAAAAATACCTTATACCCAAGCAGAAAAGGCAAAACGGAATAGATGCGAAGGCTCTTAAAATTTCCGATAAAATGATACGGGAAATAATCGACGGATACACAAGAGAGTCCGGCGTCCGCAATCTTGAAAGAAATATTGCCGCCCTTTGCCGCAAAACGGCTCTGGATATTATAAGCGGCAAGGCAGAAAGCGTTACCGTAAGCGAAAAGGTTCTGACAAAATATCTTGGGGCAAGGACTTATCTTAAAGAATCAAAAACAAAGGAAAATCAGGTGGGAACAGTTACAGGGCTTGCCTGGACCATACACGGCGGCGAAACGCTCACTGTTGAAGCCAGCACCATGGCAGGCAGCGGAAAGGTTGAGCTTACCGGCAATTTGGGTGATGTTATGAAAGAGTCCGCCAAAGCGGCAATGACTTATGTTCGTGCCAACTGTAAGAACTTCAGAATTCCTGATGATTTTTATAAGACAAAGGATATCCATGTCCACATTCCCGAGGGGGCTGTTCCCAAGGACGGACCGTCTGCGGGGGTTACAATGGCGACGGCAATGGTTTCCGCACTTTCGGGGATTCCCACACGGTGCGACACCGCAATGACGGGGGAAATTACCCTTCGCGGCAGAGTTCTCCCAATCGGCGGACTTAAGGAGAAATCCCTTGCGGCTTACAGAATCGGTATAAAAAATATTATAATCCCTTATGAAAACAAGAAGGATTACGAAGAACTTCCCGAAAAAATAAAAGATGGGATGAACTTTGTTTTTGCAAAGGATATGGAAACAGTGCTTAAAAATGCGCTTGCAAACTAAGAGACTGCCGATAAGAGGGCGGCACACATATTAAAAGGCGGGGCGAGTATATTTCCTCCGTCTGCGGCGAAAGGAACACAGCATAACACGATTAGAAGAAGGAGATTAACCCATGGAATTTATAAATGCCGAATTCGAAACCACAGCGGTTTCCATTTCCCAGTACCCTGAGGGGAATCTGCCGGAAATTGCTCTTGCGGGGCGGTCAAATGTGGGAAAATCCTCCCTCATAAACTGCGTCTTAAATCGAAAAAAGCTTGCCAGAACAAGCAGTACTCCCGGTAAAACCGCAACCATAAATTTTTACAGAGTGGAAAACAGGTTTCGTTTTGTTGACCTGCCCGGCTACGGCTACGCAAAGGTTTCAAAATCCGAAAAAGAAAAATGGGCGAGAATGATAGAAACATATCTGAAAAAGCGTGAGAATCTTGCTGCGGTCATTCAATTGGTTGACGCCCGGCACAAACCCACGGCAGACGATAAAACAATGCTTGACTGGATAAGAAGTTGCGGCTTTGAGCCCTGTGTTATTGCAACTAAGCTGGACAAGCTGAAAAAATCCGAAATTGAAAAAAATCTTACAACAATTTATAATGAGCTTGAGCTTGACGAAAATTCCGTTCTTATCCCGTTTTCTGCGGAAAACAAGACGGGACGGGAAGAAGTTATGGAGCTTGTTGATATTATACTTGACGGCGATAAGGAGAATAAATGATGATAACAAAACCGAGAGGGACCGAAGATGTTCTGCCGGGTGAGGTTAAGCTTTGGCAGAAAATTGAACAAACCGCAAGAGAATGCTGCGATGTTTTCGGCTATAAAGAAATAAGGACGCCCGTATTTGAAAGCACAGAGCTTTTCAACCGCGGCGTAGGTGAAACAACGGATGTTGTTCAGAAGGAAATGTACACCTTTAACGACAAGGGAGGGCGGAGCATAACCTTAAAGCCCGAGGGAACAGCGACTCTCGTTCGCAGCTATATCGAAAATTCCCTTTATGCAAATCCCCAGCCCACAAAGCTTTCCTACATTATTCCCTGCTTTCGCTATGAAAAGCCACAGTCGGGACGGCTTCGGGAATTTCACCAGTTCGGCGTTGAATGTTTCGGTGCGGAAAGCCCCGAAACCGACGCCGAGATAATTTCCCTTGCAAACACATTTTTAAATAGAGTCGGCATAAAGGGTGTTTCGCTTTATATTAACAGCATCGGCTGCCCTGTTTGCCGAAAAGAATATAACGAAAAGCTTAAAGCGTATTTTAGGTCGCATGAAGATAAGCTTTGCGAAACCTGCAAAGCCCGTCTTGAAAAAAATCCCATGCGTATAATAGACTGCAAATCTCCTATTTGCTCCGAAATTGCAAAGTCTGCGCCGAAAATTATCGACTATCTCTGCGAGGATTGCAAAAACCATTTTGATAAAACTCGGTCAAGCCTTGACAATCTCGGTATCGGGTATAAGATAAATCCCGACATTGTCAGAGGACTTGATTATTACACGAAAACCGTTTTCGAGTTTGTTTCCGACTCTTTAGGGGCACAATCAACCGTCTGCGGCGGCGGACGATACAGCGGTCTGGTTGAAGAGCTCGGCGGCAAGCCTACGGAAGGCATAGGCTTTGCGGCAGGAATCGAGCGGCTTGTGCTCATTATTAAAAATCAAGGGCTTGAGTCTGAAAACGAGGTCACTCCGGAGGTGTTCCTTGCCGCAATCGGCGACAGCGCCGTCAGGGCGGCTCAGAAAACGGTTTACGAGCTACGGCTCCTCGGTATGGCGGCAGAACAGGATTTGTGCGGCAGAAGCGTTAAGGCGCAAATGAAGTTTGCCAACAAGCTGGGCGCAAAGTACAGCGCCGTAATCGGCGATGACGAAATTGCCAACGGGAAAATAAATCTGAAAAATATGAAAAACGGCGAAACGGCCGAGGTTGCTCTCAGCGCCGACGCAATATACGAATTTATAAAAAAGGCGGAAAGAGAGCTCGAATAAATCAGGCTCTGTCCGCTGCCTCTGAGTTTTGATCATGCGTGCGAAATTTTCAGCTATGCAAAAACGCACACATTCACATATAACCGTCTTAACGCCTTATCGCGGCTCACCGTAAAGGCACAGGTTATTAAAAATTTTTGTGAGCCGGAAAGGCTAATGGTTATAACAATGGACACGATGAAAGGTCTTAAAAGAACCCACTACTGCGGCGAGGTTGAAGGAGTCGGCACCGCTGTGGTTGTGGGCGGATATGTTCAGAAAATCCGTGATATGGGGACGCTTATTTTTATAGACTTAAGGGACAGAACGGGAATAGTTCAGCTTGCGTTTGACGAAACGACGGATAAGTCAGTCTTTGAAAAGGCGGCGTCTTGCCACAGTGAATATGTTCTTATGGCTAAAGGCACTGTCAGGGAAAGGGAAAGCAAGAATGACGCCATCAAAACCGGCAGCATTGAAA
Source organism: Clostridiales bacterium (assembly GCA_016303265.1). Classification (GTDB taxonomy): domain Bacteria; phylum Bacillota; class Clostridia; order Monoglobales; family Monoglobaceae; genus SIG454. The sequence continues at coordinate 32,393 of JAEDLZ010000004.1, forward strand.
TATTTGTTGACGATTTGAGAATACTTGCAAAGGCTCAGACGCCGCCCTTTGAAATTACCGATAAGACAAATGTAAACGAGGAGCTGAGGCTTAAATACCGCTATCTTGATTTAAGGCGCAAGCCGCTTCAGGATAATATTATTCTGAGAAGCAAAATTGCAAAAAGCGCAAGGGATTATTTTTATGAGAACGGCTTTATAGAAATTGAAACGCCCATGATGATTAAGTCCACGCCGGAGGGTGCAAGGGATTATATTATCCCCTCTCGCGTCCATCATGGAAAATTTTACGCACTTCCTCAGTCGCCTCAGATGTATAAGCAGTTGCTTATGATTTCGGGCTTTGACCGGTATATTCAGCTCGCAAGATGCTTCCGTGACGAGGATTTAAGAGCTGACCGGCAACCCGAATTTACGCAGATTGACCTTGAAATGTCCTTTGTTGATGTGGAGGATATTTTAGAAATCGGGGAAGGCTTCATTAAAAGGCTGTTTAAGGATGTTCTGGGCAAAGACATCCCCACACCGCTCCCAAGGCTTACCTACAAAGAGGCTATGGAGCGTTACGGCTCGGATAAGCCCGACACAAGATTTGAAATGGAAATAATTAACCTTTCCGACCTTGTTAAGGACTGCGGCTTCGGCGTGTTCACCTCGGCAATCGAGGCAGGCGGCTCTGTCCGTGCAATCTGCGCCAAAAATGCCGCAAATACGCTTACCAGAAAAGAAATTGACAAGCTCACCGAATATGTACGAGGCATTGGTGCAAAAGGGCTTGCCTTTATAAGATGGGTTGAGGACGCACCGAATTGTTCCTTTGCGAAATTTATGACCGAGGACGAAATGAGCGCAATTTTAGACCGCTGCGGAGCGGAAAAAGGCGATGTCGTCTTAATTGTAGCCGACAAGGACCGCATAACTCTCCCCACTTTGGGTGCGCTCAGGCTTAAGGTTGCAAAACAGCTCGATATAATCAAAGATGGCTTTAACTTCCTGTGGATAACCCAGTTCCCGTTCTTTGAATATGACGAGGAGACAAACAGCTATGTTGCCATGCACCACCCGTTTACGATGCCCGACGACGATTGTATTGAGTATCTTGAAAGCGCCCCCGAAAAGGTCACCGCAAAAGCATACGATTTGGTTCTTAACGGGACAGAGCTTTCCAGCGGCTCTATAAGAATCAACGATTATGAGCTTCAGCAGAAAATGTTCAGGGCGCTGGGGCTTTCGGACGAAGAGATTGCCGCAAAATTCGGTTTTTTGGTTGAGGCATATAAATACGGTGCGGCTCCCCACGGCGGAATGGGCATAGGTCTTGACAGAATCGCAATGATAATGTGCGGCGCAGAGAGCCTTCGCGATGTTGTTGCGTTCCCCAAGGTGCAAAATGCCTCCGAGCTTATGACAAACTCGCCCGATGTTGTTGACGAAAAACAGCTCGAAGAACTTGCTATACAACCTATTAAAGAAGAGAAGGAATAAGGAGATAAAGTAATGAGCGTATATGATACACTTAAAGAAAGAGGTCTGATAGCGCAGACTACCCATGATGAGGAAATAAGAGAGCTTCTTGAGAAGGAGAAAATCAACTTCTATATCGGCTTTGACCCCACAGCGGACAGCCTTCATATAGGTCATTTTATGCAGCTTGTTGTTATGAAGCATATGCAAAACGCAGGGCACACCCCGATTGTTCTCCTCGGCGGCGGCACAACCATGGTCGGTGACCCCACCGGCAAGGCGGATATGCGCCCGATGATTTCTCAGGAAACCATACAGCACAATGCAGACCGTTTCAAGGAGCAAATGTCAAGGTTCATTGAATTTGGTGACGGACCCGGTAAGGCAAAAATGGTTAATAATGCGGACTGGCTCTTAAAGCTCAACTATGTTGACTTTTTAAGAGAGGTCGGAGTTCATTTTTCCGTTAACAGAATGCTCACTGCCGAGTGTTTCAAAACCCGAATGGAAAAGGGTCTTTCCTTTTTGGAATTTAATTATATGCTGATGCAAAGCTACGATTTCTATAAACTTAATCAGGATTACGACTGTAAAATGGAGTTCGGAGGCGACGACCAATGGTCGAATATTATCGGCGGCATTGAGCTTATCAGGAAAAAGGCGGGAAAGAGCGTTTACGGCATGACCTTCACGCTTCTTACCAATTCCGAAGGCAAGAAAATGGGCAAAACCGAGAAGGGCGCCCTTTGGCTTGATGCGGAAAAAGTATCGCCCTATGACTTTTATCAGTACTGGAGAAATGTTGACGACCGTGATGTTATCAGAATGTTAAAACTTATGACCTTCGTTCCCATGGAGGAAATCCGTGAATATGAAAAGCTGGAGGGACAGGAGCTTAACAAGGTTAAAGCGATTCTTGCCTTTGAGGTCACAAAAATGGTTCACGGCGAAGAGGAGGCAAAAAAAGCACAGGAAGCGGCCCGGTCCGTATTCGGCGCCGGCACCGCAAATGCGAATATGCCTACCTTTGAGCTTTCCCGTGAAAAGCTGGGCGAAGGCATAAACATTATCGACCTTATGGCAGAGGCAGGACTTGTTCCGTCCAAAGGCGAGGGCAGACGGGTTATTCAGCAAGGCGGGCTAAGCATCGACGGGGAGAAAATAACCGATATTGCCGCAACTATCACCGAGGATAGCTTTAAAGACGGTGCAATCGTAATAAAGAAAGGCAAAAAGGTTCATATAAAAGTTGTTTTGGTTTAAAAAACGCACATCTTGTCGAATATGCACAAAAAAATATGTAATATTTTGTTAATATAGTCACAAATTACTATTGCAAAAAATCAGATTATGGTGTATTATATAACCATACCACAACTAACAAACTTTTTTCATTTCCCTTTATGGAAAGAAATTTCCGGGAGAAAGGCGGACACGAATGTGCCCGCCTTTTTCCTTTGTATGATGTGGCATTACCTTATTTCCACGCCTTAAGACACCAGGCCGAAAAGCGGCACACCAAAAGGAACTGCCGCATTTTGCGACAGCTCCTTTAATCGGTGTAAAAACAATCTAATTCCCATTTTAAAGGGTTTGTGTCTATGTATTCCCATATTTTT
>JAEDLZ010000067.1 GCA_016303265.1 Clostridiales bacterium
CATGAAGCAATGTGTCCCACCATAAAAATCTGCCGTAAAAATCCAGCACCGTTCCCAAAATCTGCGCAGCAAATATAAAGAGAATCAACGCAGTCTTAATTTCAATACAAAGCTCTATCCTAAAAACCTTTTTAAGGGCAGTATCATAAAATGTAAGCAGCATGGTTACCGCTAAAATTCCCAGATTACCGTAATCTTTTTTATGCAGCAAAACCGCCGCCAGTATTACAATTATTATTCGTACTGTATTCGTTATTATTCCGTATGAATATTTTAACCCGTTTTTCATATATTTTGCCTCTGCCAATTAAAACATATATTCAAATATGCTCATAGCTTCGCCGCCTGCCACAACGATACTGTCGTAAAGCTTGACGCCGATTGCCTCAAGCGCTCTTTCAATAGCCTCCGTGCAGGCTCTGTCGCTCAGGGACGGCGACGCAGTCCCGCCGGGATGATTATGGGCGATTATAACGGAATGTGCGCCGTTTCGCAGCGCTCTTGCCGCCACATTACGGGCATATACTTTGACTTCATCGGTTGTACCCTCGCCCATTTTATTAAATTTTATAATTCCTCCGGTTGAGGTCAGGCTTATCATATAGAACTGCTCCGTCACCTTCCCGTAAAAAAGTGTTTTAACATATTCAAGAGCGTCCTTGCGGCTTGCTATCTTATTCTCGGAAAATTTTAAGCTCCGCTCAACAATGCCCAGAACATCAGGCAGATTATGAATAAACACCGCCGCTCTGTAGCCCACACCGTCAATTTTACGAAGCTCGTCAATATCCGCCTTTAAGACATTGCCTATTCCGCCGAATTCCAGACACAGCTTCCGTGCAATTTCATTGGTGTTGCCTCTGGGAATAACGGCAAACAAAAGCTGTTCCAACACCTCATGCTCGGGGAGATTTTCAAGTCCGCTGCTCTCCGCCTTCATATCAATTCTCTGTCTGTGATTATCGTGCAAGCCTTTCATTTTATTCTCCATTCCTCCGCCTTGCGTCGGCACAAGCATATATTAAGCAGCTTCTGACTGCATGGCAAAAGCGATAAGAGGTAAAATCATCCGTATACTTTTCCCGCCTGAGCCGGCAAAACTTATTTCGATAATCAAATTTTCTTAAATGATTTTTCATATTGCCCTCCTTCTGAGTTTATCAAGAACCTCCTGAAAATAATCCGGGACATCACGCATAAATTCCATATATTCGCCGCTTTCCGGGTGAATAAACCCAATTCGGCAGGCGTGAAGAAGCTGACCTTTAAGATTAAATTTATCCTTTATCCCGTAAGTCTTGTCCCCAACAATCGGATGCCCGTTTTTGGACATATGGACTCTTATCTGGTGGGTTCTCCCCGTTTCAAGGCGACAGCTTATATATGTGTACCCCGAAAACCGTTCTATCACCCTCCAATGGGTAACGGCGCTTCGGGAATTTTTGTCGGTTATTGTCATTTTTTTGCGGTCAGAGGGGTGCCTTCCGATTGGCGCATCTATTGTTCCGCTGTCCGATTTTATATTTCCGTGAACCAGCGCACGGTACTCCCTGGTCAGGCTGTGAGCCTTTATTTGCTCTGAAAGCGACCTATGCGCCGTATCGTTTTTTGCCACAAGCAAAAGGCCGCTGGTGTCCTTATCTATTCTGTGAAGAATCCCCGGCCGCTTCTCGCCGTTTATTCCGGACAAGGTATCCGGGCAGTAATGCAGCAACGCATTAACAAGCGTTCCCGAATAATTTCCTGCGGCGGGATGGACAACCATTCCCTGAGGCTTATTCACAACAAGCATACAGCTGTCCTCATACACAATATCAAGAGGGATATTCTCCGCCTCAATATCAATCTCCCGAGCCTTCGGAACGGCAATTTCAACCCAATCGCCTGTTTTCGGCCTGTAATTCGGCTTAACTACGCTGCCCGCAACAGTGACATTTCCGTCTTCTATAAGTTTCTGAATCCTTGACCTGGTATAATCCTCTAATTTTTCGGCAAGGTACTTGTCTATTCTTAAATTTCGGGTATCTTCAATCTGAAAACTTAAAGTTTCCATAATCAATCCTCTTTTTTATTCTTATCAAAAAATATAATATATATCACAATGAGGGCTGCACCCACACACACTGCGCAGTCGGCAATGTTGAAAATCGGAAAGTCTATGAACTCCGCACAAATAAAGTCGATTACTCCCTCAGGATAGAATATTCTGTCAATCATATTTCCCACGGCGCCCGAAAGCATAAGCGCAACGCCTGTATTGCATACGGGATGAATACTGCCGTGTTTTATTATAAGCACGGCTGTAACCGCTATAACAATCACCGTTACGGTTATAAAAAGCCACCGCTGATTTTGCAGCAGCCCCCATGCCATTCCCTTATTTCTTATATAGTTCAGGGAAAGAATGCCGCTTATTATTTCTATTTTCTGTCCCGGCTGCATAAGGGATTTGACCGCCCATTTCGATGCAAAATCCGCAGCCAGCGCCAATATCCCGATTATCGCGTATATCATAAATCCACCCTCATATACTCAAAAATGTTCAGAAATAAATTCCTGAACATTTTTAATTTTTACTCTGCCGCCACATACTCCCCGTTCTCATTTAAAACCAGCTTGGGAAGCTCCATCGTGACCCGCTCCAAAGTTTTTAATATGTCCGATACATCGTCAGACTTGTCCTCCGGCGCCGGAGTCTTATCGGTTTTCGTCTGCTCCTCCGCCTTTTTTTCCTCCGCCGCTTTAACGCTCGGGTCGGCCATTGCAAACTCCTTGACTATGCTGAGCTGTGAGGTTAAAAGAGAAATAATTCTTGTTCGGAAAATCTCAACATTCCGACGCATTTCCTCGTACTCAAAATTCACTTTTGTTACTTCCTTGCCTGCGTCGTTTATAATCTCCGACGCACGGTTCTGTGCGTCCTTTATAATGTTATCCGCCTTTGCGTAGGCGTTTTTCTTGACCTCCTCGCCTGCATTCTGGGCAACTATTATCGCCTGCTGCAAGGTGTCCTCCATTGCCTTATACTGTCTTATTGCTTCGGATAGCGTTGATATTTTATCCTTTGCCGCAAGGCTCTCCTTATACAGCTTTTCATAATCTCTTGCAACCTCGCTGATAAATTCATCAACTTCTTCCTTATTGTAGCCTCTCATCTGTTTTGTAAACTTTTTTTCTTCAACTTCAAGCGGCATCAGCATGGCGCCCACCTCCTAAATGTATTTTTCAACTGTTACGCTGAATCTTCCTTTCTTGGTAACTCCGCCTATACGGCTGACCTTAAATCTGCCCTTTCCTTTTACGGAAATTACATCATCCTCTTTAAGGCCTTTTGAAACATTTTCCGTTTCTTCCCAGTTGACGCTTACTGCGCCGCCCGTTATGTATTCCGCAGCCTTGGCTCTCGAGGTTTTGCAGGCAACCGATAAAACAGAGTCCAGCCTTATCCCCGCAACCGTTCCGGATATTACTTCCGTCTTTTTCGGCGGAATCTCTATATCTTTAACATCCGCAATTTCAATTTTAACTCCGTCACGACCGATTCTGTCAAGATTTGACAAAATATAGGGTGCAATTTCTCTGCGGACAAATATCAGACAGCGACCTACCAAAACCAGTATATCGCCCACCATTTCACGCTTTATACCAAGCCCCATAAGACTTCCCAAAAAATCGCGGTGCGTCAGATTTTCAAGGTTTCGTCCCGTAATGCTGAGCAAGGCTGTTTCGTCCCGAACCGCACTATCGTCAATATATTCCGGAACCGCGGCAAACAGCGTTCTTTCCGCCTCGGCATAGCCTCCGAAATATATAATTCTTCCACCTTGGGGTCTGTCCGCATTCTTTTGCAGGAAAACCCTCTCCGCAGGGGTCAGAAACCCTACTGTCTTGACCATATATTTTTCTTCGGAAATTTTCACCGCATCGTTTGCCCGCCGCAGCAGCAAATAAAGCTCATCATTTGCAGTCATTCTTAATTATTCCAGGGAAAAATGCCTTTATTGCGGAGTTCATCCTTAAAATCGCCCATAATTCCCACATTATAGGGCGTTATGATAAATATTCCGTTTGAAACCTTTTGAATATTCCCGTCAAGAGCATAAACTGCGCCGCTTAAAAAGTCAACAATCCTTCTTGCCACATCCTTTTCAACAAATTCAAGATTCATAACAACGGGTTTCTTACTCTTTAAGTGGTTCGCAATATCGCGGGCGTCGTCAAAGCTCTCCGGCTGCATAACAACCAGCTTAAGCTGTGCCGTTGTATGAATTTTAACAACCTTGTTCTTCTTGCCGTCCGCGGTATATTCGCTGTCCATCTCGGTCTTATTGCCTCTTACCGGGTTTTTTTCCTCCGCTGTTTCTTCCTCGAAAAACTCATCGTCAAAATCATCGTCGGCGTTAAACCCAATCATTGTTAAAAGCTTGTTTACAAAACTCATTGCAATACCTCCAAAAATATATTAAATTTGATTATTATCTCGCTCCGAAAATTCCCGTGCCGACTCGGACCATAGTAGCGCCCTCCTCCACGGCAATCTCATAATCCCCCGACATTCCCATAGACAGCTCTCTCATGTCAATCCCCGGAATCTGCCGGCTGCGGATTTCCTCGGAAAGTTTTTTAAGACCTCCGAAAATTCTGCGCAGCTCAACTTCGGCCGCCTCTTTCGGCGCCATTGTCATAAGCCCCTCTGCTTTAATATTTTCAAAACGGCTTATCTCCCCGCAAAGAGGAATTGCCTCAGCCGGGGTTATCCCGAATTTGCTCTCCTCGCCGGAAATATTTATTTCAAGCAGAATTTTCTGCACCTTACCGATTTTTTTCGCCTGCTTATCTATTTCCTTTGCCAGTTCCAAACTGTCCACGGAATGGATAAGCTCCGCCTTATCCACAATATACTTAACCTTATTTTTCTGCAAATGCCCGATTAAGTGCCAACGGACATTTTCAATCTTATCATACTTTTCCAGAACCTCCTGAACACGGTTCTCGCCAAGCTCACATATTCCGCAATCAACGCCTTCCTTTATAAGCTCAACAGGCTTTGTTTTTGAAACTCCGATAAGCGTGATTTCGCTTTCGTTCCTATTTGCCCGCTTTGCCGCAGCGCTTATGCGTTTTCTGACATTCTCAACATTTTCTCTGACGCTCATTATCTGACAACCTTGCCTTCATATATATTTGAACCGCTGACTATAACCTCGTCATACAGCTTTATTCCATTTTTCTCTTCTTTGGAAACAATTGCCCAGTCATCGTCGATGTAATATACGTCAGCATTTCTGAATCTCACCTTATTCCCCGAAACTATGTATACTCCTTTGCTGTCAGCCTTTACGCGGACACATTCCGCCGGGATTTTAAGTCCTTCATAGGTTTTTCTTATAATCTCCACCTTTGCGCCTGACATCGCATAAAGGTTGTCCACATACGCCGAGGATTCTATGACAAGAACGGCTTTGCCGCCCTTTGCGTCCGTTATGCTGTATACCGAGCCGCTTATTATATTATCACTCGAATCGAGAAATTTAAGTCGAATACTGTCGCCGGCACTGAGAGTGTTTGCAATATCCTCGGAAATCTCCGCTGCAAAGTACCATGTATATGTATCAACCACCTTGCCTATGGGGTCACCCTTTTTAACCTTTGAATCCGTCCTCGCTTCAATTTCTGTGCTTTTAAGTTCATTAAGATAGCTTTGGCATATATCACTCAGCTTGTCGGCGCCCAACTGTTCTTCAAGCCCGTCAACCCTCGCCGTAAACGAACCCGATACCGGGGTCGTCACCTCCGTCTTTGAAACGGCGTTACGGCTCTCAAGCTCCGCCTTTTCTTCTTTTAACGCCTTTAAGGTTGCTTCGCCGTCACTGTCTTCTCCGGAAATTTTCCGCTTTGCGTCCATTATTCTGTCAAGGCTTTCCCGGATTTCCTCTATTTGGCTCATATCATTGTCCCGGACGCAGACGGGAATTTTTTTAATTTCCGACGCTATGTCCTGTTCAAGCCTTAACGCGTCGTTTTCAGACGCCGCCATGGTAAGATTATCGTTTTCGATTTTGGCAATTTTTGTTTCAAGCTCACTTATGCGGTTTCTTGTTTTTGTATCGACTTCGCTCTCGTAAATATAAGCAACCGTGCCTCCGTTTGCAACCCGGCCGGACTCGTCCGCAATACATTCAAGATACCCGTCCTTTGGGGCGGTGATAACGGTCTGTTCCTTAAAAATATAGCCGTCAACCGTAAAGCTCTCGCTTTCTTCACCGTTTGTTGCCATATAGGTCTTTATGCTTCCGCCGGAATTTATAATAACACTTACGCCGATATATACAATGAAAATCAGCAAAAGGCACACTGTAACGGTTCTGCCCGTAATCCGCTTAGCCTTTTTCTTTTCCGTTTTTTTCTGTTCCGACTTCTCCATATGGTTTCCCTCTCTCAATTATACCAAACTTATTTATCAATGTAAAACTCTGTATCAAAATTTTAGTGTAATTGTAATCATTCTGTAACATCAGCCAGTTTATTTTATCGTTCCGCCTGAGCCATGTAAGCTGTCTTTTGGCATAACGGCGGCTTTCCCGCTTGATTTTCTCGACAGCCTCCTCTTTGGAAATTTTTCCGTCGAAATATTCAATAAATTCCTTGTAGCCTATCGCCTGAAGTGCCGTAGCGTCTTTTCCCGTTCCCATATCAAGGATTTTTCTGACCTCGCCCTCAAGCCCCTGCTCCATCATCAGGTCAACTCTGCGATTTATCCTGTCATACAAAAGCTCCCTGTCCATGTTCAGCCCGATTATAAGCGTATCATATAACGGCTCGCGGACGGACTCCTCATTGACCTGCGCCATAGTTTTCCCCGTTGTTTTATAAATTTCAAGAGCACGGATAACACGCCTTAAGTTATTGGGGTGAATCTTCTCCGCAGATGAGGGGTCAACCCTTTCAAGTAGCCTGTGAACCGCCTCGTTCCCCTCGGCTTTTGCAAGCTGCTTCAGCTTGCTCCGATATTTCTCGTCGCTGCCCGCCTCGGAAAACCCGACATTATTTATAACGCTGTCAAGATACAGCCCCGTTCCGCCAACCAAAACCGGAAGCTTTCCCCGGCTTAATATATCGTCTATGTATTTTTGCGCCAGTTTACTGTAATCCACCACGCAAAAATTCTCGTCGGGGGAAATTTCGTCAATCATATAATGGGGAATCCCGCTTTGCTCTGCCTTTGAAGGCTTCGCTGTCCCTATATCCATATACTTATAAATCTGCATGGAGTCGCAGGAAACAATCTCTCCTCCATACTTTTTCGCAATATCAATGGACAGCGCTGTTTTGCCGGACGCCGTAGGCCCCGCAACCGCAACAATTTTAGGGCGCATAGTCCGCCTCCTTTAAACAATTCTTTTAAACATCTTCTCAATCTCCTGCTTGCCAAGCTCAATTTTTATGGGTCTTCCGTGAGGGCAAGTTGCCTTGCCGCATTTTTCAAGTTCCTGTGTCTTACGGATAATATCCGCCATTTCCTCCGTGCTCAGCTTCTTATTCGCCTTTATGGCATATTTGCAGGAAATCATATCTATCATTTTTTCTTCATAATCCCAAACGGCTTTTTTCGCTCCCTCCGCAAAAGTATC
>JAEDLZ010000068.1 GCA_016303265.1 Clostridiales bacterium
CAAGAGGCCGAAGAGGCGCCCCTGCTAAGGGTGTAGGTCGGGCAACCGGCGCGAGAGTTCAAATCTCTCCTTCTCCGCCATAATAGCGAGATGATTTTACTGTAAGTAAGGTCATCTCGCTTTTTTATGCGGTTTTTCGAGGTTTTAAGTTCAATATTTTTCGAGGACAAATTTGTTACTGCCAACAGTATTTTTGAAAGATTTGAACCCTCACCCTAAATTCAATATCAATTCCAAAGCACAGAGTAAAAAATTCTACTCTGTGTTTTTTTATTTGAATTTAAGGAGGAAACTTTGATGAAACTAAATGGAAACTTCACTATTATCCCTAACGAATTTATTAACGACTCAAGACTCGATGTGTATGAGTTTCGTATTCTTTGTTACCTGATGAAATTATCAGGATGCAACTCTTCCTGCTACCCTTCCTACGAAACTATCGCAAGAGAAACCGGAATGAGTTTGTCTAAAGCAAAGAATGGAATTAAAAGTTTAATTGAGTACGGAATAATTACCAAAGAGAACCGTGAGAAAAAGTCCGGAGGTGCTGCTTCGAATCTCTATGTGGTATGTGTAAAAACCACCGATGAAAATGATGAGGTTACAGAAAACACTACCGACAGTATTCCTGATGACTCATCTCCCGGTGTGCTTGAAGAACGAGGTGGTGTGCAAGATGACCGCAATAAATATATAAATATAAATAATAATTATTTTAATAATAACCATCTATCATCAATCGAGGATGTGATGGAACAGGCAGAAACATATTATCTCGAAGGACTAACAAAAAAGAATTATGAAACTGCGATTGAGGTTATGTTTAATTCCAAATCAATTTCGGTTGGCGGTGAAATTATTCCTCGTGAAATTGTACGTAAGCGATTGGAAAATATCAGCTACGAGCATATCGTCTATGTCGACAACAATATGCCGAGGAAAATTGTTGATGGCAGAGTTGAAATCCAAGTCAGAAGTCCGGTTCCATATATCATAACTGCTCTGTATAATGCATTGCGTTATACGGCAGATGAAATTGAGAGAATGGAATACGGAGATTCGGGATGATACACTCGCAATCATAACCGCATAGATTGAGTTTGATTTTTGCGTCAAGGTAGTTACACAGCCCTAAAAAGTTAGCCTCTCGTATCCGCCATATAAACCGCATAGTTACGCCTTAAAATCGATTTAAAAGAATAAACGGAAGTACGAGAAATCACATGACGGGGCGCCTCGAAGAACGAAAGTACGAAAAAATAAAGTAAGCAGGATAAAGCTTGGTGCGCTATTCGCCCCAAGCAGGCTCACATCGCCGTGCAAAGCCCGGCGGAGAGGTTCCAAAAGTGCATCCGGTGGTGCTGTTTTGGTGCTAAAAAGCGGATTTTCGCATGGTTGAGCCTTGAATTTGGTGCATATACAGGTGCTATTGGTATTTAACGATATTTCGAGAAAGGAAGTGCTGAAATGAGTAAAGTTGTATTTAAATCGCCATATGCTCCAGGCGGCAAAAAAGTCGGCGGAGATTATATAAACTATATGGCAAAGCGTGAAAGAGTTGACAAGAGCATCAACACGAAAAGAGTTGAAATCAATCTGAATTATATTGCAACCAGACCTCGTGTTGAAAAGATTGGAGAGCATGGTCTCTTTGGCAGTGATGACGATGTTAATCTAAATAAGGCAAGGAGTGACATAGTAAATCATACCGGAATTGTGTGGATGCCTATCATATCTTTAAGGCGAGAAGATGCAGACAGACTCAGGTTTAATAACGCAGATGCATGGAGAAATTTAATTCGGTCAAAGCAGTTTGAAATTGCAGAAGCGTATAACATTCCTGCAAAGGATTTGGTTTGGTATGGAGCATATCACGATGAAGGTCACCACCCTCACATACATATGATTGTGTATAACAAGAACCCCGACAGCGAGTATCTCTCACGAAAAAGTTGTAACGACATAAGAGTTATGCTTACAAAAACTATTTTCAAAGACGAACTCAAACAGCTCTACGATGAAAAAGAAATGCTCCGAGATAAAATTATTGATGAGGTCAAAGAGAAAGTTAATGAGTTTAAAGCTAGCATCAGCGAAGCGAGTGATGAATTTGCCCACGCCTTCAATGAGTTAAAATTCTCTCTTGATGGATACTCCGGCAAGAGAAACTATAAATTCATTTCCCGTGAGCAAAAGGAAAAGGTCGATGCAGTTGTAAAGGTTGTCTGCAAGGATTATAACCTGCAAGAGTTGTATCGTCAATGGTGTCAACTGCAGCTTGCAAATCTAAGATATTATCGCAAGCACCCTGAAAAAAGTTTTGATGCACTTGAGAAGAACAAAAACTTTGAGAAGCGTCTGCGAAATGCTGTGCTCAAATCTGCATTAAAGGATAACAGACAAGGTAATGTTTACACAAACAACGTTGATGCATCCCCTGTCTTTGGTGACATTGTATTCAGTCTCTGTAAAATGTTTGAGCAGTCAATACAGAATGAAATCGAGGAAGGCTTCACGAAATCAATTGTTGATTCCAAGGAAAGAGCAAAAGAATACAGACGGGATCATGGTATGGGAATGCATATGTAAATTTAAAATCATGGAGGTGAAATTTATTATGAAAAGAGAAAAGATGACATTCAATGTACCGCCTGCGGTGCGAACTGAAATCAAAAATTATGTTAAACTGCTCGGCTTTAAAAGTGAGAGTGACCTATGCAATAAAGCTATCAATGAGTATCTTACCAAGCTGCATTATGAAGCAAACAGTGACAACATAAATAAGATTTTAGTTCAGGCGGTGGACTGTACTATCGAGCATCATGTGGACAGAGTATCGGACATGCTCTTCAAGTTAGCTGTCAGCATTGAGAAACAAAATCTCCTTGCCGGCGGTGAGTATGATGACTGCTATGAGGAGTATATCGAAGAAGTTGCAACCGAAAATGTTAAGAAACGGCATGGAAGATTGTAAAATTCCTTCGTGGACTTCCTCTCTCTTCTGTGGTATGCTTTGTCTCGCAGGAGGTGAAAAACATGGCAAATCATACGAATCAAGCAGGAGGCTGCCCATTAGTTGTGTAGCCTCCTACTCGATTTTTCCCGAAAAAACTTATCGTCAAAATGATGAAAGTTACATAGATGTATTGACAAAAACGCAAATATGAAATATGATTTAATATGGGTTTTTATATTTAGTATATATATGATTAATATTATGTCAAAGCAATCCGACAAACCAAACGAAGAAAGGGGTTTGTTGAATAATGGATACAACTATCATTTATAACGATTACCTTTCGGGAGATCCCAAAGCACTTGAAAAACTTATGGAAATATACGGTGACAAGCTGACGCTGTATATAAACGGCTATGTAAAAAATCTTCATGATTCGGAGGACCTGCTGATAGAGGTTTTTGCATATATTGTCGACAAACGTCCGAAAATTAAAAACAGCTTTGAAAGCTACATATATAAGGCGGCCCGAAATCACGCACTGATGTTTTTAAGAAAGGCGAAAAGACATATCCTTCTTACAGATGAGGAAATGGATTTTTGCATAGAAAATACATTTGAAGACGATGTGTGGCTTGTGGAAAGGAACAAAAGGCTGCATGATTGTTTGGACAGCCTGCCGTCTGCACAGAAAGAGGCTTTGTATCTTGTATACATTGAGGGAATGAGCTACAAGGATACGGCGGTGGTTTTGCATAAAACGGTAAAACAGGTGGACAAGCTTCTGCAGCTTGGGAAAAAGAAAATCAAGCCTTTGCTTGAAAAGGAGGGAATCAAAAGTGCGCTCGACAAGTGAGAGAATGGAGCTTTTGAAAAAACGAACTGACGAAATAAAAGAAAGACATAATGAGAAAAAACGCATAGCGATAGTTATTTCAAGCTAGCCGAAAGTAAGTTTGAAAAGGGCGAAAACGTGTCCGGTAAAATTCTTACTCTGGTATCACGTTTAAGCGAGGTGCAGACAGGCGGCACTCCGGACATAGAATTTGCCGTTGTAGGACTTTTGGTGCGCAGCCTGATTAAACAAGGCGAAACCAATGACGCACGGGATGCTCTTTTAGCTATGAGAGAAAGATTTGCACAGAGAGGTCTGGACCGGTTTATGCCGAATATAGACGCTATGATGTGCCGTATAGATATGCACTGTGCCGATATGAACAGTGTTGAGAAGTGGTATCGGACAAAAGCTCCGCGCGACTCTGTAAATATGCATACGCTCAAGCGTTATCAGTATTTTACCGAAGCTATGGCAGAACTGATGCTCGGAGACGAAAATGCGGTGCTGCTCACCGTTTCGCCGCTTGAACCTTATTGCGAAAAATGTGCAAGACACATAGATACGATTCATCTTAACATTCTGTCTGCAATAGCAAAACAGCGGCTCGGAGATGATGAGTGGATTGGGAATATGGAAAATGCAATTCGTATTGCCGCAGAATATAATTTTGTACATACAGTCAGTGCCTACGGTGCGTCGGTTCTGCCGCTTCTGAAGGAATGTAAGCAGACAGCCTTTGTCGAAAAAACAACAAAGGCAGCGCGGATTCAGGCAGTATATTATCCGGATTTTTTAAGACCGAAAAAACTGTCATCCGAAAAGCTGACAGATGCGGAAATCCAGGTATTACGCTTGATATGTGCAGATAAGAGTAATTCCGAAATAGGCGAAATACTCGATATTCGACTTGCTACGGTGAAAAGCCATGTAAGCCATATATTACAGAAGCTTGGCGTAAATCGCCGCAGCGAAGCAAAAACAACAGCCGAAAGGCTTCAGTTAATATGATACATAAAGGTATTTCAGAAAGGAACAGAATAATGTCAAAACGAATTTTAAGTATGCTGATTTGTCTATCGATGCTTTTCGGACTTGTTCCGACAGGTGTGTTTGCAGACGGCGACGGCATAACGGAAACAAACGGCGGAACAATCAATGCCGCCGGTGAGATTTACACAGAAGCTGAGAACAGTACGGAAAAAGCTGCCGCGCAGTCGGCAGAGGAAAACGAAGTCAGTCTGTTTGCAGCGGAAAATATTGCTGATGTGACTATAGACGGTACTAAGACCTCGTATTCCGACATTTTCGAGGCATTTGATGCGGCGCAAGCTACCGCAGCACAGGCCGAAATCAAGCTCACGAATGATGTCGATATAGGCAGCAGCAATATTGTCCTTATAAAGGACGGCGACATCACATTGGACCTCAACGGCTTTAGCCTTTTCGGCAGCTTCGGTGAGGCAAATGTTACTACGAGCAACGGCATGATCTCGGTTGGTGCAAGCGGTGAAAATCCCACGCTTACGCTTACAATAACCGACTCAAACGCAAATAAAAGCGGCACGATTGCAAACAACAGCGGAAACGACAGCACCGCCGTTATTCGCGTCTGCTCCACAAAGGCAACCCTTAACATTGAAGGCGGTACTTTTCAGCGCACCGGAGACGATGTAACGTCCGATAATGCGGCTGTTATTGACGTTGCTTTCGGAAGCGCCGAGATTTCCGGCGGAACAATAAATGGAAACGTTTACGGCATTACGGCGGAATCAGGAGCAAAAAGCGTAACAGTGAAAGGCGACGCCGACGTATACGGCTATTATGCGGCAATAAACTCGCGCACCGACGCAAACGTAAACCTTTCGGGCGGTACATTTTCCTCAAACGGCTCAACAAAGCCGACCTTCAAAACGGTAGGCTTGCTTATGACCATGTTTTTGACGGAAAATAACTAATAAAATTATATCAGTTTTATCAATTCCGTCAGAATGTAGCAGCAATTTTGCGGAAATCTGTAATTATCTTTAGAAATATGTCGGAATTTATTGACAAATATAGTACCATTGTGGTATAACATGAGCAGTGATTTATTTCGTTTAGTTAAATACTCTGCGAAAATTTAGCACTCATTCTGGGTGCTTTTTTTGTTTTCAAAAGCACTGATTATAGTCCTCTTTTCAGCTGTTGCATACTCATAAGCTCATGTTGTACCACTGTTAGATTGATAATCAAACAAATCTCTTTTGCTGTTTTTCCGTCCGGAAGGCATATAGCTTTCATCATAGCGAATAACACAGTAACCGCTGTTATCAATTGTTTCATAATTGCGTTCAACATACGCCGCCTTATCGGCGTTAATCATCCGCTCCGGATAATATGTATGATCGTCCCTCTCTAAAAGATATGATGTGTAGTCTTCAACAATATGAAGAAACTCCGCCATCACACAGATTCGTCTGATGTGAGGGTGCTTCATTTTAAGTTCTGTAACAACCGCCAGACATAACTTGTCAAACGGCTCTTGCTTCCGCAAAGAAAAGCATAAAATTTTTTATTTCTGTGACCAAAGAAACAAGCAGTATAACATTTCATCAAGAACACATCCACATAAATTCTTTTTGAAATATTATACAATAAATTTTGCAACAAATCAATACTATTAGTTATGTTGTATTCCATTTAGTTTGTTTATAATATTATTCATTTTATCTATACTAATAGTGATAGAGATTGACTATCAGGAGGTAGTAAGATGAAATTAGATACCATAGGTAAAAATATTAGAAAATATAGAAATCAACGAAATTTGAGACAGGATCAATTGGCCGAAAAAACTGATTTGAGTACAAATTATATAGGAATGATTGAAAGAGGAGAAAAAATACCGGCGCTTGAAACTTTTCTCAAGATTGCAAATGCTCTTGAAGTTTCGGCAGACATGCTACTTGCCGATGTTTTGTATACTAATTACGCCGTAAAGGATTCCCTTCTTGCAGATAAACTTGATAAATTGAGCTCAGACGAAAGAGCTAAAATTTACGATGTCATAGACACTATGATTAAACATTCTTCAAACTAAAAAAAGCGCCGAGGTTTTAATGCCCCGGCGCTTTTGTTTATTCAAAATAATTCTTTATTTCTTCTGCAATTAACTTTTGAAGCGACGAGCGGCTTCCATGCTGCATGGTTGCCTTTGGTGCGTAAATCGTCAAATTAACCGTTTGAGCGGTTTTTTCGAACCGCCCCGTTCATTCCGAATTCCTGAAGACACGCACAGAGGAAACCTGCGAATTCCCGTTGGTTGTTGTGAAGTAATATCGGCTTGCCCGATGTTAAAATTCCGATAGTGAGAACCGCCTCCTTACCTTCACCGTCAAATCCGAAGTATCACGGAAAAATTTTTGCGTTTTTAACGAGCCGTATGCGGTTTTTGATTATTATGAAAACAACAAGGCTTTGGGGTACCCGACCGCAATCTTTGATTGCGTTATCGGGTCGGGTTCTTATTTCCTATTTTCCGCCAGGCTTAAAAAATGTTCGTGAATTCTTGTATCCTCGCCCAATTCCGGGTGAAATGCCAGTCCGATTTGGTTTTTATACTCAACCGCAACAATTTTACCGTCTGCCCTGCCCAAAATGTCAACATCATTGCGGGCTTCTTCAATATATGGCGCACGGATAAATATCATGTCAAACTTTCCGTAGCCCTTCAGCT
>JAEDLZ010000005.1 GCA_016303265.1 Clostridiales bacterium
AGCCATACCGGATAATATTCTGACCGCGGACAGCTATTATGGGGATTGGTGCGGTGCGGCGGAGGGCTTTGATATGAAGCGCCGAGGAATTGCTGCCCGGAGCATTATCTTGCACAGCAATTGTGACGCCGTCTTATGGGGATAGACCGAAAAGGCCGGGAATTTTATTTTTTGGGTACGGAAAGGTTATGGAAAATTCATATGGATATTAACGGATATGTTCTGACCGCACCGCTTAAGTGCGATAAGAGCGGATTTTCAAAGTGGGGATTTGCCGAAAAAAACGGCAAAGAGGTTTTTATAAAGGAATTTCTTTCTCCCGTTTATCCGCCCGGCGGCTCGCTTTTTACGCCTGAACAAAGAGAGGCGAAAATTGCACTCTGCAAGAAGTTTGAAACGGAAAAGAGCAGGCTGTATCAGGCAATTAACGATTGCTCAAACGGAAATATCATGACAATTCTGGAATTTTTCAGATGCAGAAGTCATTACTATGTGGTTACGGAAAAGGTGAATGCAAGACCGCTGACTCCGGAAAATTTAGGCGCAATGTCGCCGGAACAGAAGCTGCTGATAACGAAAATCATCGTGTACAGTTTGAGTATGCTGCACAGCCGGGGAGTAGTACACGGTGATATTAAGCCCGACAATGTGCTTTTCGCAAAGTCGCCCACGGGGGTGTATACAGCTAAGCTCATTGATTTTGACAGCAGCTTTTTTGCCGATAATCCACCTGAAAATAATGACGATTTTCAAGGAGATATGCTGTATCTTTCTCCTGAGGGTTATCTCTATATGGACGGCACGATTGATTATATAACGACAAAGGCAGATGTTTTTTCTTTGGGAATTATGCTTCATCTGCTTTGGAGCGGCGAGCTTCCGTGGATTGACAAAAACGAATATGACTATATTTTCGAGGCTGTCTTAAGCGGCGGAACGGTGGGGATTTTGCGCTCCATACCCAGAAATATTGCCATAATTATAAAGCAGATGCTCAGCCTGAATCCGGAAAAACGGCCTGCTTTGAGCTCGGTATTTATGGCTCTTGCAAAAGTGAGATTTTGATTATTTTACATTTTGCATCCTTGCCAATGATGTGTTGCAATTTTGCAGGTTTGTCAATGATGTGTTACATTTTTTGTTGACAAATTTCTAAATAGCTGATATAATATACGGGTATGATACATAGCATGGTTGGCAGAGCATCGGTCTTTGAAACTGGTGCCGGGGTTTTAAATCCTATTGGCCTGCCATGGTGGAGCAAGCTTCAAATTATTTGCTCTGATTTTATAAAATCAGAGCTTGAATATTCAGCCGCTCCTTTTCTTCTTAAAAATTTTTATATTTGGGAGTTTCATCGTTTTACGGTAAATATACCGCAGTTTTTTCGTGGGGGTATAGCTCAGCTGGGAGAGCGCTTGCTTCGCATGTAAGAGGTCTGGGGTTCGAATCCCCATATCTCCACCAAATAAGAACCGCAATTTTGCTTGCATTATTGCGGTTCTGTTTTTTTGCCCCAAAACGCGGTAGCAATGGGATTTTTATAAATGAAGAAGTTTCGGGGGAGTAGTAACAAAAAGAGAAAAATTTCGGAGCAAAGGCTATCGCGCTGAAATGAGGGCGTTTTAAGCCTCTTTGCACGCTTTGTGTTTACTCCGAAACTTTTCTCCTAAAAACCATGTACCGATTTAAAGGAAGTGCATTATATATACTTTTTCCGTTATAGAATTATTGTAACTTAACATCCTCCGCCTCGGTTACGGGAATCATACTGTTTAAGCTATCCCATACAAACACCCGTGCGGCGTCATACTCCTCGCTGACGGAAAACGGAACAACGGTGCTGCCGTCATATTCAAATTTTTCAGCATGAACAATCCTGCCGTCTTTATAACAAGCAAGCATTATGCTGCTGCCGACAGGTACGCCTGTGGGCGTTACCATAAATATGCCGTTTATCTTTGCTGTTTTTGTGTATATTATTTTCTTCCATACGGCGTATAAGTTAATATCCTCCGTACCGGCGGTTATGGTATCTCCCGGCTGATACTTCGCCTCTGCCATGTCAGCCGCATCTGTCCAGCCGAGGAAAGCATAACCCGGGCGCGAGGGAACATCCTCTGTCAGCTGTGCAGCATTATTAGGAAACGCCTTGGCTGTTTGCCATACACTGCCGTCGCTGTTTATAATATAATTTACATTTAACGCATAATGTCTGGTTGCACCTGTAAGATATGTATTACCTGAACTTATTGATATATTATTCCAACCCTCTGCGCTACCCATATAGTACACATCGGTTAAGCCTGTGCAGGCGGAAAATGCCTCTTCGCCGATAGTTGTCACGCTGCCCGGGATTGTTATGCTTGTTAAGCCGCGGCAATAATAAAACGCCCACTCGCCGATACTTGTTACGCTGTCCGGGATGGTTATACTTGTTAAGCCGCGGCAATTATAAAACGCCCACTCGCCGATACTTGTTACGCTGTCCGGAATGGTTATACTTGTTAAGCCGCGGCAATTATAAAACGCTCATTCGCCGATACTTGTTACGCTGTCGGGTACATCATAACCCGTATCCGTCTTACCTATGGCATATTGAATTAATTCCGTTTTATCTTTATTAAATAAGTTCCCGTCAACCGAGCAATAATAGGGATTGTCTTCGTTAACATTTATGCTTTTTAAGCCGCTGCAATAATAAAACGCCCATTCGCCGATGCTTGTCACGCTGTCCGGAATTGTTATGCTTGTTAAGGCGCTGCATTTATAAAACGCATTATTGTTGATGCTCGTCACGCCGCCGGGGATAACATAACTCGTATCCGTCTTACCTATGGCATATTGAATTAATTCCGTTTTATCTTTATTAAATAAGTTCCCGTCAACCAAGCAATAATAGGGATTATCTTCGTTAACAATTATGTCTTTTAAGGTGCTGCAATTATAAAACGCATTATTGTTGATGCTCGTCACGCCGGTTCCGATTGTTACGCTTGTTAATTTGCCGCAGCCGGAAAACGCATAATCGCCGATGCTCGTCACGCTATCCGGGATTGTCACGCTTTCTATGCTGATGCAGCCGGAAAACGCATAATTGCCGATGCTTGTCACGCTGCTTGGGATTTCCAAATCGGTTACAAGATTGCCGTTTAAGTAAAAATTATAAGCATAGCACAGCGGATTTGATGAGTTGCTTTTGAAATCAATATTGCACCATGCGGCAATGTCCGTGATGTATACGTTCTCTAAGCTGCTGCAATTATAAAATGCACTGTTGCCGATATTTGTTACGCCGTCGGGGATTGTTACGCTTGTTAAGCCGCTACAATCATAAAACGCATAATCGCCAATACTTGTCACGCCGTTTTCGATTGTCACACCCGTTATATCTTTGCTTAACAAAGACCATGGCACCTCTGAAGATGATGACCAATCAGTCATATCTCCCGTTCCGCTTATTGTAAGCATGCCGCTTTCATCAAGCGTCCATTCAAGATCAGATCCGCACTTACCGCCTGTTTTTGCAAACGCCGCAGACGGCAATGCGGTAAATATCGTCGCCAATATGACGAAAACCGGAATAAAACTTAAAAGTCTTTTTTTCATAAGCTCCCCCTTTGTAAATTAAAACAGTGTATCGCGCATATTTCAGAGCCGCACACGAAATACATATAACTCCGGCAATAAGGCTGACAGACATTTATACTTACATTTCCCCGCAAGATTATAAGAACCGGAGCGTGTGCTTTTACCCCAAATATATACCTTGCAGGGAAAATATACCTATCCCTTTGTAAGTAATAATACATAAGTACTATATCATACTTTCCATAATTTTTCAATAAGTTTTATCTGTTTTCGGCATTTTGGTGATGCTGCTTGACAAAAAATAATCCCCGGAAACAGTTCAATTTGGCTGTTTTCGGGGATATTCTCATTGGTTTAAAAACTATTGGGTTCAAATTGCTATTCAAAAATCATTTTGCCCCAGTCCCGTATGCGTCATCTTACTTAACCAAATCCGCTATGAGAAGCTGAAGAGCAACTTCCTTATCCATAAGGCCTGTTTTTACCTTAAGGTCATAATCAAGAGATTTTTTAATCATACGGCGGAGAAATTTTTCTCCGAACCGTTTGCTCTGAGTCACGGTTTTATTTATCAGCCATTCCTGAGGCAGGCAGTCCAGATATTTTCCCATTTCTATAGGCGTCACGCCTTCTGAGGACAAAAGCTTCGCCGCAAGCAAATCGGAAAGCTTAGACGAAATTGCGCTCATTATAACAATCGGCTCTGTTTTATTTTCAAGCAGCTCCCGATAGTCCTCCATTGCCTTTGCCGGGCGGTTATTTATAATATGGTCGGTAATATCATAAATCGCCACCTCCGTGGATTTTATAACTACATTTTCCACATCCTCCGCCGTCACCTTTTGACGGTCGCCCATATAACTCATAAGCTTTGAAAACTCGTTATATACATTGCGCAAGTCGGCGCCGCAGCGTCGCACTATCGCCGTGAGCTCCTTGGGATAGATGATCTTATCCTGCTTTTCAAAGAGCTTTTCCAGCCACCGCTCGACCTGTACGGCAGGCATATAATCAAAGCGGACTATTCCGCCTTTTTCCGCTATAAACTTAAGATTGCCTTCCTTTCGCTTGTCAAATTCAGTTTCCGTTATGATAAGGCACAGATATTCGGGAATCTGCTCACACAGCTCCCGCATTTCTTTAAATTCACGGGATTTCATATTTGAAAAAAAACCGGAATTTTTCACTACGATGAGCTTTTTGTCAGACATAACGGGATACGCCATTGCATTTTCCCTGATGTCCTCCACAGAAAAATCCTTCCCGTTAAACAGAGAAAAATTAAAATCCTTAAATGACGGGTCAACCCATTTTTTTATTATGGCTCTGACCTTATTTTCAAGCAGAAATTGCTCGTCACCGTAAAAGAAATATAAATTTTTAAGTTCAGAGGAGGCAATCTGCCTGTCCAGTTCCTTTATATCCATAAAAATCTCCCTGCTTACGATAGCCGTTTCCCTGCCGATAGTGCGTAAAAACTGAATTATTTACGGCCTAATGCGATATTCAGATAGTTTAAATCCGTAAAATTTGCGCCGCGCAACCATTTACCGTCTTTTCAAAAAAAGCTGACTTTTAATAAGTCAGCTTTTCGTTTTTAATAAAAAATTCTTCTGCACTCCATTCCCCGCTGTGAATAGTTTCCGTTAACCACGCTTTCATATTTAACCACATCACCGGTCTGCGGAGAATGAATCATCATGCCGTTCCCGACATAAATGCCCACATGACTTATGTAACCGGATGAATTATAGAACCCGATAATATCTCCCGGCTGAAGCTGCGACCGGTCAACCCAGATTCCGTTTGACATCTGATCCGCCGCAACCCTGTTTAAAGTAACGCCCATCTGACTGTATACATATTTAACAAAGCCGCTGCAGTCAAAGCCTGTTGCCGGAGAAGAACCGCCGTACACATACGGAGTTCCCAAATACTGTTTCGCAATTTCAACAACAGCTTGTCCCTTTGTTGAAACATCCCCGGATCTTGACGGAAGCTCGCCCTCGCTGACAACAATGTAATCCGTCGATACATAACCTGTTATATTGTCATATGTAGTTATATTTGCCCAACCCGGCTGAATCCAGTTGATGCCTACATGAGTCCCATACGGGAGCTGGGTCAGAATTGCCGAATTTATGTTTCCGTCCGCTCTCACATTGAGAAGGGACGCCGTAACCGTACCGTAATACCCTGCGGCAGAAACCGCAAGATTTGCGCTCATACAAACAATGAGCACAGCTATCAATAATAAACTAAATAATTTCTTTTTCATTTTTCACTTTCCTCCAAAGCTTGTCCTAAGGCACGCCGGATTCAATCCGTTTGCGCCTACGCCGTGGCGTCAACTCCTTTTCATAAATTTCAACGGTGTGATGCTTTTGCAGCAATGCTCTTCGTCAATTTTCACAAACCGTTGCTGTTATTATACACCATTTTTTGCGTTTTGTCAAGGTTTTTTGTGGAAAGTGCGCAAACCCTTGCTAAGCGGGCTTTTAAAGGGTACGGCTTTTCGTAATTCCGCTATGAATTTACCACATTTGTGGGAGTATTATTTATGTAATTTCTGAGATTGTCACTTGCAATTTTAACAACCCGATTCCGTGTTTCAATCGGCGCCCACGCAATATGGGGAGTTATAATTATATTTTTCGCCTCCGCAAGCCTTGAATCCTCCTTCATGGGTTCAGTTTCCAAAACATCAATTGCCGCGGCGGCAATTTTCTCCTTATTCAGCGCCTCAATCAGGGCGTCCTCATCCATAACTCCGCCCCTGGCGGTATTTATAAACAGAGCGTCCGGTCGAAATTTGTCAAAGACCGCTTTATTGAACATTTTTTCGGACTCACTGTTAAGCGGGCAATGGACCGTTACTATATGGCTTCTTGAAACAAGCTCCTCAAGGGAAACAAACTCTGCGTTTTCCGCTTTTTTCGGGGTTCTTGTGCAGACAAGCACATTCATGGAAAAGGCGTTTGCGATTTCAGCCACCTTTTGTCCGATTTTTCCGAATCCCACAATTACTATTGTCTTGCCGCAAAGCTCCGAAAGGGGATAGACAAAGGGCGAGAAGGTTTCGCTGTTTTTCCAGCCGCCTCCTTTGACAAAAGCCGTATAATCCGCAATTTTGTTATAATAATTCAATATAAACGCAAAGGTATGCTGCGCCACCGCATCGGTTGAGTAAGACCCTGCATTGCACACGGTTATGCCGTTTTCCCGGCAATATTTTATATCAATATTATTATATCCCGTTGCAAACAGTCCTATATATTTAACCCTTGTTCCTTTCAGATTGCTTTCGCCCAGCACGGTCTTGTTGCAGATAACTGCGTCGGCGTCCTTTATTCTTTCATAAATTTTCTCCGAAGGGGTGAGATTATAAATTTCGACCTCGCCCAAGGCGTCAAACGCCGACAAATCCAAATCGCCCTTTGTTACCGTTTGGGCGTCCGTCATAACAATTTTCATTCTTCCACCTCAATATCCACTGCAACATACTCGGAAAATCTCCTAAAAATTTCGTCTTGCCGTGTCGGCAAGACGCACCTTAATCTTTCACATATTTCGTAAAGGTTATATACAGCCCCTTTTCGGTCTTTTGCATATTTTCGCTTGCAATATGCCAGCCCTCAAGACGGTTGAAATCCGGGATAAATCTGTCTGCGCCGTAAACCTTGTCAATAATTGTTATATACGCAGTATCAATATATTTTATACATTGATTGTAAATACTTGCACCGCCGATAAAGAAAATATCCTCGGATTTAAAGTTCTCCTCCGCATATTTCACACCCTCCTCAAGGCTTGTAAAACAAGCCGCATCGGGATGAGTTACGCTTTTATCATCGCAAAGTATTATATTGGTACGGTTTTTCAGCGGTTTTTGACCGGGAAGGGACAAAAATGTCACCGCGCCCATAATGACCGCCTTGCCCGTGGTCATCTCCCTGAAAAATTTCATATCTTCGGGGATGTTGTCAAGCAAGCCTCCGTTTTTGCCGATACCCCATTCACGGTCGGCAGCAACAATCATATTCATACGGTTTCATTCCTTTCGCATTGCGGTATCCTGCCGGACGGGCAGGCGGCATAGCTTATACCGCAATAGGTATATTCTTTATCTGCTCATTTTTTTGGTAGTTTTCAAGAACAAAATCATCGGGCGTAAAATCATAAAAATCCTTTACCTTAGGATTCACAATAAGCCTCGGAGCAGGATAGCACGGTCTTTCAATCAGTTCCTTAACAATAGGAATATGGCGGTCATATATATGCGCGTCCGCAATAACATGAACCAGCTCGCCCGCTTCAAAGCCGCTTACCTGTGCAAACATAATAAGCAGCGCCGCATACTGGCATACATTCCAGTTATTCGCCGCCAGAACATCCTGAGATCGCTGATTCAGGATTCCGTTGAGCCTGTTTCCCGTAACATTAAAGGTCATGCTGTATGCACAAGGGTAGAGGTTCATTTCGTGTAAATCCTGATGCACATAAATGTTTGTAATAATCCTGCGGCTGTAAGGATTGTGCTTAAGGTCATAGAGAACTCTGTCTACCTGGTCGAACTCGCCCTCCTTGTACTTGTGCCTGACCGACATCTGATAGCCGTACGCCTTGCCGATTGAGCCATCCTCGTCCGCCCACTCGTCCCATATATGGCTGCCCAGGTCATGGATATTATTTGACTTTTTCTGCCAAATCCAAAGCACTTCGTCAATTGCACTTTTGAGATAGGTTGGTCTTAATGTCAGAATAGGAAATTCCTCGCTTAAATCATAGCGGTTGACAACTCCGAACCTCTTGATTGTGTGTGCCGGAGTTCCGTCCTCCCAACGGGGGCGAACCTCCATTCCTTCGCTTGAATAGCCGTTCTCTATTATGTCCCGGCACATATCCTTAAATATTTCATCAGCCTTGCTCAATGGGCTCACTCCTCTCTAATCGTCAAATCCGCCGTTATAGGCGTCATCTGCCGTAAACTCTCTTCCGTCGGCAGATTTATAGCGCTCTCCCGTTGAGGGACGGTAGCAATATCCGCTTTCGTCAACGCCGAAGTCATTTACATCAACCTCTGCACCTAAAAACTCGCTCGCCCAGCTTGCAAGAATGTTCTGATAATTGCCGTCGGCATCTTTTACCCTTTCACCGTTATCATCGAGAACATATCCGTCCGTATCAAACGCGTCTTCGCCCGATTTTATCAGTTGTGCGGCATTTTCGCCGTTTATAAAAGCGTCCCTTGCTTCATTCCAGGTAAATTCCTTGCCGGCGGCTGACTTGTAGCGCTCTCCCGTTGAGGGGCGGTAGCAGTATCCGCCCTCGTCAACTCCGAAGTCGTCTGCGTCCGCCTCAGCTCCCAAATATTCGTTCGCCCATTCCACAAGAATATTCTGATAGCCGCCCTCATCGTCCTTTATTTTCTCTCCGTTTTCGTCAACTAAGTATCCGTCGCCGTCATATTTATCGCCCAAAGCCTTTGTAACCGCCGACACAGGCTTTACCGGCTCTTTTGCCGTCAGACGGTAAATTCCGTAGGCGCCGCCGAGAAGTGCGGCAATTACGGCAAAATACAGCACCGTAACAAGCCATGGCGGCATTTTCCCATGTTTTTTCCGATTGTTTGAATTTTTCATAATCAGACCGCTCCTTCAAGTGATACACTGCATATGGGCGGAATAATTCCGCCCATAAATGTTATTCTTCCGTTTCGGCGGCGGATGCTTCTTCTTCCGTTTCAGCACCGCCGTTATCCTCCGGCGGCATCTCCTCGTCCTTATCCTTGGAGATTTCAGAACCGGAAACAATCTTAACCCCGTCGGCAAGACGCATAAGGCGGACGCCCTTGGTAACCCTGCCGAAGGTGCTTATCTCTTCACAGCCCATTCTTATAACAACGCCTTCAGAGGTTATAAGAATAATATCGTCATCCTCCGTCACAACGCTAAAGCCCGAAACATTGCCCGTCTGACTGCTTATTTTATAAGTGGTCGTTCCCTTTCCGCCTCTTGTCTGAATTTTATATTCGTCAAGCTCGGTGCGCTTGCCGAATCCGTTCTCGGAAACCACCAAAACCTTGCCTCCCTCACGGCCTGCGCTCATGCCTACAACAAAATCGCCGTCTTCAAGATTTATGCCCCGCACTCCTCTTGAAACTCTGCCCATGGGTCTTACATCGCTTTCATCGAATCTTATCATCTTACCGTGGTGTGTTCCCATAAATATGCTTGAATTGCCATCGGTCATTTCAACCTTTATAAGCTCGTCGCCCTCGTCAAGGCGGATTGCTATTTTGCCTGCTTTCGGCGCATTTTCATATTCCATAAGGTCGGTTTTCTTGATAATGCCGTTTCTTGTCGCCATTATGAGATACCTGCCCTCTGCATATTCACGGACAGGGATTGTGGCAGAAATTTTTTCATCCTTTTCAAGGGGAATAAGATTTATAACCGGAGTGCCCTTTGCCTGACGCCCGCATTCGGGAATCTCATACGCCTTTATACGGTACATCCTCCCCGCATTGGTGAAGAACAGAATGTGAGCATGAGTTGAGGATACAAACATCTTTTCAACAAAATCCTCTTCCTTTGTCTGCATTCCGATAATTCCTCTGCCGCCCCGGCGCTGGCTTTTATAGGTATCCGCCGCCAGACGCTTGATATAGCCCTCATGGGTCATGGTTATAACATTATCCTCTTCCTCTATAAGGTCCTCAAAAACAATATCGTCAATGGCAGGCTCTATAGAGGTTTTCCTCTCGTCGCCAAACTTATCGCGGATTTCGCAAAGCTCGGTTTTAAGAATTTCAAGAACCCTGCTGTCGCTGGAAAGAATCTCCGTCAGCTCCTTTATAAGCGCCATAAGCTCCGCATATTCCTTATCGATTTTTTCCCGTTCCAAGCCCTGCAAGCGTGCCAGACGCATATCCAAAATTGCCTGTGCCTGAATTTCCGACAGGCTGAACCTTTCCATAAGCTTCGGAAGAGCGTCATTATAACTGCTTCTTATAATACTGATAATTTCGTCAATATTATCAAGAGCAATTCTTAACCCCTCAAGTATATGAGCCCTCGCCTCCGCCTTCGCCTTGTCAAATCTGCTTCTGCGGACAATAACCTCCTTCTGGAAGGTTATGTACTCATCAAGAATCTGGCGAAGGTTCAGAATCTTCGGCTCAATTTTGTTGACAAGGGCAAGCATAATAACGCCGAAAGTCGCTTCCATATCAGTATATTTATACAACTGATTCAAAATTACGGCGGCGCTCGCCGTACTCTTTATCTCGACAACAATTCTCAAACCGTCGCGGTCCGACTCATCGCGAAGGTCGGATATGCCCTCAATCCTTTTTTCATGGACAAGGTCGGATATACGCTGCAAAAGCCTTGCCTTGTTTACCATATAGGGAATTTCGGTTACGACTATGCGTTCCTGTCCGTTTTTCATGGTTTCGATTTCCGCACGGGCGCGGACTCTCAGCTTGGCTCTGCCTGTCCGATATGCCTCCCGTATTCCGTTTGTACCCATAATCATGCCGCCTGTGGGAAAGTCAGGTCCTTTTATATATTCCATAAGCTCATCTATGGTAAGCTCAGGATTGTCAATTACCGCTATAATACCGTTTATAACTTCGGTTAAATTATGAGGCGGAATATTTGTTGCCATTCCCACGGCAATACCGTTTGAACCGTTAACCAAAAGATTCGGGAAACGGGACGGAAGAACCTCCGGCTCCTTCAGCCTTTCATCAAAGTTCGGCGTAAAGTCAACCGTGTCCTTTTCAATATCGGAAAGCATCTGCATGGCAATTTTCGACATTCTCGCCTCGGTATACCTGTAGGCTGCGGCAGGGTCGCCGTCAACCGAACCGAAGTTACCCTGTCCGTCAATGGTGGGGTAACGCATAGAAAAAGTCTGCGCCATACGAACCATTGCGTCATAAACAGACGCATCCCCGTGAGGATGATACCGTCCCAGCACATTACCTACGGTAGTGGCACTCTTTCTGTATTCCTTTGTGGGATAAAGCCCGTCCTCATACATCGCATAAAGTATACGGCGGTGAACAGGCTTAAGTCCGTCCCGGACATCGGGAAGAGCACGGCCGGCTATAACCGACATCGAATAATCAATATATGCATGACGCATTTCCTTCTCCAAATCAACCGGAATAATGTTGAGCTTGGATTCGTCAAACATATTTTCATTCTTGTTCTCGTCCATAAATTTTCTCCTTTTTTACATATAAACATCCCCGAAAAATGCCGGGAATAAATTCTTACAAAATATAAAAGAGGATTCCCCTCCCTTGCATATTTCGACGCAAGGGGTAAAAATCCTCTTTTTAAGGCTATTTTCGTAATTTATAAAAAGGATTGCCCTTTTTTACGAATCACGCTTTTTCCTTTCTCTCAGCTCCTCTATTTTATAGGACAATCTCATCATGCTGTCCCCGAGGTGGATATTTTCAACAGCGACGCCCTCTTTAACGCTAAGCTCGGCATAGGAAAAATTCAAAAAAGCCCTTATTCCCATTTCCTCCAGAGCGTTCGCAACCTCATTTACGCCGGCTTTCGGTACGGCAATAATAGCCATTTCGGGCTTGTTAGCCTTAACAAATTCAGCCATTTCCGCCGAATCCGCAACAGTATAATCCCCCACGGTCGTGCCGATTTTTTCCGGATCCGAATCGAAAATACCGATAAGCCTGAATCCCCTTTTCTCAAAGGTGGTGTTAAGAACAATCGCACGGCCCATGTTGCCCACGCCAACCAAAATTGCGGTCTTTTTTTTGTTAATCCCCAGAATCTTCCCGATTTCATCATGAAGATTCTTGACATTATAACCATAGCCCTGCTGACCGAATCCGCCGAAGCAATTAAGGTCCTGCCTTATCTGCGATGCGGTTATACTCATTTTTTCACTGAGTGCCTTTGAAGAAATACGATTGCAGCCCTCCTTCATAAGCTCCCCCAAATATCGGTAATATCTTGGCAGACGGTTAATAACCGACGCCGAAACCTGTCTTTTCATATCAATCTCCTTGAAAACTTCTGTTCATATAGAATATAATATAAAACTTTTTCCGATTTGTCAAGACAAACAACCTTTATTACAATAGAATAACACACAAATTACAAATTTGTAACAATTCCCATTTTCCACATAGTTATCCACAGGTTTGCCGCTTATTGCACCGCCGTAACGCTGTGTTTTCCACATAAGTATTTTGTTTTTTGTCAACATCTTGCATAATAATCTTTTTTATGATAAAATTCAATAAAAGGCAGTTTTCGGTATTATATTTCGGAAGCAGCCGAAAAACATACTATACGGGGCGTTAACATGAAAAGGTTTTCATTCTGACACCTCCGGCGGAACGGAGATTTTTATTATTATGATTCTCGGAATTGATTTCGGCGACAGCAGAACAGGCTTTGCGGGCAGCGATCCGACGGGGCTTATTGCGTCCACCATTGAAACCTATAAAGAAAAGAGTATGAAAAGGGTGGCTGAACACGCCGCAGAGCTTGCCAAAGAGCTCGGTGCGGAAAAAATTATTCTCGGCTATCCCAAAAATATGAACGGTACAATAGGCGACAGAGGCAAAAAGTCCAAAAAGCTTGCAGCTATGCTTAAAGAACTTACCGGCATTCCCGTAATTTTATGGGATGAGCGGCTCACCACCGTTTCCGCACATAATCTTATGAACCAAACCAATATCCGCGGCAAAGAAAGGAAGGACAGCGTGGACAGGATTGCGGCGGCGTTTATTCTGCAATCCTATCTTGACAGCGAACAAAGTGAGTAAAGAATCCGTAAATATTTTACCGACTTTCCGCCGGGATAGCCGCAGTAAAAGCTTTGCGGAGCGCAGCTTTTGCGCAAAGAGCAACCCTTTTCCATATTCCTCGGACAACAAACGCTACCATACTCTGAATTATTATCTAAAAAACAAATACGGCTGCCGTGTTGCAAAAGCGTCGCTTGATGCGGGCTTTTCCTGCCCGAACATAGACGGAACCTGCGGCAAAGGCGGCTGTACCTACTGCACAAGCGGTGCCTCCGAATTTACAAGTCCCGGCAGCATAACCGCTCAGCTTGCTCGGGAAAGAGGGCGCATTTTCAAAAAATACGGCGAAGTGCCGCTTATTGCATATTTTCAGGCGCACACCAACACCTATGCTCCCCTTGATGTATTAAAGGGAAAATACGAGGAGGCTCTGAATTTTCCCGGAGTCTGCGCCATCAGCATCGCAACCAGGGCGGACTGCCTTGAGGAGGATAAACTTAGGTATCTCGGAGAGCTTTCCCACCGCACGGATTTAACCGTTGAGCTGGGACTTCAGACCGTTTCCGACAGGATTGCGGAAAGGTTCAATCGGGGATATGATTTTGATGTTTTTAAAGCCTCATACGAAAGGCTGAAAAACGCAGGTATCCGCACTTGCGTTCATCTTATAAACGGACTGTACGGCGAAACCTTTGAAGATATGCTGCACAGCGCCGAAACCGTCGGAAAAATGCAGCCTGACGGAATAAAAATTCATCTTCTTCATATAATGAAAAATACGGTCATGGAACAGGAGTATCTCCGGGGGGAAATTTCGCCCATGACCTATGAGAGCTATATTAAAACCGTATGTAACCAGCTTCGCTATATTCCGCAAAAGTGCGTCATTGAGCGGATAACCGGGGACGGCAGCCGGGAAAATCTTCTTGCTCCCCGGTGGAGCATTGACAAAATCCGCGTCCTTGGCGGAATTGATAAATATATGGCAGACAATAATATATTTCAAGGCGAATTGCTCTGAGCGCATAAGCACATCCTTTGAGTTATATTTGGCAGTGCATAAACCGGAGCGTATCGGCTTTTCTTCGCCGCTGCTTCCCGTCCGCCGCACTCTGTTTGGCGTTGCGCTTTGCTTGGCGGTATGCCCGGCTTGGCGGTGTCCCTTGCTTGGCGGTATACCCGACAAAAATAACAAAGCATAACAGCGCCATTATGACCCGTCGGACTGTTCTAATATATTTTTTGAATAATAAAAGAAAATTTTTGACAGAAAATTTTTGAGAATTTTGCAGCATATTATCGACAAACCTACACCGTTTTAATATATTTTTCAAAAAACCCTTGCAAAATTTTCAAATGTGTGATAAAATATACACTGTATTGATTTGCCGGTGTGGTGGAATTGGCAGACGCGCGGGACTCAAAATCCCGTGGTAGCGATACCGTGTGGGTTCGACCCCCACCACCGGCACCAAAAAAAGAGAGTGCAGCGAAATAAAATCATTTCGCTGCACTCTCTTTTTGGCTTTAGAAAAATGCTGCAGTCCTTTTTTTAAACCCTCTGTGTTTGCAAAGTACTCTCTTATTTTTCGTGACATAACAGAACAGTATAGTTTCCGCTATTGTACCGCTTAATAAATTCCCGACTTTTTTCGGGCGAAAAGGACGAGCCGGTTGGGATTTTTTTATCCAAACATTCTCTTAGGTAGCACTCGTCACCTGCTATTATATATCGGTTATTATCTTTATTGATTTCAACTATGCAAGAGCCTTTTGAATGACCGCCTATTTTGATTGCTTTCACATTTTTGCAAATTTCTTTTTCATCATCAAAAAGGCAAACATTCGTGCCGTCTGCAAAGTATTGTTTTCCGCTTTCATATTCATCTCGCTGAATATACACTGCGGCATTTTTATATTCGCTTACACATTCTATATGGTCATGGTGAGCATGGGTTATCACAACATCGGTAACGTCTTCCGGTTTTATGTTTAATTTTTCAAGTGCTTTAACAGGCCCTATAAAATCCGTCATTTCAAATCCGGGCATAGTCACGCATCCGGCATCAACCAAAATCAGCCTGTTTTCGGTTTTTATGAGGTATACCATAAAAACGATGGGGCGAAACTTATCGTTCGCCCCCTTTTCAAATATTATACTTTCCGGCAGGACCGATTTCCCGTATTCTATCTGAATTATCTCTGTCATTTTACCGTTAAAACTACCTTGCCGACATTTTCACCTTTTTGGAGTATGGCGTGCGCTTCCTCCGCCTTCTCAATCGGCAAAACTTTATAAATCGTAGGCTTTACAAGGCCTTCTTCAATTTTCGGAAATACATTTTCAACAAGTTCGGAGAGTATCTGCGCCTTCACCTCAGGGGTTCTCGAACGCAGAGTCGAGCCGATAATCCTCACATTCTTCACATAAATATTTTTAAGGTCGATTTCCGTTTTTTGACCTGCCAAAGCCGCAATCATAATCCACCTTGCGCCGTGCGTCAGATACGGCAGACACTCGCCCATATGCTCGCCGCCCAGGCAGTCGATTGTAACATCAACTCCATGTCCGTTTTCGAGTTCTCGTTTTAAAACATCCGATGTTTTTTCTTTTGAGGTATTTATAATCACATCGGCATTTAAATGCTTGATTGAATTTGCTATTTCATCGGACAAAACAGAGGTTATAACTCTGATTCCGAAAGCCTTTGCCATAGGAATTATCACGCTTGCAAGGCCGCTTGCTCCGGCGTGCATTAAAAGCGTGTTGCCCTCTTTTATTTTCCCCTCAATAAAAAGATTTAAATATGCTGTTGCGAATGCCTCCGGAATTGCCGCCGCTTCAACCATTGAGCAGTTTTTCGGAACAGGCATGAGCATATCGTATTTTACCGCAACATACTCCGCATATCCGCCGCCGCCCAAAAGCGCACAAACCTTATCTCCGATTTTCCAATCTGATTTTTCTTTTGCTTCTTTGCCGATTTCAACAATTTCTCCGGAAATTTCAAGGCCCATCCATTCCGGGCATCCCGGAGGAGGCGGATAATCGCCGTCTCTCTGCATTAAATCGGCACGGTTAAGCGCCGCCGCTTCAATTTTTACAAGCACTTCGCAAGGTTTTATAATCGGATCCGGCACATCGCTCCAGCTTAAACTTTTGTCCTCATTTACAAGTATCGCTTTCATTTTTTAATTTCCTTTCAATCTATCTTTGCTCCGCATGCGCAAAGCAGTATTTTATACAATTTTAATTCGTAATCATAGTCAAACGGATTTGTCATCTCGCCGCAGACCATTTTAGCAAAGCTTGACATCATACCATCGTAACGATTAGCTGCATCTGAATTTACTACCGGTGCCGAGTATTTCCAGTTGCACCCCCTTTCCTCCGTTGTAAATCTTACCCCCGTATAAATATTTTCCTCACGGTCGTATTCCTCAAGCGGTCTTAACTCAACAGTCCCCTTTGAGCCGCATATTACAAGCTGCCGCCTTTCAAATCCGCCGAGTTCTTTAGCACAGGTTTTTGCAAAAGATACTCCGTTTTTGTACCTGAAAACCACAAAACCGTAATCTTCCCCTGTAACGCCGTCAATACCGGTAGATTGATTCATCGGAATTATTTCCTCCGGTTCTCCCATAATCTGTAGTATAATGTCAATCAAGTGACAGCCCAGGAAAAATGTCATACCGCCCGGGAAACGGGAAAGCCACTGTCTTTTCTCTGTCGGATGCCAGCAATCCATATGAGCCTCAACGCAGTAAACTTCGCCAAGCTCACCCGATTTTGCTTTTCTGATAGCTTCAAGAATCGATTCGTTGTACCGATACATATATCCGATATGAAAAACTGTCTTGTTTTTCTTTACAAGATTGATCAGCTTTTCAAATTCGTAAAGATTTAATCCTCCCGGCTTATCCATATGAACAGGCAGACCTTTTTCCGCCGCCATATATGCATACTTAGTTAGATTTTCTTCCTCCGTTTCAACAATTACCGCATCAATATCCGAAGCAGCAAATGCCTCATCAACCGTCATAACAGGAAGCCTATTTTCATAAATTTTTATTCTATCCGCGAAAACCGATTTTTCACTTTCGGGAATAGCCAATGCCACAATCTCAAAAATATCCGGCTGCCTCAAAAGGCTATTTAAAATTACAATTGCGTGGTCATGTCCTATGCCTATTTGAATTACCTTTATCTTTTTCATATTTTCCTCCAGTCGAATTGAACAAATGTCGGAAAATTCTTTTCATTAACCAAGCGATCGTAAACCTCGGCGCACTCATAAGGTGAATGTGTTTCGTCAATCATCGCTTTTATATTAACCCGTTTCATTCCAATCAGTTTTAGCTGTGCCCTTATGTCGTCACGATGCGTGAAATATCCGGGATGTGAATCATGTTCGGGTCTTGCCATGGTATGCGCACCTATCAAGCTGATTCCGGGGCCGTGAACTTTCCGATAATAGTCAATTGTAAAATTCTTGTCCCGTGTACAGCCTAAAAGTGCCACCCGTCCGAATTTCGCCATACAATCAAGACATTCCTCAAGGCCAACGCCAAGACCTGTAACCTCAATCGCCGCATTTATTCCGCCGCCCGACAATTCCTTTACCTTTTCGCTGAAATCCTTCTGCATCGGATCAAGCGCATAGTCTGCGCCGAACTTTAAAGCTTTATTTCTTCTCTCCTCTACAGGATCAACTGCAATAACAGGCACCGCACCGGCTGCATGAGCATACGAAACGGCAAGAAGACCTAAAGTCCCCAGTCCCATTACCATCGCCGATTCGCCTATTTCAAGCCGTGTTTTTCTGATTGCTGCCATAGGGAAATTACCTATGTGGCAAATAGCGGCTTCTTCAAAAGAAATATCATCATACTCGATTTTTACGACATTATTTTCCGGCATGATATTATAAAGTCTATGGCGACTCCAATACATAGCCACTCTGTCGCCAACTTTAACCGATGATACTTTTTCACCTATCTCAACAACAATTCCTGCGCTGCTGTAGCCCGAGCATCTCGGGAACACTGCTTCCTCATTTTCTTTTGACATTATGCTTATATTCGGATCTCCCGTTATATTTGCCCTCTCTGTCCCCGAACTGATTGTGCTGATAACAGTTTTAACCTTGACTTCATATCCGGAAACCTCTCTGTCATCTGTATCCAATAATTCTGCCGTGTTCACCTTGGTAAAAACAATCTGTGGATTTTTCATGCAAAACACCTCGCATACCGTTTTTGTATTATTATACCATATTGACAAAGTGAAATAAATACGCTATACTATACAAAAACACCACGATACTATAAACGAGGTATTATGATGAATACAAACACGCTTATCTCCTCTTTTAATCTCACCCTTTTTAAATTCAGCAACACGCATACAGTCGGTTCTATGCAGCTTTTTGAACAACCCTGTATCGGATATATTAACAAGGGCAACGCTCAATTTCTTTGTAACGGCAAAAGCTATTACGCCGCCGAGGGGGATTTGATTTATATTGCAAAAGGGACAAAATATTATTCGGTATGGACAGGCGCTCCTGAAATTGAGTTTTATTCTGTGAAATTTTCTTTTATCAAGCCATACAGCTTTTATGATTATCGGTTTCAGATTATCAAAAATTACCCTCGTGATTTATTTGATAATATGTATAACTCATACAACACAGATTTTTATATTTCTGTTTCGTATATGTACCGCCTTCTATCGGATATTTACAGGCGTATGACAGCGAAAACATCTGTACTGCCCGGCAAAATATCGATTCAGCCTGCAATCGACTATATCGAAAAAAATTACAATATGCCCGTGTCGATAGATAAGCTATCCAAACTTTGTCACTCATGCAGTTCCGGATTTTTCAAACTGTTTAAATCCGCAACAGGCGTAACGCCTATCACATATAAACATAATATTATGGTGCAAAATGCCCTTGACCTTTTGGCTCATACCGATTTGACAATTGAAGAAATAAGCGAAAGAGTCGGCTTTTCATCCTCAAATTACTTTCGCAGGGTATTTTTTAATACAACAGGCAAAACTCCTAAGGAGCTACGTTGAAATTCACATTTTATCCGGTGTGTAATCCATATTATCCGTAACAAATCGCACAAACTTAAAGGGGGCGGCTGTGATTTTGCCGCACCCCCCTTTTTTATCTTGCGCAAGATTAGAAAATTCTTGATGCAATCTGATAGAACAGCGTTGACGCCGCCCAGGCAGTTCCCAGCTGCAATGCAACAGAGCCTATTGTCCACTTAAGAGATTTTGTTTCTCGATGAATTGTTGCAAGGGCCGCCACGCAGGGAACATAAAGCAGACAGAAAAGCATCATTGAATATGCATTTATCCATGTAAAGCCGCTGCTTTGAAGAATTGCCGCAAGGGCCGCCATACCTGTTTCCGATGAGATATTGCTGACCGAATAAAGCACGCCCAACGAGGAAACAACAACCTCTTTTGCGGCAATTCCCGAAATAAGAGCAACGCCGATTTGCCAATATCCGAGACCCGCAAAGCTCATAACCGGAACCAATAATCGTCCGATTGCCGCACCGAAACTGTCTGAAATATCCTCCGCAAAGCCGTGGATTCCGAAATTAAGGACAATCCATAAAATAATCGAAGCAACAAAAATAGTTGTTCCCGCCTTTGTCAGGTAGTCCTTGACCTTTTCCCAGACATAAATCGCTATTGTCCGGGCATTCGGCATTTTGTACTCCGGCAACTCTATCAAAAGACTGCTTTCG
This sequence comes from Clostridiales bacterium, assembly GCA_016303265.1. Classification (GTDB taxonomy): domain Bacteria; phylum Bacillota; class Clostridia; order Monoglobales; family Monoglobaceae; genus SIG454. The sequence goes on from JAEDLZ010000005.1 coordinate 20,168, forward strand.
CGGTGAGTTCTGCCGTCAATCAAATGCATGACAAACGCAATCAGAATTGCCGCCGCAAGCCCGATTACATACATGGAATACGCCGCAAGCATAGCATATTTTCCAAAAAACATCTGGGACAGTATAACATAAATCGGCAGTCTTGCACTGCAGGACATAAACGGCGTTATAAGTATGGTTTTAAGGCGGTCATGCCTGTCCTCTAAGGCACGGGACGCCATTACTGCGGGGACGCTGCAGCCAAAGCCCAAAAGCATGGGGATAAACGCCCGTCCCGAAAGTCCGATTTTGCTCATTATTCCGTCCATTACATAGGCCACGCGCGCCATATATCCGCTGTCCTCCAAAAATGCCAGTGCCAGAAACAAAACGGCAATGTTGGGCAAAAATGTAAGGACGCTTCCTACGCCCGCAATTATTCCGTCAACAATAAGCGCAATAACGGTTTTGTTTGTGCCGAGCGCCTCAAGCCCCATTCGGACAAGATTTGAAAAATATTCAATCACAATTTCAAAATAGCCTTTCACCCAATCCCCCACCGTAAAGGTCAGAAAGAACACAAGAGCTATTATACCCAAAAAAATCGGCAGACCCAGGAACTTATTGGTCAGCAGTCTGTCCGCCCTGTCCGTTTTGCGGGATTTTTCCTGCTTGTTAACCAGAACCTCGTCGATAACCTCGCTTATAAAATTATATTTTTCGTTTACGATTTCGTCTTCGTAATTTTTATCCACAAGTCCCTTAAGATTCAGAGGATATTTCTCCATAATTTCACTATCTTGCTCAAGATATTTTATGGCATACCAGCGATAGTTTTCCATATCGGGATATTTGACCGAAAGGGCTGATATAATCTTATCGATTGCATCCTCGATTTCGTCGTTGTATACCATAACATAATCCTTGTGGTGGTCGTGGATATGCTTTCCCTCCTCATGGTGATGCTCCGTGGGAAAATCGGTCTTATCCTTATGATGAGCGACAGCATGCATCAAAATATCAAGTCCCGTCCGCTTTCTTGCGGAAACGGGAATAACGGGCGCACCAAGCATTTCAGGCAGTCTGTGCAAATCAATCTCCATTCCTCGCTCCTCAACAATGTCCATCATGTTAAGCGCCAGAATAACGGGCTTGCCCAGCTCCGTAAGCTGAAGCGCAAGATAAAGGTTTCGCTCCAGACAGGAGGCGTCAATAACATCAATTATAACATCCACATCCGAATCCAATATATACTGTCTGGTAAGCTTTTCCTCCATTGTATACGAGGTCAGCGAATATGTGCCCGGCAAATCCACAAGGTTGTATTTTATGCCATGATATGTGGCGCTGCCCTCCTTCTTCTCAACCGTAACCCCCGGCCAGTTGGCAACCTTAAGGTTTGCTCCCGTGTATGCGTTGAAAAGAGTTGTCTTTCCGCAGTTCGGATTGCCCACAAAGGCAACATTTATCGGTCTGTCCATGGTGTAACCTCCATTCCTGCCGCAAAATTTCCGCCGATAGCAAAGCGTGAGCTGCGGCATTTTATTATAATCGCCCGTCTGCCCTTTTTTTCCAAAATATCAATTCTTGTCCCCACCGTCATTCCGAGTATCTCAAGCCGCCGCTTAACCGGCGTGTCAAGCTCTATGCTCTCTAATTTATAGCTTTTGTTTTTCTGTCCGTCAATCAGCTTCATTTTCTGCCTCCTGTATATCTACCGCTTTTTCGCAGGCGAGAAAGTAAATATATGCTTCGTTAACCTTTCTGCCACTTATATTTTCAAGTCCTTTTTTGTAATATCTGAGCTGAGGCAGATACATCCTGCTCCTTGCCCCTATCTCCGACTCGGAAATGCGGTCCGTTTTGTAATCTATTAAAACCAGATTGCCGTTGTTTTCCTCAAAAAAGCAGTCCATTGTGCCCTGAAGAAGAATTTTTTCGCCCCTGCCCTTGTATTCCGGGTAAAAGTCGGCGGCATCCGTTTCGGAATAGAAGTTAAATTCCTTCCAGCGCCGCTTTGCTTTTTTAAGCCTTTGCCCCAAATCGCTCCGGAAAAAGCCGAGGACGGATTTCCTGTCCACCGCCTCGCTCTGGGCAGAGCTTATCACCCCTTCGGAAACCATACGGTCAATCTCTTCATCAACCCCCAAGCGGGTATCCGCTTTATTTATGTCAATGTGCTGAAGTACAAAATGTGTTATCGTTCCCCGCTCCGTTGCGGAAATAAGCTCCGCCCCGGATACCGAAACCGTCGGAACCGTAAAAATATGCGGAGAATACGCCTCCTCTGCCTGCCTCCTTTTAGCCTCGCTTACGGATAATTTAAGAGGAAGGTGCCTCCCCTCCGAATATAGCCGTCGGTTCGACAGCTTATCCATAAGCTCCTCATCAACCTTACCGCAGCTTTCCGCCGCCTCCTCATTTATCCCCGACTCCATTTTCTCTTCCAGTTCGTTGCTGTCCGTAAGGCTTATTCTAATCAAATCGTTTCTATCTTGCGCAAGATACGAAACTTTCAGTCTGTCCGCAAGCTTTTCCATCTCCTCATGCCGCGCAAAAGCATAGGCAATCCAATAGCCTATACTGCCTGCGCTTAGGATTCCGATTGGCAGGCATTTATCTTGCGCAAGATAAATGCATAAATCATTCCGCATTGAAGCGGAAATAATCAATTTTTCTTTCGCACGGGTCAGAGCAACATACAAAAGCCGCATTTCCTCTGTAATAAGCTCTTCCTTTGCTGTGCCCGAGATAATTCTGTGGGGAATGGAAGGAAAAACAATCCGCTTGTCGGTGTCAATATATTTAAATCCAAAGCCAAGCTCGTTATGCCAGATAATTCTCGCTGAAGTATCACGGGTATTGAACTCTTTGAACACATCTGCGAGAATAACAACGGGAAATTCCAGCCCCTTTGATTTGTGAATCGTCATAATCCTGACTGTATCCGAATTTTCACCCGTAAGCTTTGCGGGAGTCAGATCCTTTCCCGAATCAAGAATTGTCTTTATGTACAACATAAAATCCGAAAGAGTTCCGCTCCGGGTTTCGTCAAACTCCGCAGCCCTCTCAAACAAAAGCCTGAGATTTTCCTGCCGGGCAGCGCCGTCGCTCATTCCCGCTGCGATTTCGCTGTAATTATATCGGTTTAAAATAATCATAATAAGCTCGGAAACGCTTGAATATTCCCGCTCGTCCCGCAGTCTTTCAAGCTCGGAAATAAATCTTGCGCAAGACGCATTCCCGTTTTCGGCGGCAAAAGAAACCGCCTCATAGAAATTGCCGCTGCGTTTTTCCTTACGGATTTTTGCCAGCATATCGGGGGTGAACCGCCACATAGGCGAACGCATAACCGCAACTAAGGGGATGTCCTGGTTCGGATTGTCTATAATTTGCAAAAATGACAGCACCGTCTGAATTTCGACGGAAGTCAGATAGCTTCGTCCAATCTCACTATACAGCGGAACGCCGAATTTTTCAAACACTTCTTCAAAAATCGGCGCATTTGCTTTTGTGTTCCGCATTAAAATAACTATGTCCGAATATTTCACGGGATGCGTTTCGCCGCTTTTGAGGTCGGTTATGTCCAGTTCCCGTTCGCCGACCATTTTCTTTATCCGCATTGCAATATTTATTGCTTCGGCACGGACGGCATCCTCCGTTTTTAAGCCCTTGCAGTCCACAGCATTAAATTCGGTCACATATTTTTCGGGGGTTTCGGGCGGCTTATAGTCCGCTCCGAACAGGAGCCGCTCTTCCTCGCCGTAGCCTACGCCGCCCAGCTCCTTTATCATAACTTTCTCAAACACAAAATTAACAAAATCAATTATATTTTCCCGGCTTCTAAAATTCTTGGACAGGCGTATAAGGCGGCCGCCGCTTTTCATTTCATACTGCTTATATTTTTTCTCGAAAAGCTCCGGCACGGCATTACGGAATTTATATATGCTCTGCTTTATGTCGCCTACCATGAAAACATTTCTGTTTTCCTTTGAAATCAGTTCGAAGATGGTATTCTGAATTTCGCTGGAGTCCTGACACTCGTCAACCAAAATCTCCTTATATTTGTTTTGAAGGGCCTTCGCCGTAGCCGTGGGCGAACCGTCCTTATTTTCAAGAAGAGCCATAAGCTCATGCTCAAGGTCGTCAAAATCCAGATAGTCCTGTTTGCGTTTTAGCTGCTTATGGGCGCGCATAACCATAAGAACAATATTCTTAAAGGTTCGGATAATCGGCTCAAGCTCCTTAAGCTGACCTTCAACGCTTTCCGAATCGGCGGAAAAAAGTTCCCGCAGCTCCCCCCACTTTTTCTTTGCCAAATCCCTAAGGCTGCTGCAAATTTTTCTTGCATTCTTCATTTCGGGGTCTTTTATAACCTGGTTGGGACTTTCAAAATAAACCTCCGAAACAGCCGCTTTCGCCTTTTCAAAACAGCGTTCTTTTATGCACGACAGAGCGGACAAAATCCGCTCCCGCTCTCTGAAATATGCCGCAGTATATTTGCTGTCAGCCGGCAGTGCGCTGTCCGCCAGTCTTGTTATCTCGTCATAAAGAGCCGCTATGCGCTCCGCCAGGGTTTCCCCGTAGTCAAAGAGGCGCGCCTGCCATACAGAATCCTCAAATTTTTCGATTTTATATGCCTTGGCGGCTTCATTCAGCCACTTTACCGGCCGGGACAAGCCGTACACAAAATTCAGAATGTCAAGCAGGAGTTTTCTTAAATTGCTGTCATTTTTGTCTGAGCCGTAACCCAGAACAAGCCGCTGAAATGGCGGAATCCGGTCAAACTTTTCATAAAATCTTGATAGAACAAGGTCAATTGCCTTCTCCTTGAGCATATTATTTTCAATGTCCGATATGATTGAAAAATTAACGGGAATATCGGTTTTATGTATGTTTCCCTTTATAACATTCAGGCAAAAAGCATGAATCGTTGAAATATCTGCACTGTTTATTAAAATCCGCTGTTTTCGCAGATGCTCATTTTTTGTATCCTTAAGAAATTCCTGATTTACGGCGTCGGAAATTTTCCGTTTCATCTCCGCTGCCGCCGCCTCCGTATATGTCAGAATCAGCAGTTCATTAACAGATACCGGGTTTTCCTTATCCAGTATTTTTTCAATGACGCGCTGCACCAAAACGGCGGTTTTGCCCGACCCCGCCGCCGCTGATAAAAGAATATTCTCGCCGCTGTGGTTTATGGCCTCTCTTTGAGAAGGTGTCCAGTCCATTATCTCACCTCAAATATTTTTCCGTTTAAATATTCAAATTCGCCCCTGTCGCAAAAATCGAAAATCAGCCTCCCTGCGCAAAGCTGCTGATAAGATTTTCCTCCGTTCTTCCTTGCGCCGTATTTAACATCCCCGCAAATGGGGTGGCCTATATAGGCAAAGGAGGCTCTTATCTGGTGCGTCCGCCCTGTTATAAGCTCCGCCTCAACATGGTCTTTTACCTTGCGAAAGCTTGTTACGGCGTGTTTGGAGCCGGGGGTTCCCGTCTTGGAAAACACAACTTTGTTTTGCGTATAGTCCTTTGATATATACCCCTCAATAACTCCGCTGTCCTCTTCGAGTTCTCCCTCAACGCGCAGAAAATATACTTTCCTGATTTCACGCAGCCGGATTTTCTCATTGAAAAACCGCAGCGCCGCCGCATTTTTCGCCGCTATAACCAGCCCGGAGGTATTTCTGTCTATCCTGTGACAGAGGGCAGGGGTAAATGTATGCTCTCTGCCCGGGTCATACTCGCCCTTTCCGTATAAATAGGATAAAATTCTGTTTATCAGACTGTCTGCTCCGTCATGAGCGCACACCCCCGACGGTTTGTTGACTATTATAATATTTTTGTCCTCGTATACAATATCAGGCTTGGGCGCAGTTTTTATATATTCGGGGATTTCCCGCATCTCGGGGAAAAACTCATCGTTTATATAAAGCTCAAGGACATCGCCTTCTCTCAAAAAGGCGTCGTTTTTCGGGTGGACTCCGTTAAGACGAATCCGCTTTTTTCTAAGCCATTTATAAATCATTCCGCCGGGCAGCGAACGAAAATATTTCATCAGAAATTTATCGATTCTCTGTCCCGCATCGTTTGAATTTACCGTAAGCTGTTTCATAAAATTACAAAGCCTTTCCCAATGTATAATGCTTGTCGCCCTCATAGCAGCATAAGTTCAAGCCGCCAAATCAGCGCATTGCATCACAAGAGATTATATTTTAATTATACTGTGCGGCGCTCTGTTTGTCAAACTCTATCAGGAATTTTTTCAAAATTCTTGAAATTTAAAATCCATCATGTTATAATAATTACACATAGGAAGCAAGGGGCTCATCTCCCCCTTGCACCAATGTAATTATTTGAACGAAATTGCAGCAAACGGATTGCCGTTTTTCAAAGTGCGATAAAACAAAGAAGGGAGAATAAGAATGCTTAACCCTCTTATTGTCGGAAACAATAAAAAGGTCTGCTCGGCAGTTTTAAGTGCTGTTGAATGGGAAAAATCCGGCTATACCGTTCCTGTAGCTGCCACAGATGAGATTTCTGCGGCAAAGGCGGCGCAAGATAACGATTTTGATGTTATTATCGCTGTTACCGACGGAAATTTTCCCTGGCAGAATGTGCTTGACCGCATTAAAGATATTTCCGGGCAGGTTGATGTTATTCTTATTGCCTCCAACATAACACCGGCCCTTGCACAGTCCGCTGTTGAGGCGGGGGCTGTCGGGCTGCTCGCCGAAATTCGCGCAAAACGCCTTGCCGAAATTCTGACCGATATATACAACCGCCGCCGCAGCTTAAAGGAACTTATCCGCATTTTGTCGGACAGCAATATTGCCGATGACATTTTTTATCACCTCAACGGAAATGATGTCCCGTATTTTGAGGATATGTTCCAGTCCCTGAAAAGCTTTGGAGAAAGCAAAGAACTTGTCCGCGCAGTATGCGCCAAGCTTATTGGTATAATATACGACTATCTGGATGACCAGGGTTTTAAAAATGCGGGGCTGCAAAGGACAAGCGCAATTCACAGCTTATCGGAGCTTAGCCACATTTCCGAGGTTATAGAATTTACCCGTGCAAGGTACATAAACATATTTCAGTTTGAAACGGAGAAAAATCAGGACTATTATTACGCACTTTCAGAAAGCATAAAGGAATATATCAAAAACAACTTTGCAAGAGAGGCGCTGGGCGTTCCGAAAATTGCAGAGCGTTTTCACTTTTCCGCAAACTATGTCAACGGAATTTTCAAGAGCCAGGTGGGAGAAACCATTCCCAGCTATATCAGCAATTTAAGGCTTTCAAGCGCAAAGAAGCTGCTCACCGAAACAAAAGAGCCCATAAGCGAGATTGCCACAAAGGTCGGATACTCGAGAGTTACCTATTTCTCAAGAATATTTAAAAAGAAATACAACATTTCACCTCTTGAATACCGAAATAAATTTTCAAAATAAACGATTGCGGGGGTCGGCGGTGCCGACCCTTTTTGTCATTGCTTAAAAGAGTGAATTTAATATTGAAAAACCCCCCTCTCTATGGTACAATTAAATCAAGGCGGTGAATTAAATGTTTAAACGGCTACAATGGAAAATGGTTGTTGTTTTTGTTGCGCTTGTTTTTATAACCATGCTTATTGCAGGCATATTTATGATGAGTAATATTGTGGAGGTGTATCAGGACGACTTTGTAAACCAGCAGGAATCTGTTGCAAACGGCGATTTCACGGTTTCGCTCCGGAACGCCTTTTCCTCAAAAGGAACAACGGAAGAACAGATTGCAAAAGCGTCGAACACAATTTCGCTTTATGCCGGCAAAATGGGGCTCAGTTCCGAGAGAGAGTGTTATATTCTCGACGGAAAAACCGGAAAAATCGTGACTTCTTACGAGGGGAAAACCCCCGTTCTTGAAAAAACACCGAACATTATTTCCGCAATGGCCGGGAAGGTCGGCGACAGCTTCAGTTTCAGCTCCGGCTATATGGACTACGCCAAAAGTTTTTCGGCAGGGGACAGGGACTACATCATATATGTAAAAGACAACCGCAACAGCGTTGACTCTTTGCTGCAAAATATGCTTTCAATTATTATAGAAGCTCTTGTGATTGGTGCAATTGTTTCCATATTCCTGTGTTTCTTTTTCGCAAAAACCATAACCCGTCCGATTTCCGTACTTACGGAAAAGGCAGAGGACTTTGCAGAGGGAAATTTCGAGTCCCGTCTTGATGTTTCATCTCAGGACGAAATCGGAACGCTTATGGAAACCTTTAACTACATGGGCGGCGTTATGAACCGCGCCATAAACGAAGTATCGGCGGAAAAGCACAAAATAGAAATCATTCTGGAGAATGTGAATAACGGTATTATCGCCTTTAACACGAATCAGGAAATAATCCATATCAATTCCGCCGCGCGAAAAATTTTCGGAGCCCGCGTTGACGAGAATACACGGTTTGACAGCTTTTGGAGCTCCCTCGGCGTGGATTTTTTAATGGAAAAGTTTATATATCTTAACAAGGACCGCGCCGAAGAATGTGACATTGAATTTGAAGATATGCGAATTAAGGCATATGTTGTGCCCTTTAAAATTGAAAACGATAAGGTGGCGGGCATTGTTGCCGTGTTTGAGGACATTACCAAACAATTCAAGCTTGAGGAATCCCGACGCAAATTTGTTGCGGAGGTCTCCCATGAGCTCAGAACCCCGCTGACCACCATCGGAACATATACCGAAACCTTGCTGGACGGGTATCTTGACGATAAGGAAATGGCAGAAACGCTCCTTAAAACAGTTCACAGCGAAACAGAAAAAATGACAAACCTGGTTAAAAATCTGCTCACCCTTTCCCGCTATGACGCCCAAAAGGAGGAGCTTCAGAAAGAGGTATTCGGGCTTGACGAGCTTCTCCGCGACATTGTTTCAACCTTTTCCGTCGAGGCGGAGAAAAAGGGTCTTGCCTTAAGCTACAATCTCACAACGGAGGGGCCCGTAATATACGGCGACAGATACCGCATTGAGCGCGCCGTCAAGAATATTGTTTCAAACGCAATAAAATATACAGATGCAGGCAGCATTAAAATTTTCTGCGGATTTGTGTATAACGAGGCATATATCAAAGTGGAGGACACGGGACGGGGCATTCCCGAAAAGGATTTGCCGCACATATTTGAAAGGTTCTACAGAGTCGACAAGGCGCGCTCCCGCGAGCTGGGCGGAACGGGACTGGGTCTTGCAATTGCAAAGGAAATTATAGACAGTCACGGCGGCAGCATTTCCGTTGAAAGTCAGCCGGGCGAATACACAAAATTTACAATAAAAATTCCCCTTATGAAGGAGCAATAATTTTGCGTCGGCAAGACCGCCCGGAAATCTTGCAAACGAAAAAAACACAAGAAAGCAAATAGAATTATGCTTTGAAGCATATCATTCACGGGATGTGTGGCGGACGATATTTGATTAAATTTATTCCAGTGAGGCAAATATGAATATTATTGAAATAAACGAAAGAACGCACGCTTTGATTCGGCAACTACTGATAGTATGGGAAGAGTCTGTGCGAGAAACTCATCTTTTTTTATCGGATGCAGAAATTGAAAATATTAAAAAATATGTTCCGGAGGCATTGAACAGAGTTGCTCATTTGATTGTCGCAAATGATGAAAGAGGATATCCTGTAGCGTTTATGGGCATTGAGAACGAAGTATTGGAAATGCTGTTTATCACCCCTAAACGAAGAGGCAAAGGATTAGGGAAAGACTTGCTTAGCTTGGGGATTGAAAAATATGGAGTAAAACAATTGACTGTAAATGAACAAAATCCACTCGCAAAGGGATTTTACGAACATATTGGATTTAAGATATTTAACAGAACAGACACCGACGAACAGGGAAATCCTTATCCCCTTTTATATATGCGTTTAGAAGGATAACTTCCACAGATATCCGATTGTGAGATTAAAACTATTTTCAAAAAACCACCCTGCAAGACTTCAAAACCTTGCAGGGTGTTTTGCTGCCAAATTGTGTGTAACCGAGCAAGGCAAGGAGATTGACTTCTCTTTGCCGCAATTTTTTGTGAAAATTTCTCAAAACTATTGACAAAAGCAATACTTCGTGATACGATGTATAATATAAAAGGAGGTATTGTATGGATGTTCAGTTGAAACGAGGGCTCTTAGATGTCTGCGTTTTAGCGGCAATTAAGAGCGAAGATTCATACGGCTATAAGATTATTAAAGATATGAAGCCGTATATTGAGCTGTCCGAATCGACCTTATATACAATTCTGAAACGCTTGGAAACAGCTAATATGCTGACCGTCCGCACTGTTGAGCACGACGGCAGACTTCGGAAGTATTATCATATCACCGACGAAGGACTAAGGCGTATTGAGGATTTCAAGGTCGATTGGAATGAGATTTTAGCTATTTATCAATTCGTAACTAAGGAGGATGATGGTAATGACTAAACAAGAATTTCTTGCACAACTGCGCAAAGGATTGTCCGGATTGCCGAAGGACGATATTGAAGACCGCTTAATGTTTTACAGCGAAATGATAGAAGACCGAACAGAAGAAGGTCTTTCAGAGGAGGAAGCGGTTTTTGCGGTAGGCACTATTGATGAAATCGTCCAACAAGTAATAGCAGATATTCCTCTTGCAAAAATTGCAAAGGAAAGAATTGTACCCAAACGGCATCTGAAAGCGTGGGAGATCGCACTTTTGTCACTTGGATCCCCGATATGGCTTTCGTTAGGTATCGCCGCAATTGCCGTAATTCTCGCAATTTATGTTTCATTCTGGTCTGTGATTGTTTCATTGTGGGCAATCTTTGCTTCACTCGCTGTTTGTGCTGTTTGCAGCGTGCCGGCGTGTGTTATTTTTACCGCAGGCGGCAGCGGCGCTTCCGGTGTTGCTGTGCTCGCCGCAGGAATCGTTTGTGCAGGACTTTCTATCTTAATGTTCTACGGCTGCAAGGTTACGACAAAAGGCATTTTAATACTCACAAAGAAAATTGCAACATGGATTAAAAATTGCTTTATCAAGAAGGGGGAAGCGTAATGAAAAAGGCAACGAAAATATGGCTCATGACAGCAGTTCTTCTTGTGTTGATAGGGTGTATCCTTTTTGTGGGTGTTATGGCAACACTTGGATGGGACTTTGCGAAACTGTCAACGGTTAAATACGAAACAAACACCTATGAAATCAACGAAGTATTCAGTGAAATATCTATGAATACGGATACCGCAGACATTATATTTGCATTATCAGACGATGGAAAATGCAGAGTGGAGTGTTATGAGGCAGAAAATGCAAAACATTCCGTCGCCATTGAAGAAGATGCACTTGTTGTCAAAATCAACAATCAAAAATCTTGGCATGACTATATTGGATTCCACTTCGGTTCACCAAAGATAACTATTTATCTCCCTAAAGCGAAATATTCTGCACTCTCCATCAGCGAAGGCACCGGAGATATTGAAATACCGAAAGATTATTCTTTTGGGAATGTTGATATTTCTTTGAGTACAGGTGATGTTGATTTTTGTGCAACCGCTTCAAGGTCGATTAAGATAAAAACAAGCACCGGAAATATTCGTGTAAAAAATATCTCCGCCGGCTCACTTGACCTTTCCGTTTCCACAGGCAAAGTGACTGTTTCGGGGGTGACCTGCAAGAGCAACATTACGATAGGTGTCTCAACAGGCAAAGCACGCCTTACTAATGTTGCGTGCGAAAGCGTTATATCAAGCGGAAGCACAGGAAACATTACCTTGAGCAATGTTATTGCTACAGAAAAGTTTTCTATTGAGAGAAGCACGGGTAATGTGAATTTTAGCGACTCAGATGCCGCTGAGATATATGTAAAAACGGATACGGGAGATGTCACGGGCAGTTTACTTTCGAATAAGGTATTTATTACCAACACCGATACCGGCAGTGTTGATGTTCCAAAAACAACAACCGGCGGCAGATGCGAGATTGATACCGATACAGGAGATATTGAAATAAGAATAGACTGAATAATCAAATCATAACCGCCTGTAAAGCAGCGGTAAAATAAAAGTAAATATATAGGGGCAATCCCTCATTTTGTGCAAACTTCAAATTTGACTCCAAAATGATATCTTTTGCGGGCAGAAAAGCCTAAGAACGGCTTTCCTGCCCATAAAAAACGATTATTTTATTATAGAGAGATTAAATTTACAGAAAAAAACTCACACGCCCCAAAGAAATGATAATGACAATATTTAATAGTAATGCTATAATTTTTTTCATTTTTCACACATTCCTTTTCTGTTATGTTGCTTGTTTATAAAGCCAATTATCATAAGAATAAAAGCTATAATTAGTATCAATGCACCGCCCCAACCTAAAACGCCCATTAAGGTTTCAATAAAATTATGTTGTGCTATCCCGCTATAATCACCATATTCTTCCATTACAGATAGCGCGGCACCACTAAATGTATATGTAGCTGCATGATAAACGCTTATAGATATTCCTACAATACCTAATATAACTAAAATTGAAGCACTAATAAAAAATGGCTTTATCGATCTTGGCCTGCACAAACCTTTAATTCCATTCACCGCACTGCCACAATTCGTGCAGAAACTTCCTGTAACCTCTTTTCCGCATTTCGTACAAAATGCCATTTAAATACCCCCTTCAATCTTCTAAATATTGTGCGTTGGTTAACGCATAGTGTCTGTTAAATAAATCAAATACTGCGCCTGCAATCCCTATCACTGCCCCAAACAGGGCATTGACAACGATAAATACAATACTACCGGCCAATAGCCTGTCATATTCCTGCACAATTCCATGCTGCCGAGCCAATACTCTTTTGACTCTTTGGAATGAACAATAAGCCCCATACCCATTCCAAGCCGCAACACCTATTTGAAAAATACTTCCCCAGCCAAGTTGAAATCCAATGATAGAGCCAATCCAGTTTAACGCACCAAAAGTAAATAATGCCAACAATGCTTGTAAACTTGCTATGACCGTCCATACAATCGCTGAAGCCTTTTCCCTGTCCGCTAAGGTTTGCGTAGGCGTTTTCCTATAGGATTGATATTGATAATTTTCCTGATATGTATTTGTATATTCTGTACTCCGGTTCCCCGTAGGCTGTCCACAGTTGGAACAGAATGCACCCGTTACTTCCTTGCCACAGTTTGAGCAATATGCCAAGTCCTCACCCCCTTGCTTTACAAATGGTTTTGATAGCTTGTACAATTGTTATTGTTTATCACCTCATTTCAAACGCTGATTTTTTACTGCCCCTATGGTACAGATACATTTTTCCGCAAAATAAAAAATGCGCCAATCCGAAGACTGACGCACGAAAAATGCATTAGCTCCGAATTGTCGCCAAACAAAAGTTAAACATAGCCCGAAAAAGTATATGCTTAAATAGAGCATCTGCATTTTTACCGAAATAAAAATACACATACTTCTGCGGACTCTTACTATTAACTTTTGTTTGGCACATACATTATACCACATAACGGATATTTTTTCAATAGCTTTTACATTTTTATCCTCCTTCCTTGCCTAATAAATAAATATCCCCCCGCATAGCGGGGGTATTTCATTTTCGGGCATAGCCCTAATACTACTGGCTGCGCACAAGTGCGCTTTTTTATTGGCCTGCCAGCCATGCAATATCTACTTACTACCCATAAATGGGTCCCGTGGGTCAAATAGACTTAGCTGATCTGTTTCTTTATCTCTTTTTAATTGTTCTGCTATATAAGTTTTATCGCTTTTGTGTTTTTCCCCACGGTATCAATGTAATATCCCTTACACCAAAACTCGCGGTTCCGGTATGCAAATTTCATATTCCCCCACCTCTGGAATATTAGTAATGCACTTTTTCCTTTCAAATATCCCATAAACCCCGAAACGTTCATTTTGGGCGGGATGCTCACTAACATATGTATATGGTCTGGGCATACTTCTCCCTCTATTATTTCTACTCCTTTCCATTGACATAATCGTCGTAATATCTCTCGTATCTCTAACCTTTTTTCTTCGTAGAATACTTTTCGCCTGTATTTAGGTGCAAACACTATGTGGTACTTGCAATTCCATTTTGTGTGTGCTAAACTATTTGTGTCTATGTTTTCTTTTTCCATAGATTAAATCCTCCAATGTGTTTTTTATTTTGACTGGCAGGTCATCTTTATTATAACACATTGGAGGATTTTTTGTTCATCGGTTAACCTCTATAGAACCACGCGACTATCGCGTGGTTTTCGTTGCACAACAAAAAACGAACCCATTACAAATGGATTCGTTTTTCAAAGTTCCGGCGACGACATA
>JAEDLZ010000069.1 GCA_016303265.1 Clostridiales bacterium
TTCCCGTTTAACTATTCGGGAAAGACAGACGCAAACGGATTTTATCTCGGCAGGGATAAATACGGCAGTAACATTATAGTGGACTTTAATAAAAGAGCAGATGACAAAACAAACGCAAATATCTTAATTCTCGGTAATTCCGGACAGGGAAAGTCATACCTCACAAAGCTGATTATAACAAATCTGCTTGAATCGGGAATGAATATAATATGCCTCGACCCGGAACACGAATATGAGGATATGGCGAATAATCTCGGCGGGTGCTTTGTCGATTTGATGTCGGGTGAATACCTTATAAATCCGCTTGAACCAAAGGCGTGGAGCGATTCTGATGACGATACCGAAATAGATGCGTCTACTCCGGAGGCATTTAAGCGGAAAACAAAACTGAGCCAACATATATCGTTTCTGCGTGATTTCTTTGCATCATACAAGGATTTTACCGATTCGCAAATTGACACGATAGAAATAATGCTTGAAAAGCTGTATCGGAAATGGAATATAAGTGACAGTACAGAATTTTCAAGGCTTAAAGCAACAGACTATCCCAAGATGAGTGATCTGTATGAATTTATTGAGGAGCAGTATAAGGACTTTGACAGAACCGATAAGCCTATTTACACTGAAAATTTACTTCAGGAAATTTTGCTCGGAATCCATTCAATGTGTGTTGGCGCTGAAAGCAAGTTCTTTAACGGGCATACAAATATCAAAACAGACAGGTTTGTGGTGTTTGGGGTGAAAGGGCTGCTACAGGCAAGTAAAAATATAAAAAATGCTTTACTGTTTAATACGCTTTCATATATGACAAATGCACTTTTAACAATTGGAAATACAGCCGGAATTATAGACGAGCTGTATCTGTTTTTGTCAAACCTTGTTGCGGTGGAATATATCAGAAATGCCTCAAAGCGAGTGCGAAAAAAAGATTCGTCAATTATTCTTGCGAGTCAGAACCTTGAAGACTTTTCACTGCCCGGAATTGCGGAATATACAAAACCGCTGTTTGCGATACCGACGCATTCGTTTTTGTTTAATGCCGGAAATATAGACTCAAAGTTCTATATGGATACATTGCAGATAGATGAGAGTGAGTTTAATTTGATACGTTATCCGCAGAGAGGTGTATGTCTGTATAAGTGCGGAAATGAAAGATATAATCTGATGGTTATTGCACCGAAGTATAAGGAAGAACTCTTCGGAAAGGCAGGCGGAAGATAATGTTCAGATACGGCAGATATGTAATTAATACTAACCCCGATTATGAGAAAGCAATAGAGAACGGTGATGACATTGCAGAAATATGGTGCGAGGTATATGAGGAGTCCGATAGCGAGTTTAAGCATTGCCTTAATGAGTTTAATATGATGCCTTGCTTTGAATATGCGGAAAATACAGTATCCGAAATTGAGAATGGAATAAAAAACATAATTGATAACGACAGTTCCTATCTTGAACTTCAAATAAAAAGCAAAAAATTTGAAAGACAGTCGGAGTTATTTTGGCGGGCGGTTGAATACATAAAACAAAGTATCGGCGGAAGTGATATTGAAACCACACTCTCAGAGGTTCTTGGAATGACCGATGAGGAAATTGAGGAAACACTCGGTGAATCGGAGGTTCAGCAAGACGATATAATTATGTCTTAAAAGCAGGAGGTGTCGGAGTTGAAAAGAGATTATTTTAACACATTTGAAGAAAGCGATTTCAGGATATGCGAGGATATGGAGTTTAATAGTGAAAATAAGAATATATTCATTCCAATGGAGGCGTGGTTTGATGTAGATAAAAAATTCGGAATAAATATAATTGGCGATGACAGTGCTTGGGTAAATCTGTTTGCGGAATATAATCCTGTAATCGGCGAAATCAGAATGTTTTATGACATAGATACAGAAAATAAAGCATTTGAGAGAGAATATGTTATGACCGATGAGGAACGCAGTACCATAACGCAGTATATCGAAAAAATGTGTATGCAGCGCCATCATGTACCCTGTATGGAGTTTTACATAACCGAATATATTGAAACCTGCGATTGTGAGATTGATCTTGAATGCCGACAGGAAGGCAATGTATGCAGAGTATATAATACAAATGACGGAGCCATTTTGTATCAGGAAGATATGGGCGGAAACCTTTCAAAACATATCGGTCATAAAATTGAGCTTGCCAATTACGGGGACAGCGAGTGTTACAGTATAGAGTGTATGGACTGTAACGAGGTACTGTTCAGCAGCGATGCGGAAAGAATCAGGCTTCAGGATATTGAAGATAATGACGGTCAGGAAATGCATATGTAGGGGGTGAATGCTTATGGCGGTAAGTCCGGCGGTTATAAAAGCGGCAATTACACTTGCCACAGACAAACGAATATGGATTTTGATAGGTTCAATCATATGCGGCACTGTTCTGATGATAGTCGGGATAGTAGCCGCATTTTTGAATATCTTTTCTTTTGACGATTCGGGATCTGAAACCGCATCAGCGGCGTATGTTCAGTTTATCAATGAGATGAAATATTGTTATTCAAAGCTTGATGCGGCAACGGATAATATATCGGGGAATCTTGATAAAGATACAATCCATGCTGTGTTCTACACTTTGTATTTCGGTGAGGACAAGCACTTGCCCGATAGCTTTTATACAGATTTTGTGGAATGTTTTTTGGTAAGAAGTACAGATGAAGACGGTAACGAAGTCATCAGTCAGTGCGGACTGAATGAAGCATTGGCAAGAGTGGCAGCGGTAACCGGCAAGGCAACGGATAACATAACCCAACAGCAGGTAAATGAACTTTGCTCTGTTCTGCGTTTTGGAATGGCAAGCGCCGGAGATGACGGTAATACATATATGGGACCGGTGCCGGGAGCATATTCCGATGCGACATTTGCAAAGCTTATGGAGGAGGCGACAAAATATATCGGATACCCGTATGTGTGGGGCGGCTCAAGTCCCTCAACATCATTTGACTGCAGCGGTTTTGTGTGTTGGTCTTATACGCATTCGGGAGTATATAACCTGCCGAGAACAACGGCGCAGGGGATATATAACCAGTGCGCAAAAATTTCAAAGGCAGACGCAAAACCGGGAGATTTGGTGCTCTTTACGAGAACGTATGTGTCAAGTGAACCGGTAACACATATCGGTATATACGTGGGCGAAAATCAAATGTTACATTGCGGAAATCCGATAAAGTATGCGTCAATAGAAACCGACTATTGGAGCAGTCATTTCTATGCTATGGGCAGACTGCCAATCGGCAGCGGAGAATAGAGAGGGGGCATTATGATTACAGTAAGTATAAACAGAGCCTATGAAAATCTTGCAAATGCAATTATCATACAAGCAGTCAAGGACATACGTATAGGAAACTGCTACTCGCGCCGTGCAAAAACTTTTTTGAAATCGGAGTGGTGCAGAGATTTGTCAAAGGTTGACGGCAGAATGATACTTAAAAGGCTCGAAGATGAGAAATTAAGAAAACGGAGGTTAATGCAGAATGAATAAAAAAATTCACTTTGAAACAATACAAAAGTTGTTTAAGGAAAAATATGATGCGGAGCCGGAAGTAAAGCTCTTTGAGAACAATAAAACGGGCGAACTGTACGATGTTATTTTTGAAAAAGGGGTGGATATAGCTTTTTTTACAATGCGAAACGGCAATGAATATTTTTGTATAGATTCAAACGGAATGCCGCTTGATGACGAAAAGGTATTCGGATATGTAAATGCCGCGTATGCCGAACACGATTCCGGCAAAATATTTTTTGATGCAGACGCATTGGCGTTGAATTATAGAGATACCGCAATAGATAATCATGATTTTGCAGAGCTTGAAAAAAGATTGTTTCCGCAAAGAACAAATATCATACTGAAAACCGAAAAGCTGTGCCAAAAGGAATTTCCGGTATCGCTGGTACACTTTTGTGTGGACGAGGTTGTATATGTACAAGACAGCGAGTTTGAAATAATCCGAAACGGCGAGTATTCCGATATTTTGAAAGAATACAATAAGAAAAATTACGAGCGAAGCGATAAATATACAAACGGTATTCTCATAATCAACAAAAACGGTGACGGACTTATGGTTGACACTCAGGGGTATGACTATGCAAGATACAAGGCATATGCGCCGCAGGTCGGCGAATACATAAAAAAACAGCAGACTATGGAAATGAGGCAAAGGGCAAACATCGAACTAAACTTATATGTTCCGCTCAATGTGACAAGATGGGATTATGAGTGTGATGCGGAGGAGAGCGTGGACGAAAACGATTATGTTGCCGAAATCAGAGAAGCTGTTCAGCGTGAAAACAGGTTTGAAACGGAACGGGGCTTGGCAGAATATCTTGATGCAGGAAAGGTTAAGGAAAAAGTATATAAGATTACCCCGGCAGTGGAAATGTATAACGGGAAACTGCTTGGAGTTGCAAAATGTCTGCTCACAGAAAACTTGGATGCGGAGGAACTTGACAATCTTAAAGAATACTGCGTCGGACAATTTTCGGACGGCTGGGGTGAGGGCTTTGAACAGCGCGAAATATCAACCTCGGACGGGAATATATATGTTCATTTCTGGGAGTATTCAAATACATATTACATCAAAACCGAGGAAGAACTGAAACAAGACTTTGAGCAGGGACAGGGTATGCAACCAATGCAGGGGATGTAGAAAATTTAATACACAAAAACAATCGGCGGGGCAGAAATGCTCCGTCTTTTTTGTTTGGGAGGAGGCTTAAATGAGATATGAACTCATTTGTTTCTGTGAGATAGATAAGGAGGCGGTTAAAAGTTACTGTGCCATACACAATGCTGATGAATCCAAAAATCTCGGCGACATTGAAACAGTGTATGCAAAGGACATCGAGCCTTTTAATTTTATGGTCGGCGGCACTCCGTGTCAGGATTTCAGCATAGGCGGTGCGAGAAAGGGCAGCATATGGGAATGCAGAAATTGCGGAAATGAATATAATCCGTTGACGGTAAATGCCGACAGGCGAAAATGCTGTCCTGAATGCGGCAGTGAGGAAATACAAAAGACAAGGTCGTCTCTTCTTTGCGAATGGCTTCGGATACTGAAATACATAAGACCGGATGTTGCTATATACGAAAATGTTAAAAACATAATGAGCAGTAGTTTTGAGAGAACATTCTCGATGTTTTTATACGAGCTTGAAAGCTACGGTTACAATGTGTATTACGGAGTATTAAACAGTAAGGGATACGGAATTCCGCAAAACCGTGAACGAATATATGTCGTTATTATAAAGAAAAGTATTGATAACGGAAAATTCAATTTCCCGGCGCAGGAGTATAACTACGGAAGGCTGAATGACTTTCTATTGCCGCCGGATATGTCAAAGTTTTATGAGTCGGATATTCCGGGCATATACATTGACGGCAGTATCAAACCGTCCGTCAGAAAGATATATGAAAGGGATTTAGAAAAAATTATATCATCGGAAAAAGAAATGTATCAGTGCAGAACCGAAAGCGGATTTCAAGATTGCAAAGTAGGCATAACGGTTGCTCCGACGCTTCGGGCAGGCAATCCTCACACTGCCGTATTTGACGGAACAAGAATCAGAAAACTTATACCGATAGAAAATGTAGTGCTTATGGGATTTGAAAAAGGCGACTATATGAAAATGAAATCGGCAGGCGTCAGCGATGCTCAAATATATAAGCAGACGGGAAATTCAATAGTTGTTAATGTGCTTGTCAGCATATATAAGCAGTTAAATGATGCAATGCCGTACTTGTTTGAGAACATACGGCTCGGAAGTTTTTTCAGCGGCATAGGAGCCTTTGAAAAAGCGTTTTTGGTTATGGATAATTAAAAGAGAGAGGTGAAACTTTGAGATCGTTGAATGAAATATTTAGTGTGGAAGAGGTCGACTTGATGGCAGCTTATGAAAAGGCTTTCGATGTTCCGCAGGCTGAACGGATAACCGATTGGTGGGGCGACTTGGCTGTGTACGAGTTCAAACTTAATGTAAAACCGGAACAGGCGGAGGAGAGATTAAAAAAATCACTTGCCGCAATAAATATGAGCAGAGAAGAGTATGCCAAAAATCCGTGTGCCACGCAAAAGGCACTGGCAGAAAAAATGCTTGAAAACACAAATCCCAAATTTGATTTGGTGGTTATATTTGATAAGCCTGTACTGTTCACCTGTGAGAGACTCAACAGAAACATTCCGATAGAGGGTGTATACTATTATGATATTCGCCACGATGATGAATGCAGGGGTGATATGGCACAGCTTAAAGACAGAGTTATGGTTAATCATTGGGGAACTGTTATCAGCAAAGAAAGGTTTGAGCCGAGAGAAGTAGGAGACAAAATATTCACAACGGCAGAGGGCATTGATATGGACGAGAGTGATTATAATTACCTCGGCGAAACGCTTTCCGTCAGTGAATATCTTGAAAAATATGACGAACTCGTCAGAGAATACTGTGAGCCGAAAGAGGAAAATAATTTGGAAATGGGGATGTGATTTCTTTGAAAATTGAAAAAATCAGCATAGGTTTTGACGCAGAAAAATTAAAAGCCGTCAAGTTTTTTATGCCGAAAGACAGCCCGTCTCTTGAAGAACAGCTGACAGAACAGATAGAAAAAATATATCAAAAGGTAGTGCCACAGCCTGCACGGTTATACATTGAGGAGGTTATGAAGGATAATCCGAAACAGGGCAAAAAGGCATAAAACAGAGCCGAAATATTTTTAAGCAGGAAAAAGCTTGGTGCGTTTTATCACGCACCAAGCCTCAAACACCGACCGGCAGTGCCGTTCGGGAGGGTGCGGTTTGAAAATTTTGGTGCGGTTTTTGGTGCGGTATGCCTGATTTACAAGGAATAATGCGGACTGTGTGAGGTCATATCACGGGTGCGGAAGGGAGTGAGGCAAATATGAGCAAGCAACACATAAGTTTTTGGATAAAAAACTCAAACCTGAAGGAATGTGAAATCAACATGAAAAGCATAGGGTGTAACAGCCGCAGCGACTACATTGACAAGGCGGTTGAATTCTATAACGGATACATTCATAACAAAAATAACGAGGACTATGTCAATAAAAATGTTGTAAATACTGTTCAGGCTTTGCTTGACAGCTTCGAGAAAAGGCTGGCACGGCAGATGTTCAAACAGTCGGTTGAAATATCAAAAATATTCTGGCTGATAGTCAAAGAGATGGAGATTGAACCGGAGGATGCGGACACACTTCACGCAAGCTGCGTTGACGAAGTCAAAAAGATTAACGGAGCAATAAAATTCCC
>JAEDLZ010000070.1 GCA_016303265.1 Clostridiales bacterium
GGTATTGATGAAGATGTAAAGAGTGCCGTAAAGATTGCTGCCGATTTCTACAAGGCGAACGGAGCGGAGCTTATTGAGGTATCGATGCCGACCCTTAAGTTTGCGGTTTCGGCGTATTATCTTCTTGCTTGTGCGGAGGCAAGCTCCAACCTTTCAAGATATGACGGCGTAAAGTACGGTTACCGCACGGAGGGTGCCCTTTCCTATGATGAGCTTGTTAAAAAGACGAGAAGCGAGGGCTTCGGAGATGAGGTTAAAAGGAGGATTCTTTTGGGAACATATGCGCTTTCCAGCGGATATTATGACGCATATTACAAAAAAGCAATGGCTGTCCGTCAGCAGTTCCGCCGCGAGCAGGCAGAAATTTTCGACAAATGCGATGTAATGCTGACTCCGACAGCTCCCACGGTTGCGTATCCCTGCAACGAAAATATTGACGACCCGGTTAAGATGTATCTTGCGGACATCTGTACGGTTACGGCGAACATAGTGGGAATCCCGGCTGTTTCCGTTCCCTGTGGATATGATAAGAGCGGTATGCCCATAGGATTTTCAATTTCTGCGAAGGCTTTTGACGATGCGAAGGCAATATTGTTTGCGGATGCTTTTGAAAGGCAGTTTGAAAGAAGGTTTGCCGACATTTAAGCCTTTGCGGCGCACAGACAGTGCTCACGGCTGTGCAAATGCTGAATTTGTGAGCGGAAAGGTGATTTATTATGAAGTTCGATACAGTCATAGGACTTGAAATACATGCGGAGCTGTCCACGAAAACGAAGGTTTTCTGCACTTGCAGTGCGGAATTCGGAGGGGCTCCGAATACACATATTTGCCCTGTCTGCACGGGTCAGCCGGGCGCACTCCCGATTATCAACCGAGCGGCTGTTGAGTACGCAATCAGGGCAGGGCTTGCTTTTGGCTGCGAAATCAACAGATATTCCAGATTTGACAGAAAAAATTATTTCTACCCCGATTTGCCAAAGGCTTATCAAATATCACAGCTTGATTTGCCTCTTTGCATAAACGGCAAGCTGGAGCTTTCAACGGGTAATGTTGTAAGAATCAACCGTATACATCTTGAGGAGGACGCGGGCAAGCTGGTTCATGACGACTATCACGGTCAAAGCTGGGCGGATTATAACCGCTGCAGTGTGCCGCTTATTGAGATTGTAACCGAGCCTGACATAAAGTCGGCGGAGGAGGCGGCAGAGGTCGTTTCAAAGATAGGCTTATACCTTAAATATCTCGGCGTATGCGATGCAAAGATGCAGGAGGGGTCAATCCGTGCCGATGTAAATATCTCCCTCAAGCCGGCAGGCTCGGAAAAGCTTGGCGATAGGGCGGAACTTAAGAATATGAATTCTATGCGGTCAATTATCCGTGCCATTGAATATGAGGTTGAGCGTCAGGCGGAAATTATTGAAGACGGCGGGGTTGTTAAGCAGGAAACGAGAAGATTTGACGATGCAATGGGGACAACAAGCCCCATGCGGACGAAAGAAAATGCCAATGACTACCGTTATTTCCCGGAACCTGATGTTCTTGCGGTTACTTTCACGGAGGAGGACATTGAAAACACACGGAAAAAAATTCCCCTTCTCCCTCACGAGAGAGTTGAAAAATATGTTAACGAGTATAAGCTGACAGAAGAGGATGCAAGAGTTATCACCCTTGAAAAATATCTTTCCGATTTCTATGACGAAACCGTTGCGGTTTATCCTCAGTACAAATCGGTTGCAAATTTGTTCTTAACGGAGATTATGCGCCGTGTCAAAGATAGCGAGGCGGAGGAGATTCCGTTCTCTGCGGAGGCGTTTGCCAAGGTTGTGGAAATGGCGGATAAAAACACCGTTAACCGCAACGATGCGAAATCAATTATAAGGATAATGTTTGAAGAGGGCGGCGACCCGATGGATATTGCCAAGGCGAACAACTTTATTGTAACGGTTGATACGGGTGCGATTGCTGAATTTGTCGACAAACTTCTTGCCGAAAAGGCTGATTTGGTTGAGGATTATCATAACGGAAAGACAAATGTGTTCGGATTCTTTATGGGACAGGCAACAAGGGCGCTTCAGGGCAAGGCAACGCCGAAGGCCATAAAGGAATATTTGGAACAGGCATTAAATAAGTAGTGCGAATTAAGAATTAAAAAATAAATATTTGCCGCAAAATCGGCAAATATTTATTTTTTTAACCATAAATTTAAAAAAATTTTTTTTGGTGAAAAATCAAATATCTTGTGTTTGAAAAGATAAAAAAATCTCACATTTTGTGGCTTATAAAAAATGTAGAAATTTTGGGAGAGTTTTTGGCTCTTTTTGGTGTTGAAATTATTTTAAAAATCTGTTATTATTATAGTTACTGTTAAAAGATAAAAGATAGAATAGGGTTTTCCCTTGTGAAAGGAGCAGGAGAGTCAGTGGAGTTGGATCAGGTTTGGGAGAAGGTTGTTTCCATGCTTTCCGAAGAAATTTCGGCGGTTTCCTTTAATTCCTGGATAAAGCCGATAGAGGCCGTTCGCATGACGGATTCAAAGATTATTCTTGAAGTTCCGTACAGCGTTAATAAAAATATGATAATGACGAAGTATCATTCTCTTATAGAGAGCTGTATTGAAACGGTGACTTCAAAAAAGAGAGCAATTGAAGTGTTGGTCAGCGAGGAAATTCAGTCCGACAATGCCGACCCGCTTCGGGAAGAGAGTACTCTTAATCCCAGATACACATTCGATAATTTTATAGTGGGCAGCAAGAATAAAATTGCGTATGTTGCGGCGCTTGCCGTTGCGGAGGCGGAAACCCCCATGCGAAACTACAACCCTCTGTTTTTCTACGGCGGGAGCGGTCTGGGAAAGACGCATATGCTGCAGGCTATCGGCAATTATTATCTGGAAAATCACCCGAAGAAAAAGGTTTTGTACACAACGAGCGAAAAGTTTACATACGAGCTTGTTTCGGCAATCAGAGATAAGAATAACCAGTCATTCCGCAATAAATACAGAAAAGTTGATTTGCTTTTAATCGATGATGTTCAATTCTTTGCAAATCAGGAATTTGCACAGGAGGAGCTGTTCCATACATTTAATGCGCTTTATGATAAGGAAAAGCAGATTGTTTTAACCAGCGACCGTTTGCCGTCGGAGATTCCTCAGCTGGAGGAGCGAATCAAAACCCGTTTCAGCAGCGGTATAGTTATAGATGTTCAGCCGCCGGATTACGAAACCCGTATGGCGATATTAAAGAGTAAGCTCCAAAGCGAATACCTTGAGGTCGGCGACGACATTGTTGCATATGTTGCCGACAATATTAAATCCAATGTCCGTGAGCTTGAGGGCGCGGTAAAGCGCATTGTTCTTTATGCGGGAATAAAGCGGACAAACCATATAACAATGGATATTGCGAAAGAGGCGCTTACTGATATAATGAAGTCACAGCCGAGGCGCCGTATCACAGCACAGCTCATTATTTCGGAGGTGGAGAAATACTATATGCTTCCCAAGGGGTCGCTGGTTTCTCCAAAGCGTTCCCGCGATGTAGCATATCCGAGACAGGTGGCGATGTACATTTGCCGTGAGATTCTTGACGACCCGTCTTTCCCGAAAATCGGCGAGAGCTTTGGCGGCCGTGACCATTCGACTGCCATGCACAATGTTGATAAAATCAAAAAAGAGCTTACGGATAATTCGGAACTGCGTACGGTTGTTGATGAGATTATAACAAATATAAAAAGAGATTAGATATAATGGAATTTTTTGATACTATTGCGGCAATTGCCACGCCGCCGGGAAACGGCGGAATTGCAATCATAAGAATAAGCGGTGAAGATGCGGTAGATTATGCCGAAAAACTGGTTTTTCCCCTTTCGGGGAAAAGCCTTTCTGCCCTTGAAAGCCATAAATTAACACTCTCAAAGGTGAAAAGTGCTGGCGGCAGACTGATTGACGAGGTTATGGCGGTTGTTATGCGTGCTCCGAAATCCTATACCGGCGAGGATGTGGTTGAAATTGATTGCCATGGCGGAAACACTGCGGCGCGGCTTATTATGGATGAGCTTATAAATATAGGCGTCCGCTTTGCAAAACCCGGGGAATTCACCCGCCGTGCCTTCATAAACGGCAAAACCGACCTTACGGAGGCAGAGGCGGTTATGGATATTATCGACGCAAAATCACGCCTTGGCGTTTATAATGCGGCGGATTCGCTTTGCGGAAGACTCAGCGCAAAGATTAAAGCTTTGCGAGGGAGAGTGCTGTCCCTTGCGGCAAGACTTTCGGCGGCGGCGGATTTCCCTGACGAGATTGACGAAATTGAGGACAGGGAGTTTGAAGATAAAATTGCTGAAATCAATTCCGAGGTGGAGAAGCTTATTTTAAGCTTTGAAAAAGGGAGAGCAATAAAAGACGGGATAACAACCGTTATAGCGGGCAAGCCCAATGTGGGGAAGTCCTCGCTTCTTAACGCTCTTTCCGGGAGCGAGCGCGCTATAGTGACGGATATTCCGGGAACAACCCGCGATACGGTCGAGGAATATGTAAATATAGGCGGACTTGCTCTGAAAATTTCAGACACGGCAGGGATTCGTGAGAGTAATGATGTTGTGGAGAAAATCGGGATTGAAAGAGCGAGAAACAGCATAAAAGAAGCTGATCTTGTGCTTTTTGTGCTGGACTCATCGGTTGGACTTACTGAAGAGGACTTTGAAATTGCGAAGCTGCTTACGGATAAAAACTGCATAGTTATACTTAACAAACAGGATAAAGCTGCGGCGGTGACGGCTGATATAATAGAAAATCAGCTTGGAATAAGCAGAGATAACATTCTGCCTCTTGCCCTTCCCGAAAACGGCAAGAAAACGGGGCTTAAGGAGCTTGAAAAAACTATTGCCGGGCGGTTTGCGGCTGAGAATATTGACGGTTCGGAAATATATATTTCAAGCCGCAGACACAGGGACTGCCTTGTCAGGGCGAAGGCGGCAATGGACAGTCTTACGGCAGGACTTTGCGCGAATATGCCTAAGGACCTGCTCTATATTGACCTTGAGGACGCGGCGCAGAGCCTTGGGGAGATTACCGGAGAGACCGTTCAGGAGGAAATTGTCAATCAGGTGTTTGAAAAATTCTGCGTAGGAAAATAAACGGAGGTGACGGGCTTTGGAGAAAGGCTTTGAACTTAGCTTTGATTTTGTGGAAAAATGGGGCAGATTTGCAAAGCCCGAGTATTTCAGAATATATATTTACATCTTAAGCCAATATAAAAAGGACAAAACAACCTACACGGCGGAGGAACTTGCCAAAATTCTTGATATAAAGGAAGATAGGGTTGAATCGGCACTTGAATATTGGGCGATGGAAGGTTTTATTGCGCTTTCCAAAAGCGGATATGTATTTACTGAGGAAAAATCCGGGGAAGAAAGGGATACTTCTGCTCCGCGTGTTATTGCGGGGGCAAGACCGTCTTACACCCATACGGAAATCGACAGGGCGGCGGCGAAAAATAACGAAATTTCTTATCTTTTCCGGCAGGCGGAAAAGCTTATGGGAAAGCTGCTAAGCAGCAACGATATGGAGGTGCTGTATTCCTTTGTGGATTGGCTGGGGCTTCCCGTTGAGGTTATCATAATGATAATAAGCTACGCTCACGCCAACAACAAACATTCCATGCGTTATATTGAGAAGGTAGCAATGGATTGGGCGGACAGGGAGATAAACACCTATGAAAAGGCGGAGGCTTACATAAAGGAGCTTGAGGCGGTGGCGAGCAAATCCCGCAAAATCTGCAATATACTGGGAATTCACGACAGGGCGCTCAGTACTACGGAGAAAAAATATATCAAAATTTGGACTGAAGAAAAGGACATTCCTCTTGATTTAATTCCCATAGCCTATGACAAAACCATGATGAAAACCGGCGGAAAAATGGGCTGGGCATATATGAATAAGATTTTGTGTTCGTGGTATGACGAGGGTATAAGAACGCAGGAAGAACTTGAAGCGGCAACTGAGCAGTATAAGGCGAAAAATGCTGAAAATACGCAAAAAACGGCAAAAAAAGGCGCAAACAAATTCACAAATTATGAGGATACAAATAAAATTGATTATGAGAAATATGCGGAGCAGGTGCTCTCGGATATGCTTGACGAATAGGGGGAGTCAGTGTGGAATCGGCTTATGTCCTCGCTTCGAAGGAGCTTGAGGAAATTAGAAACGAAAACCGGAAAATAACGGAGTACCGCAAAAGAGAGGTTTTAAAGACGGCTCCGGAAATCGGTGAAATCGACAGGGAGCTTATGAAGGCGGGGACGGCGCTTTTGCGTTCGGTTCTCGATAAGGGCGAGGCGTTTGAAAGCATTAAGGCACGGATTCAGTCCCTTCAGGCGAGAAAGGTTCGTGTGCTTGAAAAAAACGGATACGCAGGTGATTATCTTGACGATATATATAATTGCAAAGAGTGCCGCGATACGGGCTTTGCCAAGGGACATCGCTGCGGTTGCTTAAAGTCGCTTATTTCAAAGTATATAGGAGCAAATTCCAATCTGACAGATTATATGAAAAATCAGACCTTTGAGAATTTTGATTTTTCATTGTTCAAGGATAGTGAAAGGGATGGAAAGCCTGTTCCTGTTTTGAAAATTATGCGTCGTGCCGTCGAAATCTGTATGGATTTTGCCGAGAATTTTCAGCGCGATAAGACAAATCTCATACTAAGCGGAAATGCGGGGACCGGAAAAACCTATCTTTCAAGCTGTATTGCAAACCGTGCCCTTGAACAGGGGAAAACTGTTTATTACACAAGCGCCTACAGGCTTTTTGACACGCTTGAGGCGGTTAAGTTCGGCAGGACAACGGACGAAAATGATGCGGATATTGCAAAATATGTATATGATGTGGATTTACTGATAATAGACGACCTTGGAACGGAGTTTACAACTCAGTTTACGAGTGCGGCGTTTTTCGACATAATCAATTCAAGACTTGTCAGCGGAAAATCAACGGTTATATCCACAAATCTCAGTCTTGAGGGGATTAACGATTTGTACAGTCAGCGAATAACCTCAAGAATTATGGGTGATTATAAGGCGATAACCCTCTTAGGGGAGGATGTGCGCCCGAAATTAAAAAACAGATGATAATAAATAAAGAATTTTAGCCAAAAGTCTTGACTTTTGGCTAAAATGCTGGTATAATATAAGATGTTGTGATTGCTAAAGGTTAATATGGAGAGGTGGCTGAGTTGGCTGAAGGCGCAGCATTGGAAATGCTGTAGGCGTTCACGCG
>JAEDLZ010000071.1 GCA_016303265.1 Clostridiales bacterium
ACACATCTCAATCTCAGCCATTCCTTTCAGAACATTCATAAGCGCATACACTCTCGCTTTAATGCTCTCCTCCGACAGCACCGATATATTTGACGGCTTTATCAGAAAAAACACAAGCTCGCCGTGTTCATATGTAACGATTGAAAAATCGCTTATCTCCTTTACCCCTATAAGCTGCCTTGTTGATGCCCTCTGTTTTTCCTCTTTTCTTTTTTTACTCATCTGTGTACCTCCATTCATAATACTGCTGAACTCCGACACAGTATTTCCACGCATTCACGATAAACTGCTTTATTGAAGTGTCGTCAAGCCTTATTGATAACACCGCATATCCTGCCGTAACCGCAAGCGGTATCATAATTCCCGTCTGTGTGAGAGCTAATATGGAAATTAGCGTTCCTACCGCAATAATCCCCAAATCTTTTAGTTCCCACAGCCACATTACGGCCTTTGATTTTAAGTTGTCCGGGTATATATACATTTCCTATCACTCCTTCCGATTATTTTTGGGCAACAAAAAAGGAGACTGCTTTTTTGCAATCTCCAAATTTAATTATTTGATTTTAATTTACATACTTATTGTCGGTTCTTCATTCTGCGGTTCTTTCCGTTCTATCACCTCAAATACTTATTTCTTAAATATTCCGCATGGTCATGCGTTATGGCGGCATCGTTTATCTCTGCGATATTGATACTGCCGTAAAGCTCACCCCACAAGCAATCCATAAGAGTTGAACCTTCCTTTAAGCCCTTTTTGTACTCGTCAAGGTCGTGCTGAAGGTATTGCGGCAGCGCACACTCGTATGTCTTTTCAAGATTTTTTTCAACCTCTTTTTGCAAAACAGCCTCTTTTACCAGCGATTCCATCGATACGCCAAGTGCTTTTGATATCCTGTACAGCGTTTCTCCCGAACACTTTTCAATGCTCGTTTTTCCGCTGCAAAGTTCGCTGAGTGTTGCATTTGGAACTCCGCTCAATTTTGCAAGGCGATACTTCGTCATATTCTTCTCTTTCAATATTTCGTTTATGTTCATCTTACATCACCACAAATATATTATATATATTTATTATATCGCTATACCGAAATATCGTCAAGTGGTTATGACAATTTTTGTATGATTTAACACAGTTATTTTGATACAGCCTTCATTACCGCCTGTGTTGTGCGTACCGCCGCCTGCGTTGCATAATATGTACTCATAATATTAACTTTTGATGATGTGTCAAGTCCGAATCTGTCGGCTATCCTCGGCACCTCATTTGCCGCAAGCATTATTCCGAGTCCCAAAAGCATATGATCGCCGAATGTCAGAAGTCCGGCAAACAAAAGCGAATTTTGCAGAAATGCCGTAACGCATATTGCTATCACCTGTTTGCACCAATCTACAAAGCCGTCATAATGCCCTCTTGTCAGTCCAAATATATACAGGCTTCCAACCGCAATATTTGTCATTATAATGCCGCCTCGCTTGATATTTGCGAAAAACACCTTAATTACCGCATAGCCCAAAGCAATTATGGTAAATAAATTAAATGGATTTATTTCGGATTGGAATGGCAAAAGCTGCGCTGACGATAACTCCGACAAATCGGAAAGCGAACCGCTGTATAATCCCGACATTGCTTGTCCGAGACTATTTTGAACCTCTATGGAGAGCTTATATAACTCTATCGGTACGACAGTAAACAAATTTACCGCCATAAAACCTTTGATTGCTCCCAATGCGGCGTCCTTTATATTTCCCTGTCCGTTCTGCCAGGCGATTGCCGTATCAAACACTGCAACAACCAATGCCACAACATACATTGACCAGCCAAACAGCCTGAAAAATTCTATTACCGCCTGTATCCACGGCAATTCGAATATTTCTGCGCCCATACCGCTTATATATGTGAAAAATGTCTGAATAAACCCCATTACTTTGCCGTAAATCCAGTCTAAAAACCAATCGAAAACAAACAAGTTTCATCACCTCCTCGTTCTACATCCAATGTATTGTTTGACTTCCGCCGCAACAGTTGCATTCCATATCGCTTGTGCCGTTTTCAATATCGGGATTTACTTTGTGCCGGCTATGCCCGTTTTCCTCACAGAACATTTCCCGCCGATACCTCTGATAACGCTCTTCCTTTAACATTTCTCGAATTTGTCTGTCCGGCGGAACTTCTTCTCCTCGTGCTATATAATTGTTAATTTCAAGATTGAAATCCGTTTCAAATTCAGCGGAGTTAAGATACTCCTTGACCATAGCTTTTATCTTTTGATGCCGTTTAGTATTGTCCTCTTTGATACACTGTGTCTTAAATCTTCCGATTACCATCTGTTTGATTTCCTCATCGGATTTATTCTCCTGTGTCCGTTTATATATCCCTCTTATCTCTGCAAAATCGTTTTTATATGCTTCTGTTTTGAGATATTCCTCTGCCCTTCGGTCAAGATTTTGCGCATATTCCTTTTCTCCGCCGTTTATCAGACAGTTTTCCGCACCGACCAATTCTTCCTGTTTTGGTTTCAGTACTTTCAGCAGTTCGTCTCTGTATTCCGTGTCTATGGCTTTATCAATATACATTCCGTATGTGGTTAATACCGTTATACCGTTAACATAAGTAATGGTTGTATCTCCGTATTCGGCACTCATACATATAAAGTCAGCAGCCTCATCTGTATTATGCAAACGCCTGTTACCTATCATCGAACGTCCTATAAGCAACGGATATTTTTCTTTATCATTCATCTTATCACCCCTCCTTCTCTACTGCATTTCCATTCCCCGATTCGTTTCCTGCTCCAATTCCGGTTCGGAAAGTTTTACGCCCTGTATTATCTGCTCTGCTATCATTGTCATCGTCTTTGCCTCTGGAGTCCTTAATTGGTTTATATCCAATGCCGCTATACCAAATCTGACTCTGTCGAGCGCATCTGCATCTTTTAGTATGCCATACAGTTCCCAATCACTTTCGGGCATTGCCCTTTTCCCGACATCATCGGACAGGCAATGGTAAGTAATTAAATTATCGACTGTTTTATTGTAACCGCCGTAATGTTTTGCAAAATCACGATAATATTCTGCGCTTTGTCTGCCATGTTGATCGTCATCACCGTTATTTATACGACCTACATCGTGAAATATTGCAGCCGTACAAAGTTTATCTGTATCCGCATCTGTCAAACCTCTTTGTTTTGCTATAAGCAGTGCATTTAACAAAACCCGAAGTGTATGCAGTCTGCCATGCTCATCGTCATCAATTTCAAATTTAAGATCGTCAAGCATTCGATTTCTGTATTCCATATATTCACCACTGACTTTCGGGATATACTCCCCCAGAAAATCCAGACCTTTAATTTCTATACTTTCTGTTAGCCTTATATTTTCGGGAAGAATGATGCACTCGTTCTCGCCCTCAAAATATTCGATTATATCTTTCTTATCCGCTTGAGCAATATGGATTACCGCATTATTACTCGGCAGCCGTGCTGCAAAGAAATTTGCTGTGTTAATATTTGTAGTCCACGATACGGAATCCTGCCATTTCGCACTCCTATCCCCTTCGCCTCGGTAAACCGTAACTTTATCCGGAAAACCTGAAAGCCGTTTTGCGGTTTCTGCCTTCTGTTTTGCGGTTTTACACATTGCCAGCTTTTTTATTGAGGTCTTTGATAGTTCACTGCACCCGTAATCGGAAGTATTATAAACACTGGCAAACAGAGAATACGGCTCGCTTAATTTATCCTGCTCAATCAATTTATTAAGCATTTGCATTCTCATTTTATCGCCCAGCACAAGCAATGTCGGGAAATAATCTCCGGTTTCTATCCCCTTTTCGAGAATTTCCGCTTTACGAAGTACCATTTCCGCAATCTCATTATATGACTCAATCATTGCCGTGCCATATATCGGAACAGGAAATAAAACAAACTGTTCTTTGTCATAATAAAATGTTTTGTCAAATCCGTTGTTATAAAAAAGATTGTCTGTAATTTTCTTTGGGAATACCTTTTTAAGTTCGTCAAATGTAAAGCCTATACTGTAATCTTTGCTTTGCAAACGGACAATGTCTTCCCTCGTTTTAACCTCCGAGGCTTTTATGAGATCATCTATACTGTCCGACTTCACAAATGCAAATAACGCTGACTTATTCAATATTACTCACCCCTTACATACTCATACCGCTCATTTCCATATGCATATCTTCGTCCTGAAATACTTCCGCATAGTCTGTAATCCGATCTGCAAGTTTAGCATAATCAGCGGTGTTGGGAGTATATGCATACCATTCGAGCCTACCGTTATAAATCCACATATGCGGCGAAACACCGTTTGGAAAATTTCCGTTTCTGACCGGTTTCATTCCTCATATTTCCTTTAACCTTATTGTATTGGTGTCAAGCTCTCCTTCACCCTTATGCAAAACTCTGATTTTCATAGCATCAAATCTTTCGTGCGTTTCTGTAGATATGAATTCAGCTTTTAGCTTTATATCTTTGTCTATACTTGCATAAAATGCTCTGCCGACATACTTTTTGTTTTCAAGATTCGGTACCTTATCAAAGACTTTGCGAAGCTCATTTTCAAATGTTGTGTTCATTTATTTTACCTCACATTCCACATATAAGTTACCGACTGTGCATTGCTGCACAGCCGGCTTTTTTTACATTCCGAGTATGCTCCAAAGATATGTCGGAGCGGTTAAAACAAACACCAGACACGCAAACAGGATTGCAGGCGCAGTCCATTCAAACTGACCGCTTTTTCGGTAATCAAAATATGCACTGCCGAGTTTCACAAAGAAAAACACCGCCAGAATCAAATCCAGCACGGGAAACACAACATTGTTGACCACTGTCTTTATCTGTCCCCTTGCCGTTGTCCATGTACTTTCAACCGCCGACGCAACATCGCCTGCCGCATACACCGAAACCGCTGTTACTGCAAAAATTGTTAAAACCATAATTACAACCGCTAATCTTTTAATTTTCATAACTTATCTACTCCTTCGTTTATCGTATATTTTTAGGTGCTATATGCCAATCTTCAAACAGATTTCCGACAATTTCAAGCGACGCCGTCTTATTTACCCTTAACATTCCGGCAGGAGTCCACGCATCATACACAAAAGTGTATGTTTTATATGTCCCGTCCGGAAACCACACCGGTGTAAAATGCGATCTGCTTTTGTATGTGGAATATCTGTTTTCTTTGAATTTGAATGTTGATTTATAGGCAAGCACATTTCTGTCAAGCGCTCTGAAATATGTGCCGTAATCAAATTCCGGAAAAAACATTTGTGTTGTCTGTGCCTCTGTATATGCTCTTTTCGGAGCATTTGTTTCAATGCTGCATTCAAGCGAGGTGTTGAAACCATACCCTGATTTCATCTTGTTTCCGACCGATGTCGGAACCTTTGAATCGGGAGTTATATTTTGCACAGCGTTCAGTTTTGCCGAATATCTGTTAAATGTGAAATCGTACCAACCGTTGTCTACCCATTGACCGTTATCCACCCAACGGGTACCTGTCCATTCCCAATTTGAAATCCATTCCCAATGAGTATGCCACGATGCCGACCATACACCCCAAGAAAGAATTTGTGTTTCGGTTTGTGCCGGTACTTCCGGCATTTGAAATAAATCGTTTCTGTCATTGGCTTTCGGATCGGGCGGCTCATTATCCTCGATCTTTTCAATTACCGCCCTTGTGCTTCTCGTTCTGCCTCCAACCGTTACACGAATCGGCACCTCTCCCGGTTCTGCCGGCGTATGCCATTTTACCCATATAAGCTGCGCCTCGCCTTCGGGTATTACAATATTTTCGACCAGATAATTGTTTCCGTTTATCACGAATTTTGCCGTCAGCGGATTGTCCGGGTTATATTCCTTATCTGCCGTTACCTTGATTGAAGTGATAACATCCGTATCCGTTCTGTACGCATACTGCGGTCCGGCAGGATTTCCACCTCCGCCGTACAGCCACCCAAATCCAAACCACCAGCCGTCATCTGTCGGTGTTTCTATGGATTCATCAGGGATAGGCTCGTCTGTAAATCTGACAACACCAAGACCGAGAAAGTTTATAATAGTATCATTTGACACCGCTTTCGTTGTTAAGCCTGTCCACGCCGGATACCCCAAATCTGCACGCTCCAAAAACATTGCCAACGGTAAATTTTTATGAGTCAGGCTGACCATTTTCGCACGAAGTCCGCCGCTTAACATCTGGTCATACAAAGCCGCCTGATGTGCGCTCATTGCAAAATAGTTTCCCTTAAACAAAAAATATGCCACAGGCTCAATCAATATCTTGTATTGACCGTTTATGAGTGTGGCATATTCTATTCCGCATACATTTGCAACGAGCTTTACCGCATATTCGCTGCAAAAATACCGTTTAATTGCCTCTATGCTTGTTGCACCGCTCCCCGATGAGATAATCTTCGGCATTGATATTGTCGGCCTTACAACCGTGTAATCGGCCGCTTCAAGCACGAGGGAAACATCTCCGTTTCTGTACTTCAGCTTACTGTATATTCCAAAGGTGTATACATTGCTTCTTAAATTGATATTTGTCATATCAAATGACTGTGACACCTGCGCACCGTCAGACTTTCTGACAACAGTTACCCTGACGCCCTCCTCGCCGGGTATCCACTTATCCGTTGATGTTCCCGATCCCATTCCGCCTCCGCCGTTATCCACATTGCCATCGCCTACCGCATAAACACTGACTGTTATGCTAAACAGCATTATTGCCGTCAGTATAAACACAATAATCCGTTTCATATGTTTCCTCCTTCTTTTTTGCCTCAATCCATAGATCCGACCATTTTATTGATATCGCCGTCAGATACTCCGGTCTGTGTTTTTGTTTCTCCCGCTTTATCAACATATCCGAATCCGTCAACATATACCTTTCCTTTTTCGGAGGTCTGTTTTTTATTTGTTTCGGAATTCGTTTCAACCTTTTTCTCAACAACCGTCTGCTCTTTTTTATATTCCGGCGGCTTTTCAGGATTGGTGTAGCTATCCTCGGATTTCGGCTTTTCGGGAGGTATTGTCGGTTTTGTTTCGGGCGGTTCATTCTTCTGTACCTCGGCAATCACCGTTTCCCCTGTTTCTTCGTCCGTG
>JAEDLZ010000006.1 GCA_016303265.1 Clostridiales bacterium
CTTTAATAGCATTATTATGCGCATTCTCAGGGAAAATATAACAGAATAATCCGATAACAGCACCGGGCCTTTGCAAAAGCGTCATATAATCACCGTTTGGATGTCACATTCTGCGGAAATTGTAACGGTTCGGCCTCCGCCTATCCGGCGGTGAAACCGATATGTATAAAATATATGTATGAAGATATTGAATTCGGAAAGATTTTGTGCTAAAATATATCGCAAAGGACCAACTGAAGCAAAGCCTTAATTTGCAGTCAACGCTTTGCAGGCAGTACATTATAAATATTCAGGAGCGCAAAATATGTCAGATATAGTCGAAAAGCTTTGCAAAAACAAAAATTTGTCAGACGAAGAGCTTTTTGAGCTTATTTCGTCAGACAAATACGATGAAGAATTATACTCCGCCGCCGATAAGGCTCGGCGGAGGTTCTACGGCGATAAGGTTTATATCCGCGGCCTTATTGAATTTACGAATTACTGTAAAAATAACTGCTACTACTGCGGAATCAGAAGCGGTAACAAAAATGCCGTTCGCTATCGCCTTACCAAGGAGGAAATTTTGGACTGCTGCAAGGAGGGCTATGCGCTGGGCTTTCGCACCTTTGTTTTGCAGGGCGGCGAGGATCCCTATTACACAGATGAGCTCATATGCGAAATAGTTTCCGAAATAAGAAAAGGCTATCCCGACTGTGCCATCACTCTTTCCATCGGAGAAAAGTCTAAGGATAGCTATCTTGCATACTTTAAGGCAGGCGCGAACCGCTATCTGCTCCGCCACGAAACCGCGGACAGCGGGCATTACGGAAAGCTTCATCCTAAAGATATGAGCTATGACAACCGCAGACGCTGTCTTTATGACCTTAAGGAAATCGGCTATCAGGTGGGCAGCGGATTTATGGTCGGCTCACCTTTTCAGACAACGGAAAATCTCATTTCCGATTTGAGATTTCTTCAGGATTTAAAACCCGATATGATTGGAATAGGCCCATACATCACTCATGAGCAGACCCCTTTCGCAAAATATAAAAGCGGCGCTTTGGAGCTTACTCTAAGAATAATATCGATTCTTCGGCTGCTCTTTCCCTATGCCCTTATTCCGTCAACGACTGCCCTTGGCACAATCCATCCAAACGGCAGAGAGCTTGGTCTTAAGGCAGGCGCAAATGTTGTTATGCCAAATCTTTCGCCCGTTAAGGTGCGCAAATTTTACGAACTGTACGAAAACAAAATCTGCACGGGTGAAGAGGCCGCCCAATGCAGAGGCTGTTTGGAGCGTCGGGTTGAATCCGCCGGATACCGTATCGTTACCGCAGTAGGCGATGTTAAGAAAAATATATAATTTTATACGAAACTTAAAATATGCAAATTCCAAAATTGGGCTGCAGCAAAACAACTTTCTGACGGCACTAATCCCCGAAAAAGGCTGAGTCCAAGCCTTTTTCGGGGATATTTTCATTAGTTTGGGAAACTATGGGTGCCGCAAATTGCTGTTTAAAAATCATTTTGCCGCAGTGTCCCCCAATGCATAAAATACCCCTGAATTTCACTTAAAATTCAGGGGTATTTGATAGCATAAACCTCTCATAACGGAGGAAATTTTTATTTGTTTTACGGCGCAAGCTTCAGTGTTTCGCCTATATTTTTCGCCATGTTATACATTCTCAAATCATTGGGATGAGTTCAGTCAAGGCGGCAGGCGTTTCCTGACTGTATGTATCCATGTTCCGCCGTGCATTATTGCCCTACAGTCTGCCCTCAATCTCGCTTTTCAAATATGCCGCAAATTTTTCTTTCAGGTCGTCGCGGCGGAGAGCATACTCAACCGTCGCCTCCAAAAAGCCTTCTTTATCGCCTACATCATAGCGTCTGCCCTCAAAATCATAAGCGTACATTTTTCCGCTTTTGGCAAGAACACGAAGAGCGTCCGTAAGCTGAATCTCTCCGCCTGCGCCGGGCCTTGTTTCCGAGAGAATATCAAAAATTTCAGGGGTTATTATATATCTTCCCAATATTGCCACATCCGTCGGTGCCTCGTCAATCTTAGGTTTTTCAACCAAATCGCAGACAGTATATGTCCTTTCGCCTATTTTCTCTCCCGCAACGCAGCCGTATTTGCATATTTCCGCATGGGGAACGGTCTGAACGCCCAGAACCGAGCCGCCGTATTCCTTATATACATCAATAAGCTGGGCAAGACAGGGCTTCTTTGAATAAACCAAATCGTCACCCAGAAGAACCGCAAAGGGCTCATCTCCCACAAAGGCTCTTGCGCAGTTTATGGCATGACCTAACCCTTTTGCCTCCTTCTGGCGGATAAAATGAATATTTACCAGGTTCGAAATGGCCTGAACCTGTCTGAGCATTTCGGTTTTGCCTGATTTTTCCAGTTCACTTTCCAGCTCATAGGACTTGTCAAAATGGTCCTCTATGGATTTTTTGTTGTGCCCCGTTATAATAAGAATATCCTCAATTCCGCTGCCAAGAGCCTCCTCAACAATGTACTGAATTGTGGGCGTGTCTACAATCGGAAGCATTTCTTTCGGCTCCGCTTTCGTATAGGGCAAAAATCTCGTACCCAGTCCCGCCGCAGGAATTACCGCTTTTCTAACTTTTTTCATAATTTTTTCTCACTTTCCTCTTATTTTAAGAATTTATCTTCCAATCATCAAGACCCGACTGAATTGCATGCATTATGCGGGTCTTGAAAAAATGGTCCGCACTGTTCTTTTCATTTATAAAATCCTTCATATCCTGTCTCTTTGAAAAACCGTCCATAGGGCAGACATTATGCACAACCGGCAAGCCGCATCTCTTTGCATAACCCTTTATAAGCCCTTCCGGCACATAAATAAGCGGTCTTATAACCGTTATATTTGTCCTTGAGAGATAGGTCACCGGCGAGAAACAGCTCAGCCGCCCCTCATAAAACAGCGAAAGAAAGAAGGTTTCAATAACATCCTCATTATGATGACCCAAGGCAACTTTATTGCAGCCCGCCTCCTTTGCAAGGTCGTTTACCGCCCCTCGGCGCATTCTTGCGCAGAGAGAGCACGGGCTGTGTTCCTTCCTTATATCAAATAAAATTGCCCCTATATCGGTTTTCTTCTTTATAAACGGTACCTCTATCCCGCAACAGAATTTCTCAACCTCGGAAAAATCCATTCCATCAAAGCCCATATCGATTGTTATTGCGGTAAGGTCAAATTTTTTGTCGGAAAACTTTCGGAAATCCGCAAGAGCGGCAAGCAGCGTCAGACTGTCCTTTCCGCCGGACACGCCCACCGCAATTTTGTCCCCCGACTCAATCATATTATAATCCGTAACCGCGCGGCGCATTCGGCTTAAAATATGCTTCATTTATTTTGTCAGCCCTTTCATCATAGCGTCAAGAGCACGGCTTCTGTGGCTTATTGAGTTTTTAACCCGGGCAGGAAGCTCAGCCATTGAACATTTATATTCCGGAACATAGAAAACCGGGTCATAGCCAAAGCCGTTGTCGCCGCACCGCTCCTTAAGAATCATCCCGTCGCAGCGGCCCGAAAAGGTTTTTTCCTTTCCGTCCTCTAAAATTACTGCAATAACACAGGAAAAATGTGCATTTCTCTGCTCCGCCGCCGCAGTTTCAAGACACGCAAGCAGTTTATCAATATTTTCATCGTCGGTGGCATTCTCCCCCGCAAACCTCGCCGTATGAACGCCGGGCTTTCCGCCCAGGAAGTCAACGCAGATTCCGCTGTCGTCGGCAATAGTGGGCATATGCGTTATGTTGTAAACGGCACGGGCCTTAATAAGAGCATTTTCTTCAAAGGTTGTTCCGTTTTCATCTATCTCAATTCCTCTCGCCGAAGTTTCATCCATTGTTATTATCTCAAAATCTTCACCTAAAA
Source organism: Clostridiales bacterium (assembly GCA_016303265.1). Taxonomy (GTDB): domain Bacteria; phylum Bacillota; class Clostridia; order Monoglobales; family Monoglobaceae; genus SIG454. The sequence continues at coordinate 3,891 of JAEDLZ010000006.1, forward strand.
TGGCTTCAATCTCTTTTGCCTTGTGTTTATTTTGACTTGCCAATACAAATTTCATCGGTAAAACCCCTCCTATTTATACTTATATCACAAAAATTGTGAAATGTAAAGATTATCGGTTGCAAAATTTTTCTTTTCGTGATATAATTGCTCATATATCTTTATTTTATTTAGGAGGAAGTAAACATGAAGAAGATTATTGCGCTTATAATGGCTATGGCAATGGTACTTACGCTTAGCGCTTGTACCACAAAGAAAGCGGAAAAATCAGCTAAAAACCACGAAATGACTGACGGCGAAACGGAAAGCACCGAAGCGCTCGATACAGCAACGGACGGCAAGCTGGTGATAGGCTACACTATTTATGAGCCTATGAACTATGAGGACGAAAACGGCGAATTTACAGGTTTTGATACAGAGCTTGCAAAGGCAGTTTGCAAAAAGCTCGGCGTTGAGCCTGAGTTTGTTGAAATAGACTGGGACAACAAGTTCCTTGAGCTTGACAGCCGCAATATTGACTGTATCTGGAACGGTATGACAATCACCAATGAGGTTAAGAAGAACGCTGATGTTACAAAGGCTTATGTGAAAAACGCACAGGTTGTTGTTATGAAGGCCGACAGGGTAAAGGATATTAAAAGCGTCGATGACCTTAAGGGTCTTAAGTTTGCCGCTGAAGCCGGTTCTGCAGGTGAAGAGGCAATTATCGACAACGGTCTTGACGAAAAATATGTTGCAGCTTCGGGTCAGACCGACGCGCTTTTAGAGGTTGAAAGCGGAGCAGCCGACGCCTGCGTTATCGATATTACAATGGCAAATGCAATGACCGGCGCAAACACAAGCTACAGCGACTTAGCGGCAGGCTTAGAGCTTACTTCCGAGGAATACGGCATTGCGTTTGCAAAGGGTTCAAACCTGACAAAGAAGGTAAACGCTGCGCTTGACGAGCTTAAAGCGGACGGAACTCTTGATAAGCTTGCCGATAAGTATGAGCTTACATTGGCATTTTAAGTTTAATCGGGCAGTTTAATATCTTGCAAAGAACACGGAATTTTGAGGTAAGGTTATGTTTTTAGAGGTAACACAGAGCCTGCTGGAGGGCTTTGTCACAACATTTCAAATATTCATACTGACATTGCTTTTGGCTCTTCCTTTAGGGCTTATCGTAAGCTTTGGCTCAATGAGCAGGTTTAAACCTCTCAAATGGGTAATCAAAACTATTATCTGGATTATCCGCGGAACGCCTCTCATGCTCCAGATTATTGTTATTTTCTACGGTCCGGGGCTGATGTTTGATTATCAGTATCCGACGCTGTACCTTTTCGGAATATATGAGCTGTCTCCGAGGTTTGTCTGTGTTCTGATAGCTTTTGTTATAAATTATGCCTGCTATTTTTCGGAAATTTTCCGAGGCGGTATTGAAAGTATTCCTAAAGGGCAGTATGAAGCAGGACAGGTTCTCGGTCTTACTAAGATTCAGACCTTCTTCCGCGTTGTGCTTATGCAGGTGGTAAAGCGTATCGTTCCGCCTATGAGCAACGAAATCATAACTCTTGTCAAGGATACCTCCCTTGCAAGAATCATTATGGTTTACGAAATCATTTGGAGCGCTCAGCGCTTTATTAAGTCCGACGGGCTCTTATGGCCGCTCTTTTATACTGGTGCATTTTATTTGGCATTTTGCGGCATTCTTACGCTCCTGTTCGGATTTATTGAGAAAAAACTGGATTATTACAGAGGTTAGTTATGGCAATACTTGAATTAACCAATATACATAAAAATTTCGGCAGAACCCGTGTTCTTAAGGGAATAGACCTCACCTTGGAAAAGGGTCAGGTTTTGTCCGTTATCGGCTCGTCGGGAAGCGGAAAAACAACGCTTTTGCGCTGTATAAACTTTCTTGAAATTGCCGACAAAGGTGAAATTAAGGTCAACGATAAGGTGATTTTCCGTGCCGGTGAAAAAATTTCTTCAAAAGAAATCCGCAAAAGACAGCTGAATTTCGGACTGGTTTTTCAGGATTTCAATCTTTTTCCGCAGTATACGGTTCTGGATAATGTTATGCTCGCGCCAAGGCTCTTGGCAAAGGAAGAATATAAGGGCGATCGCAAAAAGAAAAGGGAAATCTTCGCCGAAATTCATGAAAATGCAGTTAAGATTCTTGAGCATGTGGGGCTTTCAGACAAGACGGACAATTATCCCTGCGAGCTTTCGGGCGGGCAAAAGCAGCGTGTTTCAATTGCAAGGGCATTGGCGCTCTCGCCGGAAATTCTGTTTTTTGACGAACCCACTTCCGCTCTTGACCCTGAGCTTACGGGAGAAATTCTCAAGGTTATAAGAAAGCTTGCGGCGGAGAAAACTACCATGGTTATCGTAACCCATGAGATTGACTTTGCCGAGGCGGTCAGCGACAGAATAATTTTTATGGACGACGGCGTTATTGCCGAGGAGGGCACTCCCGAGGAGGTCATCCACAATCCGAAAAATGAGCGCACACGGGCGTTTCTTACCAAGCTTTCGGATAAGTAGCGGCGCACACAGTCCTTTGTGCCAAACGGCGGATAAGTAGCGGCGCAAACGGTCTTTCCTGCCGGGCGGCGGACACGAAAAGTTAAACTTAAGTTAAATTTTTAACAAAATTTTTAAAAACTACTTGTATATTTTGGAAAAATGTTGTAAAATACTATTGTATAATATATAATAAAATAATTTAAATATTTTGGAGGTATTTTAAAATGGCAGTAAAAGTTGCTATCAATGGTTTCGGCCGTATCGGTCGTCTCGCATTCAGACAGATGTTCGGTGCAGAGGGTTATGAGGTTGTTGCAATCAACGATTTAACAAAGCCTTCCATGCTCGCAAATCTTTTAAAGTATGACACAGCTCAGGGCGGTTATTGCGGAGTTCTCGGCGAAAATCTTCACACAGTTGAGGCTGACGACGAGGCTAATACAATAACAGTTGACGGCAAGACCCTCACAATCTATAAGGAAGCTGACGCTAATAACCTTCCTTGGGGTGAGATTGGTGTTGATGTTGTTCTTGAATGTACAGGTTTCTACTGCTCAAAGGACAAGTCACAGGCTCATATCAACGCAGGCGCTAAAAAGGTTGTTATTTCCGCTCCTGCCGGCAGCGACCTTAAGACAATCGTATTCAGTGTAAACGAAGACACATTAACAGCCGATGATAAAATCATCTCTGCCGCTTCTTGTACAACAAACTGCCTGGCACCTATGGCTAAGGCTCTTAATGATTATGCTCCGATTCAGTCCGGTATCATGTCAACTATCCACGCTTACACTGGCGACCAGATGATTCTTGACGGTCCTCACAGAAAAGGCGATTTAAGAAGAGCAAGAGCCGGCGCTGCCAACATTGTTCCTAACTCAACAGGCGCAGCTAAAGCTATCGGTCTTGTTATTCCCGAACTTAACGGCAAGCTCATCGGTTCTGCTCAGAGAGTTCCGGTTCCCACAGGCTCAACAACAATCCTTACGGCTGTTGTTAAGGGCAAGGATGTAACAGTTGACGGAATTAACGCTGCTATGAAGGCCGCTTCTTCCGCTTCCTTCGGTTACAACACAGACCCCATCGTTTCATCCGATGTTATCGGCATGAAGTTCGGTTCACTCTTTGACGCGACCCAGACCATGGTTTCCCCCATTGGTGATGACCTTTATGAGGTTCAGGTTGTTTCCTGGTATGATAACGAAAACTCATACACGAGCCAGATGGTTAGAACGATTAAGTACTTTGCTGAACTTGGCTAATCTGAAAAATTTAAGGGGCTGCAGAAAAACAGCTTCTTGATAAAACTCAAAAACAATCCCCGAAAACAGCTAAATTCAAACTGTTTTCGGGGATATTTTTATTGGTTTGGGAAACTATTGGTGTTGCAAATTGCTGCTTAAAAATTGTTTTTCTGCAGCCCCTTGTTGCCATTTAATGTGCGGAAATAAATAATAGCGTTCCTCTTAATGCGCCGTTTAGTATTCCTCTTAGTGCGCCGCTTAGCTCTCCTCTTAGTGTGCTGTTTAGCGCTCCTCTCAATGCGATGCACCGCCCCCGTTCTTAGTGCACTTTTGCTTTTTTATTTGGTTTGGCGGCGCAATACTGTGAAAAATAAACTATAAGAATCACCTCTGCCGCACTACTTTTTTCCCGATTCCATCTGAGGAACACCACGGCAAAGGCGTACAGGCATTATTTACCTCTATAAATCATAAAATTTTAAAAACCGGTTTAAAGGGGATAGAATTATGTTAAAACAACAAATACTCGCAGCAGTTTTGATGCTTACTTTCTTGTTTTTCTCAAATTTTCCTGCGTTTGCCGCCGAAAAATCCACACAGGTTAATACTGATGTAGCGGCTGAAATTGTAAATGCGCCTTCGGCAATTCTGATGGAGCAAACTTCGGGGCAGGTTCTGTATGAGCTTGACGCCGACAAAAAAATGCCCATTGCAAGCGTAACAAAAACAATGACCATGCTCCTCATCATGGAGGCAATCGACAGCGGTAAAATCAATTACACGGATATGGTTACAACAAGCGAACACGCAGCATCTATGGGTGGGTCACAGGTTTATCTTGAGGTCGGCGAACAAATGAGCGTGGACGATATGCTCAAAGCGATTGCGGTTGCTTCGGGAAATGATGCCGCCGTTGCCATGGCGGAGCATATTTCGGGAACAGAACCCGCCTTCGTTGAGAGTATGAATAAGCGCGCAAAGGAGCTTGGTGCAGTAAACACACATTTTATAAACTGCAACGGTCTTGACGAAACAGATGAGCACTACAGCACCGCCCGTGACATTGCAATTATTTCCGCCGAACTTCTGCGTCACGAGGATATTCAGAAATATCTTACCATTTGGATGGATACACTGCGTGACGGAAAGTTCGGGCTTTCCAACACGAATAAGCTGATAAAATTTTATGACGGTGCAAACGGCATTAAAACAGGGTCCACAAGCACTGCAAAATACTGTCTTTCCGCCTCTGCAAAGCGTGATAATATGCAGCTTATTGCCGTTGTCTTAGGTGCGCCCAGTACCGCCGACCGTTTTTCAAGCGCCTCAAAGCTCTTGGATTACGGCTTTGCCAACTATGCCTTGGCGGATAATTCCTCATACAAGGTTAATCTGCCAAAAATTAAAGTTATGGGCGGCACGGAAAATGAAGTCGAGGCAATGATTGACGGCTCGCTCAACACTGTGGTGAAAAAAGGAAATCAAAATAAAATTACTGTCAAGGTTAAAACCATGGATTCTCTTTCCGCTCCTGTCAAAAAGGGCACAAAAGTAGGTGAAGCTGTTTTCTATGTAGGTGACGAGGAGCTGACAAGACGCACTGTTGTGGCAAAAAATGAAGTCCCGGAAATCAACTGTCTGCAAATGTTTACCCGATGCCTCGGTAAATGGATAACTCTGCAATAATACCGTTAAATTGATTGCGGCTTTACCTAAGTGTAATCCTATCCGGCAGAAAATTGCATATCAGCAGAGAGGCAGGCAGACATTCTCGGTGGCGCAGCCTATTTCGTTGGTACAACAGAGCAAGCGCGCTCGGTAGCGCAGACCATTTCGTTGGTACAGCAGAGCAAACACCCTCGGCGGCATGGCTCACTCTGAAGCTATGACAAGCGATACGGAATATAACATCGCCGCTTAATTACATCTAAACCCTGAGCATATTCACAGCTTCCAATACAGCTTTTTCACAAATATATACAAAATTCCCCACCAATCAAAAAGGGACTGAGGCAAAATGATTTTTAAACAGCAATTTGCCCTCCAATAGCTTCCCAAACCAATGAAAATATCCCCGAAAACAGCTAAATTTAAACTGTTTTCGGGGATTACTTTGTTAAGTCGTCAGGGGCTATTTTGCCGCAGCCCCTTTTTTGATTTTCATTTATAAATTATTCCGCACCTTGATATTGTCAATATAATATACACTGCTGTTGAAGTTTCTCATGAGATTGAACTCGACTGCATTTACAGTTGACGCCGGATTTGCAAAAGCGTATGTCCCTTTGTCTGTTCCGTTTAAGTATACCATAAATGTCCGGTTGGTCATATCCAAAATATATTTAACGCTGTTCCAATCGGTTGCATTGGAATCCGACGAAGAAACAAGAGTTACCCATGCCGCATTTTCGGAATCCCATACAGCATAACCGTACTTAGCATCACAGCGAGCCTTAATAATTTTACCGTCGCCGGTCACACCCATTGATGTAGGGGGATACGACCATGTATCATAACTTGTATCAATAATATCACCAAAACCGCCGGCTGATGCGTCCGTACTGCTGTAATTTCCGTTGTAGCTTGACACCTTAAAGTCAAAGGAAACCTCTACTTTATCCTCAGAGTCCACACCGTCAAAATATGCTCTGAACTTATTATAATTGAGCATTGTGTTCCAACCGTTGAATAACATAACCTTTGAAGTATTCCCGTCTTTTCCCGCCATATTCAAAAGGCCGAATGCACCGATGGTTGAAACATTACTATTTGCTCTTGCATAGATATATTCATCCGAAAAGCCTGTGCTGCCCTGAAGCTGACTGTACATAGGGGTCTTAAGAACAACATCGCTATATGTTCCATCCGCATTTTCGGTATAGCTTTCAATTCCGTAGCCCTCTGCCGGCAGATATGAGCTGCTGACCGTCATTGCACCGATTGCAGTTTTGCTATTATCCGTGTATCTGTATGGTATTCTCGCTATGATACGGGAATCCAAATCTTCAAATGTTTCTTCCGCATTTATAAGCTTTCTGTATTTCGGATATACGGTCAAATCCTTCTGCCTGTTTGTAAAATCAACTACCTGATTTCCATTCTCATCCATCCAGTAAAGAAATACATAACCACTCTTTTCCGGTGCGTCATAGCTTATGGTCGTACCGTACTGACCCTCCTGAACGCTCAGAAGGTTTGAGTCTTCATCGTAGAACGAAACTTTATAATAGTTTTCATCCTTTGTATATACTGCGTAAACATCCATATCGCCCGAAACATTGGTTATATCACTGCTCCAGCTTAAAATATATCCACCCTTGTGAGCGTCCGGTGCATTTGCGGCGTCACCTTTTTCTACAACGGATGTTCCGAGCAGCGTCGTCCGGTCCTCATCATAAAACCTAACAACACACGGCTCATCCATTGCATACTGCGTATAATTAAGTGTTATAAAGTCAGTTGAAAATGTTCCCCTGTGAGCACCATACTTGCAATTTTTGAATGCCCATACCTTAAGGGTTTTCGGACTGTGCCAGTCTGCGCCTGACTCATAAACACCTGTTGTTACGCTGTGGTTTCTGTAGTTAAATACAAGCTGACCGTTGTACGCATAGATTTCAAGTTCAGAAGGCACCGTAAGCTCATTTATATACTTATAGCTGAGATAAGACTGAGTGCTGTCCGTATTTATAAGAGTTTCCCCGTTAACCTTAAGAGTCTGGTCATCCTCATAGGTTACCCTTGCAATAATCTTCCCGTTTGCATCAAGAATGTCCATATATTTACACTGCTCGCCCGATATATGCGGGGCAGAATATGTGTAGTATCCGTTCGGAGAACCCTCCATAGTGAACAATGTGCTGATTTTCCATGAATCCATATCATATCTGACATTACCAAGGTCTCTTGTTGCCCAGATATTCTCACCGTAACTTAGGTAGCCATATAAGGTAAGAGAAGAACCCGTTTCCCAGTCATAATACCCGACATTCGTTTTTACTGTGTTTGAGCCCGTGTTCCATCCGGAAAAATCCCAGCCTGCTATGGTCTGACCCGTAAGAGTTGAATCAAGCGGCAAATCCTCAAGCAGGTCATACTCCGTAAGCCCCACATAGGTCTGCTCCGGAATTGCATACAGATACTTTGTCGGAATATCCGTCCTTACCCCGTCAAAATCCGCCTTAAGCTCAAAATAGCTCAGCTGTCCGTCATTTGGGGTTACATAAATCGTAAGCTTCTTATATCTATCGCTTGACAGAGCAATCTGCTGTCCTACCACGCCTGTTCCCGAAATCACATCTTCGTTGTTATATACAATTCTCACATTGCCGTCGGAATACGCCCAGAGAGAAAGTTCCTTCTCCTCGCCCTTGGGAACCTTTATATATGTTTCATATTTTGCGCTGCCGTTTCCGTCCACATCTTCGGGAAGGCTGAAATTGTATCTTACGGAATTATTTATTTCCGTTGTGTTGCTGCATGCTGTGCCGTTATAGCTCCTTACCAGAATCCCGCTTCTGTATGTATTTCCTAAGGTGATTGGAATCTCTGTAATCTTTATTGAATTAAGTCCGGTGACCTTTGTTCTCAGACAGCCGCTCATACATGCCTCACCGCCCTGATAAATATAAGCGGTATCACCGTCGCCGCCCGGCGGATATGCCATATGCCAGTTGAAGGCGTTTCCGCTTACGAGCGACTGATTGTAGTCATCCACAGTATTCTGCTCATTACGCGCTACGCCGAATACCCCCACCAAAAGTCCGTTGTCCAAATAGTGATAGAATATATTCGCCTGACTACCGTGAAATTGCCCTTCACCGCGGTAATGGATAATCATATTATCACCGTATGCCTTAGCTTGACCGGAAAGACCGTAAACCGCATGTATTTCAACATGACCGTCACGGGGAAATACATATCTATCATAGTTTACCGTTGTGGCAGGTCCTATATGGAACAGCCAATCTGTATTTTCATCTGTGCTCGCTTTAAAACCGCCTATACGAAAATCCCGCGGATTTTCAGCTGTTCTGTAAGTTATCGTTCTGCCGGCGGTCACATTGACAGGGAAAACTATCCCGTTTTCGCTTATGGCAACACTGCTTGGAATAGTATTGCTCCAGCTCTTTTGCAAAGCATCGCTTATAAATGCAACCATCTCCCGGTCGTACCAGGACGGATTCCCATCTTCGTCAAAGCCTTTGAACTTTTTTTGATATACCGCTCTCCCCGAAATGCCGTTATAGTTACAGTCATCGGCTTTCTGGAGGGTCATTTTCCCGTCCTCCAGAACCGTCCAGCCCGTTATATCAACGCCCGTGTTCCTTGCCCCGGAATCGGTAAGCTCATATATATACTTATTGCCGATTGTTCCGCCGTAAACATCAGTCGTTTCCACTTCTTTCATTTCGCCGCCGAAATACACTCTGCCGTTGGACATTGTTGTGATTCCGTAAAACATACCGGCCGTGGATTCTCGTACATACGGTGCAATTAAATCGATATAATTATTAGCGAGCGTCCAACTCTCATCGCCCTCCTTGGAATAATCGATTTTATATTCCTTTGGACCGAACATAATTCTCGTAGAGTCTGCTGCGTCAACCTCGCAGGCATAATGCTGCTTTGGATATGCGATTGTATCCGCAATGGTCGGTGTACCTTCTCCGCCCACATAGAGCTTATAGTTTCGGTCATTTCCGGGGTCACCCATCCATAAATAATTCTCGTCCTGGAATGTAAGATATGTATATTCCGCTCCTGCCGAAGTACACCGGAAGCAGAACTTATCGTCATATACAGTCGAATCCTGTGAATAATCTCCGCCCCTGCCGAATGACCATTTCTCACTCCAGTCGGAAATGTTATATGCAAAAATTTTACCTACTCCGCCTCCGAAGGCAACAGTCATATAGCTGTTGTCAGGAGAGGCTGCAAGAGCAAGACAGGGACCCTGACAAAGACTTTGCGGCATAGACTGCGCAAGATTCATCGTACCGTCCGAAGCTACGGTAAACTGCGAAATTGCATAATTCCCCTCTTCATCGGTATATGCAACCCAAAGCAAATCGTTTCCGTCAACAGCAATAGCGGTCGGCTCCTTTATCGGATTATCCATTAAAGTCTGACCCGTTGTCTTATCGATAACTCTGACAAAATCACGGCTTCCGTAGGTTACGAACAGCAAATTGCCTTCTTGCTGAACGGCAATATCGCCATAGCCCGTCTGAGCTGAAAGGTTATAAAGATTCAGTCCCTCCGACTCATAAGGCTCATATCCGATTGCACTCTTAAAATATCCCTCGCCGTTTCCCCAGAAATTCCAGTGCGGCTCACCGTACTCATAAACCACCTGTGTGTTGCTTGAAACATCAACACCCATGACGAAGCAACGCGCCTCATAGTCATATGTAATATCATCATGTTTTTCTTTATTATAAAGCACGCGATCAAATATCAGCCAGTAAACAACTTCACCGTCATTTGCGTTTCTGATTGAACCCCGGTTGCCGCGGCTTTCAAAATATCCGGCCGTGCGGTGTATATCATTTATATTGAAATACTTGAGAGTTTTGCCGTTCTCCATGTACTGTTCAGAGTAATACATATTGCTCCCCAAGAGGGTCATGTCACTTATAGGCATAAAGTTTGACATCATTGTGTCAGCCTTTTCTCTTATTGTATTATTGGCAATAAGTGCGTCCTGTTCATACTTAACATTGTTGGAAAGAACCTTTACGACATAGTTGCCGTTATCAACCGGCTCACCGACATCGTTCTTTCCGTCCCACTTGGCGGTATATGTTCCGGCATCATACCACTCTGCACCCCAAAGCATACGAATAAGAGTGCCGTCCTCCGTATACACCCCTGCCGAGGTGTTTGCGCCGCCTTCTTCAACAGTAAATTCAAAGGTAAGCCCCATAGAGCCAAACTGTTTTGCGAGAGGCTTATAATTATTCATATCGTCCCAAACAAAAATATTGACATAACTGTTTCCCAAATCAGTCCCCTCCGGGATTGAAACGGATTCCTTAACGGCAAACTCTTCACCCGGCGCAACAGTAAACTGCTCACCGTAGTCCATGGAAACGGGAGTATCACCGTTATAAAGTACACGAACCGTCTGAACAGTCTGCGCCGAGCCGGTATTATTTGTACCGAAAACACGGTACTCATTCTCACCGCAGCTTAAATAATCATTGACAAAATCTACAGCGATATCAATGTCATCCTTCCCGGTGCCTTCGGCATATACCGCTGCCGGCAATGCCGTAAACAGCATTGCAATCGTCATCATCAACCCTAAAATTCTTTTCATCGCTTTTCCTCCTCATCGAGTCTTTAACATTAAAATGTCCATTTGCCTAATATAAATATGAAATGCGTTTACCGTTTTACAAAGCATAGCCGCCAACACCCGGTATAAATGTTAATCCGTATGCTCGCCGGACCGTAAAACAAATATTCTTGCAGCCTATATGTATTTATTATAACATCAGTGCAAACGGCATTCGTTTGCTTCAATTTTGTTAAAATAAATACATCCGTGCAAGAGGAGTAAGCCTCTTGCAACCTATATGTATTTATTATAACATATGCTGAACTTAATTTCAATATCTTGTAAATTTTTTTGCATTTTCACTAATAAATCAGCTAAAATATTGACAAATCTGCTAAAAATACGGTATAATTTAAGCAGATTTAACCGGATTTCCGGTCAATAAGATAAATTACACCGACTTAATTGATTGCCTGTACAAGATTTCTGCTTCTCGCATTTTGTGACCGATATGGAAAATTTTGTTACTTTACGGGCAGAAAGGCTACGGATATTTTATGATACAGCCCTTTGAAAGACTTGACGATTTACAATGCGGCGGACTTAAAATTATTCAGAATCCGGACTGGTTCTGTTTTGGTGTTGACGCGGTGTTGCTCACACACTTTGCGGCGCAGAGTATAAAAAAGGGCGCCGCCGTTCTTGACCTTTGCTCCGGCAACGGCATTATACCTATTCTCCTTTCTCATAAGTGCGACGCAAAAAATATTACGGGACTTGAAATTCAGGAAAATGTTGCCGAAATGGCGCAGCGCAGCATAGCTCTTAATAACATTGGCGAAAGAGTTTGTATGGTTTGCGGGGACCTTAAGCGTGCGCCGGAAATTTTCGGCAAATCGAAATTCGACAATATAACCTGCAATCCGCCATATAAAGAGAACTTCGGCGGGCTTAAAAACAAGCTTGATACCGTAACCGTTGCACGGCATGAAATTTTGTGCAATCTTGAAGATATTATTTCGGTTTCCGCCGCACTGCTCAATTTCGGCGGCAAGCTTGCCATGGTGCACAGACCTGAAAGGCTGGCGGATATTTTTTGTCTTATGCGTAAATATAAAATTGAGCCGAAGCGGCTTCGGTTTGTTCATCCGTCCGTTTTTAAGACTGCCGCTATGGTTTTGGTTGAGGGGGCAAGAGGCGGCAACCCAAAATTGTTTCTTGACCCGCCCCTTTATATTTACGATGAAAACGGCAAATACACTGCGGAAATAAACGAAATATACGAAAGGGACAAGCAATGAGCGGTATACTTTATCTTTGCGGAACGCCTATCGGAAATTTAGGCGATATAACTCTCCGTGTTCTGGAAATTTTAAAATCTGCCGACCTTATTGCGGCAGAGGATACGAGAAATACTCTTAAGCTTCTCAGTCACTTTGACATAAAAGCGCCGCTGACCAGCTATTTTGAGCACAACAAGGTGCAAAAGGGCGCAGAAATTATAAGCGCCTTAAAGAACGGTAAAAATGTTGCTTTGGTTACCGATGCAGGTATGCCGGTCATTTCCGACCCCGGTGAGGATTTGGTCAGGCTCTGCATTGAAAACGGCATTGAAATTGTTACGGCCTGCGGTCCGACCGCTTTCACAACCGCACTGGTTTCAAGCGGTATTTCAGGGCGGCGGTTTGCCTTTGAAGGCTTTTTGCCTGTTAATAAAAAGGAGCGCCGCAAAATTCTGGACGAGGTCAGAAACGATATGCGCACCCTGATTTTCTACGAAGCGCCCCACAGGCTTATATCAACGCTTTCGGATATGCACGAGGCGCTTGGAAACAGGAAAATTGCCGTCTGCCGTGAGCTTACAAAGAAATTTGAAGAAATTTACCGTTCGGATATTTCGGGGGCAATAAATCACTTCACGGAAAATCCGCCGAAGGGCGAATTTGTTCTGGTTATTGAGGGGAAAAACCCCGAAAAACTGCTGGAGGAGGAAAGAGAAGGTATGCCCTCCCCCGAAGAACTGCTGAAAACGCTGGCAGGCGACGCTTTGTACGGCAAGGCTTTAGTTCGGGCCGTTGCGGAAAAGCTTAAAATGCCGAAACGGGAAGTTTACGATATTTATCTTAAAATGGAGAAGAAAATATGATTTACACAGTTACTCTTAATCCTGCTCTCGATTATGTTGTGGGCGTAAGCAACCTAAAAATGGGCGAAACCAACCGAACGGACTACAGCTATACAACCTTCGGGGGAAAGGGTCTGAATGTTTCGGCAGTTCTCCGCCGCCTTGACACGCCCAATACCGCACTGGGGTTTTACGGCGGATTTGTTGGAAGGGAAATTATAAGAATGGCTGAGGCAGAGGGCTGCGTCTGCGATTTTATTGAGCTCCCTGACCAGACATCAAGAATAAATATTAAAATCAAAAACGGGATTGAAACCGAAATCAACGAAGCAGGGCCGACGGTTTCCGGAAGCCGATTAAATATGCTGTACGAAAAGCTTTCCGCTTTAAATGACGGAGATATTTTGGTTTTGTCCGGAAGTATTCCGAAAAATATTACTCCGACAATTTATATGGACATTATGACGCGGCTTCCTAAAGGAGTTAAAACCGTTGTTGACACAACCGGTGCACCTCTTAAGAATGCTCTGAAATGCCATCCGTTTCTCGTTAAGCCCAACGCGGCAGAGCTTGGAGATATATACGGTGCAAAAATAGCCGTTAAGACCGATGCGGTTTTCTACGGAAAGAAACTGCTGGACGCAGGAGCGGAGAATGTTCTTGTATCAATGGGCGAAAAGGGCGCAGTTTTAATAACCTGCGACGATATTTATGAAGCAAACGCCCCCGAAGGTAAAATTATAAACACAGTGGGCGCCGGTGATTCTATGGTTGCGGGATTTCTTGCCGCCTGGGCTCAAACAGGCAGTCCGGCTGCTGCTTTGCACCTTGCCGTCGCCGCCGGCTCGGCAACAGCTTTTTCTCCCGAGCTTGCAACAAAAGACGAGATTATGCGGGTTTCTGATGAGCTTATGCAGATGTAGCTTAAAATTTTGTGACACATCAAGGACAAGCCTGTAAAAATTTTTGAAATATTTTTTTAAAAAAGTATTGCAAAAATTCTGAAGCTGTGTTATACTGATTAAGTTAGATAAGCGCCGGTAGCTCAGCTGGATAGAGTGTTTGGCTACGAACCAAAAGGTCGGGGGTTCGAATCCCTTCCGGCGTACCAATGTCAGGGCAAGCTTTATATCGCTTGCTCTGATTTTTTACAAAAAAAATCAGAGTTTGCTCATGCCGCTGCTTCTCCTCTTTCGCAAAAGGCACGCTCGGCTCACCTGTTCGTTTGTAAACGCGCTCACAACGGCTCGCTGTCGCTACCACCTTTTTGCAACAATGCGTGCTTCGCGTACAAAAAACCTTGATTTTACTGCGTTTGCGAGGAAGTTCTGTAAGAACACTCGTACCAAATAAGAGTGACTGTTTTGAGTGACTGTTTTGATAGAATAGTTGCTCTTTTTCTTTTGTCTTAAAACCTCGCAAATATCGCGGCGCTGCGGAATTTTTAAATTCATCCGCAGTAAAATCCCGCACCCGGCCATGGCTTATGCCCCGGCAGTCTGCTTTATAATTACGCTGTATCCCTTATTGAAATTTTATTGTTGCAAAACTTATGGCAATGTGGTATACTATCTAAAGATATATAGCTTTTGGAGAAAAATATGGATGATAAAATATACGGGCGCAACCCTGTTATTGAGGCGCTTGACGCAAACCGTCAGATTGACAGAATATGCCTTCAGGACGGGCTTCGCCACAGTCAGATTTCAAAAATTACCGCAATGGCAAAGGAAAAACGGATTCCGCTCCGCTTTGTCGGCCGCAAAAAGCTTGACGAGCTTGCCGAGGGCGGAAACCATCAAGGGGTCGTTGCCTTTGCGGCGGCGCACGCTTACTCGGAGGTTGATGACATTCTTGAGCTTGCAAAGAAAAAGGGCGAGCCGCCCTTTATCCTCATTGCCGACGAGCTTTCCGACCCTCATAATTTAGGCTCAATCATACGGACGGCAAACGCCGCCGGAATGCATGGGGTTATTATCCCCAAAAACCGCAGCGTCAGCCTTAATTCAACCGTTGCCAAGGTTTCTGCCGGTGCGGTTGAATATATTCCCGTTGCCAGAGTGGCAAATATTGCCCAAACCATTGAAATCCTTAAACAGAAGGGCGTCTGGGTTGCCGGAACTGACCTTTCTGCGGCGGATTATCACTATGATGCCGACCTTAAAGGCCCCCTTGCAATAGTTATCGGGAGCGAGGGCAAAGGAATCAGCCGTCTTGTCCGCGAAAAATGTGATTTTTTGGTTAAAATTCCGATGATAGGCGAGATAGAATCCCTTAACGCGTCGGTTGCGGCGGGGATTCTTATCTATGAGGCGGTAAGACAAAGGAGTTAAATTCATGCTTGCGAAGATTAACAGCTCCGCTCTTTGCGGAATAAACGGCTTCATTGTTGAAGTTGAGGCGGATATATCAAATGCGCTCCCTGCCTTTGACATTGTGGGTCTGCCCGATGCGGCGGTAAAAGAGTCCAAGGAGCGGATTCGCTCCGCAATCAAAAATACGGGGCTTTCCATGCCTGCAAAGAAAATTATTATCAATCTTGCTCCGGCAAGCGTCAAAAAGGTCGGCGCGCTTTATGATTTGCCCATATCTGCGGCGATTCTCATTGCCTCCGACCAGCTTAAGGCATCAGATACCAATGAATATATTTTTCTGGGCGAGCTTGCCCTTGACGGTACTCTCCGCCCTGTTCACGGGGTTCTTCCCATGGTTATTTCCGCCTATCAAAACGGCTTTAAAAAGGTCATTCTTCCCTTTGAGAATGCAAGGGAGGCGGCAATAATTGACAGTATGGAGGTTTACGGTGCAAAGACTCTTCTTGAGGTCATAAAACATATATCGGGGGAGGAAATTCTGCCGAAAACAAATGTCTGTGCCGCCGAGCTTTTCAGCCGCGGCGATGAATACCCCTTTGATTTTGCCGATGTTAAGGGGCAGGAAAGCATAAAACGGGCACTTGAAATTGCGGCGGCAGGCGGACATAATATTGCAATGTCCGGGCCTCCGGGTTCGGGCAAAACGATGCTTGCAAAGCGCGTCCCCGGGATTCTTCCCGACATGAGCTTTGACGAGGCGCTTGAGGTTACAAAAATTCACAGCATTTCGGGAGCTCTTCCCGAAAATGTTCCTATGATAACAAACCGACCGTTCAGAAGCCCTCACCATACGGTTTCGTCGGTGGGGCTTTCGGGGGGAGGAACAAATCCCCGTCCCGGCGAGGTCAGCCTTGCCCATAACGGCGTTTTATTTCTGGATGAGCTTCCCGAATTTCGCAGAGATGCCCTTGAAATACTGCGCCAGCCCCTTGAGGACAGGGAAATTACCATTACCCGTGCAGGCGGAACATATACATATCCCTGCAATTTTATGCTTATCGCGTCCTATAACCCTTGCCCCTGCGGCTATTTGGGCGATCCGAACCACACCTGCGTCTGCACGGACAGCCAGATTGCAAAATATATGAACCGCATAAGCGGTCCGCTTCTTGACAGAATAGATATTCAGGTTCAGGTTCCTGCCGTTACATTTGAGGAGCTTGAAGGCCGCAAAACGGGGGAAACCTCGGCTCAAATCCGAAATCGGGTCAATAAAGCGAGAAAAATCCAGCTTGAGCGCTATAAGGGCACAAATATTTATTCCAACAGCCGCCTGACCCCCGAACTTATGGAAAAATACTGCATTCCGGATGCTGCAGGAAGCAAAATTCTCAAATTCGCTTTTGAAAGTATGGGGCTTTCGGGCAGAGCCTACAACCGAATACTCAAGGTTTCAAGAACCATTGCCGACCTTGCAGGCTGTGAGGATATCAAGGCGGAGCATATTTCCGAGGCTATCCAATACCGCACGCCCGAAAACAACAAACCGTTTTAATTTTGATGAGGTGAGTATAATAATGAAGATAAACATAGTGTTGGTTGAACCTGAAATTCCGTCCAACACGGGTAATATTTCAAGAACCTGTTCCGTTATTGACGCCTCGCTCCACCTGGTTCACCCCTTGGGCTTTGACATAAGCGAAAAGGCGGTCAGACGGGCAGGGCTGGACTACTGGGATACACTAGACTTATACGAATATCAGAGCTTTGACGAGGTCAGGACAAAATATCCCGACGGGGATTTTTATTACTGTACAACAAAGGGCAAAAACACCTACAGCGATATAAATTATTCAGACAACGGCAAAAAAGATATATTTCTCGTATTCGGTAAGGAAACCAAGGGACTTCCCGAGGATTTGCTCCGTGAAAATTACGGAAAATGCATTCGCATACCTATGAAGGAAAACAAGCGCTCCCTTAACCTTTCAAATTCCGTGGCGATTATTGCCTACGAGGTTTTGCGGCAGCTTAATTTTAATAACCTTACCAAGGAGGGCTTTTTAAATGATTAAATTTATTGCTGACATTTCAGCGGACATTCCAAAGGAAATTGCCGAGCAGAGGGGACTTGCGATTATGCCCTTTTGCATAACCGCAGATGATGACGAAACCTTTGTGGCGGGAATAGACTATACCCCGCAGATGTTTTATGATAAACTCAAAACTATGAAGGGTGTGCCGAAAACGGGTCAGACCCCTCTTGACTGTATTGAGGAAACATACCGCAAGGTTGGCGCAAACGGCGACCAGATTATTCATGTTGCCATTCCCGAGGAGGGGTCGGGCACGATTAACAGTTGCCGCATGATTGCAAAACGGCTTAATGAGGAGGAGGGCTTTGACATAACGATTGTGGATTCAAGGACATACTCTTTTGCCAACGGTTTTCATGTTCTCGCCGCCATGGATATGGCGGAGCAGGGGAAAGCACGGGATGAGATTGTCGAATATCTTGAAAAATCCTACTCCCGTGACAGGGCGTACTTCTCTGTTGACGACCTCACCTTCTTAAAAAAAGGCGGAAGAATAAAAGCAACAACCGCAACCTTTGCAAAGGCTCTGGATATAAAGCCTATTCTTCGTACAAACGAAGGACTTGTTGAGGTTATCGACAAGGTTCGCGGAACGAAAAAATCCATATCAAAAATGGTTGACTACGCTGTGGAAAAAATGGACGACCCCACCAATAATGAGGTTATTATCCTTGAATCGGAATGTCCCGAAAAGGTGGAGTTTATGAAAAAGCAGCTTGAAGAAAAGCTCCATCCGGCAAAAATCACGACTATTGATATAGGGCCGATTATTACCTGCCATGCCGGCACCAATGTTATCGGTATATTCTTTAAGCACAAGGAAGAGGCTTAAATTCTATGTTTTTGGAAAAAGAAGAAATAAAATTTATTGTGCTCTATGTTTTAAAACAATATAAGGCGCCAATCACAAGCGAGGCATTTTATGAAATCCTCACCTGGGATAAGGAGATTATGGGTTTTTTTGACGCGGCGGCGGCAATGAGCGAACTTGTTTCCGATAAGTATGCGGAAAAAACCTTTTACAGAAACGAAGAATGTTATACCCTCACCGAGGACGGCATAAAGGCAATCGGACTTTTTAAGAAAAAAATTCCCAAAAGCATACAAAACCGTATTGACTCGGCGATAGAAAACCGAAGGTATGACGCTCTGTCCGCTCCGGATGCGGCTTATGCGGAGGTCCTGCCCGTTAACCATAAGGATTTTATGGCTCGCTGCACTCTTCTTCAAAACCATACGCCGATGCTTGAGCTTTCTCTTAACGCAGGCTCAGAGGCGCAGGCAAAGGCAGTGTCTAAATATTTTAAAAATCACTCCAAGGAGATTTACAATAAAATTCTGGAGATATGTATGCCTGATGAGCAGTAAAATAAAAAGGTTTCCTTTTCGGAAACCTTTTTGTTTTTTATTGCCTGACTTTGCCATAATATATTTAATACGGCAATAATAAGCAGTTATCTTAATCAGGCTTTATCTCTTTTCCTCGAGCGAATACGGATTTTATGTTCATATCGTCGTCGGCAAAAATCAGGTCGGCATCATAGCCTGCCTTAACCTCCCCCGTTTTAACGCCCATTAAAGCCGCCGGAGTCCGCGTTGCCATTGATACTGCGTCCTCCTTGGGGATTCCGAATTCAACCGCTTTCCTTACGCAATCCCACAAAAACGAGGTGCTTCCCGCAATTGCGCCGTCCGCCGTTCTTGCAACGGAATTTTTAACCGTGATATTCTGACCGCCAAATTCATACTCGCCGCCATACAGCCCTGCCGCACGCATTGAATCACTAATCAGAATCATTCTGTCTGCGCCGAAAATTTTATAAAGCCCCCAAATTACCGATTTATGGATATGCAGTCCGTCACAAATGACCTGAACATAAATATTTTTCTCTATTGCCGCTCCGATAGGGCCGGGATTTCTGTGGTGCAAAGGCGGCATAGCGTTAAAGGTGTGGGTCAGGCACTTTGCCCCGTTCTCAATCGCTTTTAATGCCGCGTTATAGTCGGCGTCGGTATGCCCCAAAGACACAACCGCTTTGCAATTTTTTATAAATTCCGCCGAAGCGTTAAGCTCCGGGGCAATCGTCACCATCTTTATATTTTTAAGTGCGGAAAACTCCTTTATGTCGGGCACTTTTATATATTTCTCATTCTGTGCGCCCTTATATTTCGGTGAAATATAAGGACCCTCAAGATGAAAACCCCAAATTTTTGCTCCGCCGTAATATTTGATAGGCTGATTTACAATTTTTCTTATATTTTCCATCGGGGCTGTCATTGTGGTGGGCAAAAACGAGGTTGTTCCGTGCTGTGCCTCAATATGGCTGATATGAGGAAGAGCGCCTTCATCCATTGTGTCATATCCGCCGCAGCCATGAATATGAATGTCGAAAAGTCCGGGATAAACGCTCAGACCCGTGCAGTCAATTCCACTTTCTTCAGTCTTTCCCACCTTTTTTATAACACCGTCTAAAACGGCTATGTCGACCTTTTTTCCGTATAAATCCAAATTTTTATATACCTTCACGGCTTTCACCCCATAAAAGTTTGTCTTATCTTTATCTGCCGGAAACAAATTTCAGTATTTCCCCAAGCCGCTTGTTTCCTACATTAACCCCCTGGTTATAAAGGCTGAGCAAAACCTCCGGTTTTTTCTCGGTTCTGCCGATACCCTGTATATCCTCGGGATAAATCACCAGCGCCTTTCCGCTTTTTTCGTATTCCGCAAGCTTTAAAATCTGCTTATTATAATTGTCCGGGCGCAGCTTAAACGCAGTCACAAGCTTTGGATATTTTCTGTATGACAGCGAAACAAGCTTTTCCGCCTTGTCCCTGCCCTTTATATACCCTTTCTCACGGGTAAGAATAACGATAACCTTATCACAGCCGTCCGAAATTGCCCTTTCAAAGGGGATTGCATCGGTAAGTCCACCATCAAGGTAACGCTTTTTGCCTATTGTTATGGGTTTAAACAAAATCGGCAACGCACAGCTTGCCTGCAAAGCGGTGAAATTCCCGTCATCTGACGGGACGGGCAAATATTCGGGTTTTCCTGTTTCTATATTCGTAACTGTTGCCAATACATCGCCGCCGAATTTTGCGAATGCGTCATAATCAAACAAAATCTCCTTATTGGGGATTTGGTTGAAAACAAAATCCAGATTGTAATAACTGCGGTTTTTCGGGCTTAGCAAATGCCGTATACCCATATACCGCTTATCCGACATAAATCTCACCGAAACATCACGGTTCCGCCCTATCTGCCCCGAAGCATAGGACACCCCGTAAGCAATTCCCGCCGAAGTTCCTATAACATAATCGGCAATAATATTATTTTCCAAAAGGACATCCATAACGCCGCAGGAAAACACCGTCCGGCTTGCGCCGCCCTCCAAAACAAGACCGAGCTTCATAAAATCTGTTTTTCTCCTTCCGAACATATGCAAATTGCATATATAATATTCAAAAGGGGTCAACCGTAGTTGACCCCAAAGCAATTCTTGTATTATTCTGCGTCTGTCTTTGCCGCTTCAGTATCTGCGGATTCGTCGCCGCTTGCAGACTCGTCGCTGCTTAAGGATTCCTCGCCGCTTGCCTCTTCCTCGGCAGACTCTTCTGTATCAACGCCCAGTTCCTCCGCCTCTTCCTCGGCAACCTCCTGTTCGATTGCCTCGGCAGCTTCCCGGCCTTCCTTTGAATCGCTTGACGGAAAAATCTGAATGCAAGCAAAAATAAGACCTGCGATAATGACAATTTCCAATAATATTATTAAAATCGATCTAACTGCATTTTTCATATTTATGTCCCTCCGATTAAGTTCTACTTAAGTAATTATATACTTGATTTCATCTTTTGTCAATAGAAAAAATACCAAAATATGCTTCACTTCATTGTTACATATCAACAATTTATCTTTACCGCCTCTCCTTTTATACAACACTTTTGTGCTATATGATTACTTCCATGGTTTTGCGGTACTCCGACGGAGTTTTGCCGATTTGCTTTTTAAACACCGTATCAAAATACTGCCGGCTTGAAAACCCGCATTCTGCGGATATTTCCTCAATGGAAAGCGCTGAATTTCCGAGCAGAAGCTCAGCTTTACCTATACGGCATTCTGTTAAATATTCGTAAGGGGTTTTTCCTGTTACGCCTTTAAATACACTGTGAAAAAACGAGGGTGACAGGCTGACTGTTGCAGCAAGCTCTCGGAGCGAAAGATGTTTGTCGGAATTTTTTTGTATAAATTTCGTACACAAAGATATGCTCTTAACATACCGTTTGTATTTTACATCCCGGCTGAAAGTATGTATATTTTGATAAATAACAGCTGTCAACTCACGGATTTTCGCGTCTAAATAAAGGCTTTTGCCCGCTTGGTTTCTCAACGAAATGCCGTATATTTCATTAAATATCTTTTCAATTTTCCCCGTTTCAGCCATTTGTGTCACTCCGGCAAGCTCCTTAAGATATGGGATAATGTCGTCATTTTCATCCGGCATAAATTTTACCGAATGACACTCAAACTTATTCTTAGTACAGCGCTTATCCCCGGGAATTGCAACAAGCAAATTTCCGTTTTTATGGGGATATTCCTGTCCGTTTATTATTGATATGCCCCAATCCGTTGTTATAAGTTCTATCTCATACAGCTCAACGATGCGCAAAGGCGTAATCTCTCCCGAAAAATATTTTTCGGACACATAATATCTCAAATCACCGGGCAAAATCATTGCAATACACCCCTTAAAGTAAGATTTTATAAAAAATGAGTAATATATTATATTGCTTTAATGTTAAATATCATCTATATTATCATTATAAATCAATATTTATTAAAAGTCAAACGGAGGAATATATTATCAAAAATTATAAAATTGACAACCATAAATCCGGTCTGCTTCCCGCGGCGGATAATTACCGTAAAAAAGGCCTTTGCGCATCAGACGAAGCAAAGGCGGCTGTCGGCGACCAATTTATTGTTGACTATATCAGAGTGTTTGACGAGGTGTAAATTATGAAGATAACATGGCTGGGTCAGGCAGGACTTTTATTTGAAACAAACGGAAGGAAAATTATAATTGACCCATATTTATCAGACAGCGTAGAAAAAGTCAATCCTAAAAACTACCGCAGGGTTGGTGTTGACCCAAAGTTTTTAAAAATCATTCCCGATGTTTTAATTTTAACTCACAACCATCTCGACCACACTGACCCCGAAACCCTGAAGCACTACCTTTCAAACGACGGCTGTATTACGGTTCTTGCGTCCGAAAATGCATGGAACGAGGTGAGAAAATTCGGCGGCGGTCACAATTATGTTTCCTTTAACCGGGGAACCGTCTGGACGGAGGATGGCATTAGATTTGAGGCAGTCAGGGCCGAGCACAGCGACAATGCGGCGATAGGGGTTATAGTTTTTGCCGAGGGAAAAAGTTATTACATAACCGGCGATACGCTTTATAACAAAGATGTTATTGCAAATATTCCAAATGGCATTGACATAATATTTCTTCCCGTCAACGGGGTCGGCAATAACATGAATATGCGCGATGCGGCAGCCTTTGCCGAAGCTGTCGGCGCAAAAATTGCGGTTCCGCTTCATTTCGGGATGTTTGATGATTTAAACCCATCCGGATTCAGATTTAAAAATCATGTTATCCCGGAAATATATAAAGAAATAAAATTTACAGGAGAGTAAAAATGAAGGTTACAGATGTAAGATGTTTTACGGTTGACTGCTTCCGCACGAATTGGGTATTTATCAAGGTGTATACCGACGAAGGGGTGGACGGAGTCGGCGAGGCCACCTTGGAATACAAAGAAAAGGCGCTTTTGGGTGCGGTTGAGCACATAAAGGAATATCTTGTGGGCAAAAATCCGCTCGATATTGAAAAGCATTGGCACGCAATTTACCGCGACGCATACTGGCGAGGCGGAGCTGTGCTTATGAGCGCCCTCTCTGCGGTGGAAACGGCGCTTTGGGATATTTTAGGGAAAAGCCTTAATGTTCCCGTATATCAGCTTTTGGGCGGAAAAGTCAATGACAAGGTAAGAATATATGTAAACGGCTGGTTTGCGGGCGCAAAAACCCCTAAGGAGTTCGGCGAAAAAGCGAAAATCGCTGTACAAAAGGGCATAACCGCCATGAAGTGGGATCCTTTCGGTAAGAGCTATCTCAATATTTCAAACAAGGATTTAAATACCGCTCTTGAATGTGTGGCGGCAGTTAGGGACGCTGTCGGTTATGAAATTGACCTGCTCATTGAGGGGCACGGCAGGTTTAATATCCCCACGGGCATTAAAATTGCCAAAGAGCTTGAACAATTTAAGCCGATGCTTTTTGAAGAGCCTGTTCCGCCGGATAATCTTGATGCACTTAAGGCGGTCAAAGACAAATCGCCCGTTGCGATTTCGGCAGGCGAACGGCTTTACACGAGATGGGACTACAAAAAAATGTTTGACCTTATGGCGGCGGACTATATTCAACCAGACATTTCTCACGCAGGCGGAATTATGGAGTTAAAGAAAATTGCCGCAGAGGCGGAATGTCGCTATATTCCTTTCGCCCCTCATAACCCAAGCGGGCCCGTTGCAAACGCCGCAACACTCCAGCTTGCCGCAAGCTGTCCCAATTTTGAAATTCTTGAAATTATGTACAGCGATGTGGAGTGGCGAAAAGATGTAACTAACGAAAGCCTTGTATACAAGGACGGCTATATTGAAATTCCCGATAAGCCGGGGCTTGGTATTGAGATAAATGAGGAAGAATGTCTGAAGCACCCATATCAGGTGCATACCCTGCGGCATTACACAGGAGCATTGACGGATATTCGTCCCGCTAAAACAGAATTTTATTTTTAAAGGAGAAGAAAATGAATAAATCAGTTTTCATAACAGGAGCCACGGTCAATACTGGGCTTGGCATAGCAGAAAAATACGCAAAGGAGGGATTTAACCTCTTCTTAGGCAGCAGAAACGCCGAAACCGCCGCAAAAACCGCAGAAAATCTATCCGAAAAATACGGGGTTTTTGCAAAAGGCTACGGCATGAAGATTTTTGACGAAGATGATGTTAAAAAGATTTTTACCGATATAAAAAATCTCGGCTATTCAATTGATGTTCTGGTTTTAAACGCCGCCAATTTAGGTATTCGTCAAGAATTTCTCACAGTATCGATTGAAGATTTTATGGATGTTATCAATACAAATATCGGCTGGAATTTTATGCTTGCACGACAGGCGGCAAAACAGATGATGGAAAACGGCGGAGGCTCAATTGTTTTTGTAAATTCAAACACGGCATACCGCGCAATTCCCGACAGAATTGCATACAGCGCTTCAAAAAGCGGCGCTCTGGGGATGATGAGGGCCATGGCTCTTGACCTCGGTAAATATAATATTCGAGTTAACGCGGTTCTTCCCGGTATGATAAAAACAGATAGATGGGAAAACAATTATAATGACTGCAGAAATGCACTGTCGAATTATACTCCTTTGGGGGATATAGCGGATTTTGAAGATATTGCCAACGCCGTCTATTATTTTGGAAGTGATATGTCCAAAAACACAACCGGCGCGGAGCTTACCGTCGATGGCGGAAACACCATTCAGCTCTACCCGATTATTCCGGAAAAGTGAGCACGGCCATGCATTGCGTTGATTAGCCTATCTTGCGGCTTTGCCCGGTCTGTGATTTGGCCTATCTTGCGGCTTTGCCCGGCTCGATGATATAATAAAAAAGCTCACTTTCCTCAGGCTTTTCTCACGAATATGCCTTTGCTGCGGAAAGTGAGCTTTATGGTTAAAAGACGCAAAAATCTTCCCGGCGGCGGGCTGTCCGCCGATTTTCACCCTTGTCATTTCAGGAAATAAAACTACTCGGCCCAGTCAAAACGATCCTTGTTTCTTTCAACAAAAATTTCATACGCCTTATCCAGAATTTCCTCGTTCTCCTCGGGAAGAAGAAGCGAGCCTTCCGAATTTTCCGGGTCGGGAACCATTTTCAAAATAACTACCTCTTCGACCTCCTCCGTTTCCTCCTCACGGTAAGGTACGCAAATAACATAACTGTCTTCGCCCACTTTGACAGTGTCAAGGTGCTCAAAGGTTTCGTTCTCTCCGTCCTCGTTTATAAGGTCGACAAGATAGGTTTCCTCTTTGCTTTCATCATTAAATTTGCTCATTATTTTCTCCTTTTCTACAATGTAGTATCTATTTTATCTCTTTTGATTTTAGCTGTCGTTGTTTTTTCAAATTCTCTGTCGCGCAGAATAATCCGACCGATATGCTTATACGCCGGAAGATGGCGGCACGCCTCGGCAATATCCGTCTTGATGCGCGCAGCTCCGTCATCAATTCCCAGCTCCGTCATCTTTTCCTCTGATAAATATACCTGACAGGCAAGTCCTATATCGTTCCCGCGCTCATCCTTCACGCCGTACACAACAACCTCTCCCACATAGGGGATTTTCTGTATACAATTTTCGATTTCCTCCGGGAAAATATTTTTTCCGTTATCTAAAATAATTATATTTTTCTTTCTTCCCGTAATAATAATCTGACCGAGCTCATTTATCCTGCCGTAGTCACCCGTTCTGAACCAACCGTCGGGACTGAGCACCTCAGCGGTAAGCTCCGGCTGTTTGTAATAGCCCAGCATAACAATATCGCCTTTGACGCAAATTTCGCCGATACCGTCCTTATCTGCGTCAGCAATTCTGACCTCACAGCAGGGCAGCGGAAAACCAACCGTTTCATAATCATTGATTTCATCATTATTAACGCTGACAAGGGGCGAACATTCCGTTATGCCGTAGCCGTTAATAACGCTTATTCCGATTGAATCGAAGAACTCTCCCAATTCGCGGCGAAGGGGCGCTCCGCCCACAACAATTTTTCTCAGGTTGCCGCCAAAGGCAGATGTTACCGACTTAAACAACTGCTTTCTTAAGTCTATTCCGATTTTGCGCAAACCGTTGCTGAGCCTGATAAGCACCCTCAAAGCCTTCTCTTTTCCCTCTTTTTGCGCCGTTGACCAGATTTTTCTGTAAAACACCTCTAAAAATGCAGGTACAAGATATACATTATACGGTTTATAAGTCTGCAAATTTTTAAGAACCGTTTTAAGATTTTCGTTAATACAAAGCGTCAGATGCATATGAATATATACAAGTATGCCCGGAACCGCCTCATAGGTGTGGTTATACGGCAGAACCGAAAGACCTGTCCCATACAGCGTTGAAACCCTTATGCCGTGGTACACTATGCTTACAAGATTATGCTCAGAGAGCATAACTCCCTTTGCAATTCCCGTTGTCCCCGAGGTATAAACAAGCATTTTCATCTTCATTTGGTCGCTTTCAATATTTTCAAAGCCCCGCTCGCCGCCCTCATAAAGCTCCTTCCCCTTTTGGATAAGCTTTTTAAAGGATAACGCCTTCTCGCTGTTCTCGACGGCGTCTATTGATATGAAGATTTTGATTTTAGGGAACTTGTCCCTGTTTTCCTCAATGAATTTATCAAAGGTTTTTGTGTAGAAAATCACCTCTGCGTCACTGTCATTCAAAACATTGCTCATTGGCTCGGCGCTCAGTTCCTTATCAATGGGAACCATTACCCCGTCACTTTGAAGAACCGTCAGATAAACACAAATCCAGTCGTAGCTGTTTTCGCCGAGCATTGCTATGTGCTTATTTGAAATTCCCATGTCATAAAGCGCTGTGCCGAGATACAATGTCGTATTGCGAAATTCCCTAAATGTGACTTCCCTTATTTCCTTGTTTTCCCTGAATTTATATGCAATCTTATCCCCCGCCTCGTCAGAAGCCGCCTTCAGCATCTTTTTAATGGAGCCGACCTCCTTGACAGGGTTATACTCAAACTTTTTTCTTCCCACAGCTACCACTCCAAAATACATTTAATATATCATAACCTCTTTTATAATACCATATTTTCTCGATATTTACAACCCTTTCAGGAAATTATTTCAAACCTTTTATGTAATTTTGCCACAAAAAACCACAATAAGCCATATTGACATTATTTCCCATGTGTTGTAAAATTATAGTATCTTAAAAAGATACACAAGGAGAAAAAAATGACATTAGAGAATATGATTGAAAAAATACAAAAAGGCGAAGACCTGAAAAACGAGTTATATGAGCGGACAGAAAATTTTCTGTCCCTGCAAATCAAGAGTTTCAACGAATATGCGTTTGCAAAAGGAGTTGAGCGGGACGAGCTGTTATCCTCTGCGTGGATTGGAATGGAGCGAGCAATCAAGACCTATGACGCAAGCAGCGGATTTAAGTTTCTGACATGGGCAGGAGTTTGCATAAAATCCCAGTTAATGCATGAGCTTAAGCAAAGCGGCAGAAATTTCGTATCATTGGATGAGTTTGTGGACGACGGACAGGAGCTGTGCCGCTACGAAACCACGCCCGACCCTCAGGCGGAAGAGGACTTTCTTCTCGCCGAAAATGAGCTTGACAGCGGCATTACCGGCAAAATGCTTAAACGGCTTGAAAAATCGCAATGGGAAATTATTAACCTTTGCTTTATAAAAGGAGTATCGCTTAAGGGTGCAGCGAAGGAAATGGGCATTTCTATGAGCCGCGCAAAAACTCTGCGCCTTACCGCCCTTCGCAGCCTCCGCAATATGATGTGATTTCACCTAATTTTGCCGCATACTTGCCTTGGCATACCTCCCCGGCGGGGGGACTCCTCCCGTAATAATTTTTTACCAGACCGCCCCGTCGGACTTTTCCGGAATAATTATTTTACCTATGCTGTTTAAAAATTATCTTCCTAAATCCCCTCTTTTGGGGTCGCATCGCTAACGAAGATTGTTTTTTATGCGTTCAACAATGTCGTTGTGATTTACGGATTTCCACTTTGGGAAAGCAGTCAGTATACGCTTTTCCTGATAATTCATCCGCTCCTTAAATGCGGCGGCCGCTTCATCAAGACGAAGCTTCAAATCGCTCTCTTTAAATTCCCTTTTTGCCTTTTCAATAGCAATAAGCGGATTAGCCTCCTCCAGATTCGCTCTCAGGTTTGTCTGAAGCTTGTCGTGAAGAATGCTGAGTTTTTTGTCAAATCCTTTAATGTAAATTACCGTATAAGCCGTATCAAATGCCATCATCAAAAATGTTGCCGACGCAATAACCCCAAGTATAACCCAAGGAATCTTTGCGGTTGCGTATACAACCATTGGTTGCACAAATTTTATTAGTATAACAGACATAACTCCAAATACAAGCATACCAATAAGGCAAATTCTGCCGCCTATATTAAACCTTCTTTCTGAATAGTCCCACCATTTCGCACGGAAAATCTTTTCCATTGCATAGCTTGTGACATATTCCAGCGCTCCTGTAACAAAAACGCTGAGAACAAACAGCAGTCCCGCATTTTCAACTCTTCCCAGCAGCAAGATAACCAAAATTGCACCTGTACCGTAAATCGGGCATACGGGACCGTTAAGGAATCCCCTGTTTATCAGATGTTTCGCCTCTGCCGAGCACAATACTGACTCATACATCCACCCTACAAAGCTATAAAATACAAACCATACAAAATATTTCATTATAATCATAAATTCCCCTCAAAGCGTTATTTTATAATAATAGTTTGACGCAAACTCTGCTAAAAAATCCGTAATTATAAAATTTTATAAGCCAAGCTGGGAAAACCTTATACTAATCGGCGA
>JAEDLZ010000072.1 GCA_016303265.1 Clostridiales bacterium
ACCGCCTCCTAAGCGGTAGGTCGGGTGTTCGAATCACCTCGGGAACGCCAAAAACCACCGAAAACCTATTTGTTTTCGGTGGTTAATTTTTGTGCTTTTAAAGTTTTATAAATATGCAAGCTTGGTGTATGTTTTGCCTATAATTAAATCTGATTTTTCAGCTTAAAAGCTCGTTTTGCTTACATTTGCCGACAAAACGGGTTAAAACTATATAATATCAATTAACCCGTTTAGGCACAAATTCGAGCTTAACGGTCATATTCATTCCCTCTGCCAAACGCTTAAGCATACCCAATGTAGGATTGCTGTTTCCGTTTTCAAGCTTGCTGATGTCAACCTGTGCTGTGCCGGTTCTTTACAAAAACTCCTTTTGGGTCAGATTGCCGGTCTTTCTTGCGTCAATAACCGCCTGAATGATAGAAAATTCCGGCGCAAGCTTTTCGTATTCTTTCCTAAATTCTTCGTCCCTTAACTGTTTGTTCAAATAATTTTTGAAATCAGACATAAT
The DNA here is from genome assembly GCA_016303265.1 of Clostridiales bacterium. GTDB lineage: Bacteria > Bacillota > Clostridia > Monoglobales > Monoglobaceae > SIG454. The sequence goes on from JAEDLZ010000072.1 coordinate 509, forward strand.
CCTTCTCCTTTCTGCCAGCTTGCATAAATATCCCTGTACTTTTTAGCGGCAGAAAGCCCTGCAATTAAAGAAGCTAAGCCTTTGCGTTTTTCCAGTCCTCTTTGAATCTCTTGATTCCTGCGTCCGTCAAAGGATGGTCAGCCATTACGCAGATAACCTTATAGGGAATTGTTGCAATATCCGCTCCTGCCTTTGCGGCTTTTATAACATGGAGCTTGTTTCTTATGCTTGCGGCAATTATCTCCGACTCAATTCCGTGCAGTTTGAAAATGTCGCGAACATCTTCAACAACCGCAACTCCGTCCTCGCCCAAATCGTCCAGCCTGCCGATAAACACGCTCACATAATCAGCGCCTGCCCTTGCGGCGAGAAGCGCCTGTGCCGCTGAGAATATAAGCGTAACATTTGTCTTTATCCCCTTTGCCGAAAGAGCCTTAACCGCTTTCAGCCCCTCTGTTGTCATAGGAATTTTAATGATAATATTTTTATGTATCTTTGCAAGCTCTATAGCCTCCTCTATCATGCCTTCGCTGTCGTCCTTTGTCACTTCCGCCGAAATCGGGCCGTCAACTATCTCTGCAATTTCACGGACCACCGTATGAAAATCCCTGCCTTCTCTTGCAATAAGGCTCGGGTTGGTTGTAACTCCGCAAATAACCCCCAGGTCATTCGCCTGCCTGATTTCGTCAATATTTGCTGTATCAATAAATAGTTTCATAATAATTTTGTTCCTCCTTCTGTTTTATATTTATAATAACACTTTCGTATAGAATTCTCAATACTTTTTTTCAGACACTTCTTGCTTTTTTTCAAAAAATATACTACAATAAACACAATGGCAATAAATATACCGGCCGTTTCCCTTTTCAAAATAGATTCAGCGGTGCAACAGGAATGGATATTTATCTGCCGCATACAAGCAAAAAAGTTCCTCCGCCAAATCAGGAGCGGGCATTGCAAGAGATTATAATTTATACAAAGAAGGTGAGTTTAAAATGCAGCGGGTATTTTTCGAAAATACCAACAGCGCAAGCCCTGATTACCCTTATTTTAACTGTGACTGCAAAAACATCAACTATGTTTCTCACTTCCATGAAGAAAAGGAGAATTTCAATGAAAAAGTATAAGCCCTATATTAAAAAATATCTGTATTGCTTTCTTTTAGGCCCCTTTTTTATGATTCTTGAGGCCTGCGGCGAGTTCATTCTTCCGTTTCTTAACGCCAACATCATCGATAACGGCGCCGCAAAGGGCGATATTCCCTATATACTGCAAAACGGAGTTTATATGCTCTTAATCGCCGCCGTTATGCTCTTGTCCGGAGTTCTCGGCGCAGCCTTTTCGATTAAGGGCTCGTCAAAGCTCGCCGCCGGAGTGCGCCGCGACATATTTAACAAAATTCAGACATTTTCATTCCTTAACATTGATGAGTTTACTACCGGCTCTCTCATTACGAGGATTACCAACGACATCACACAAATTCAGATGTTTTCCCAAACGCTGCTCCGCGGCTTTTTCCGAAGTCCCATTATGCTTATCGGCGCTCTTGTGATGTCTTTTGCTCTTAACCCGAGGCTCGCTCTCATTATCCTTATTGTTGTCCCGTTTCTTGCGGCAGCCACATTTCTTATTATAAAAACGGCGTCCCCCAGGTATACGCAAATGCAGCGCCGCTTGGATTCTCTCAATACAGGTATCGGCGAAGCAATCACCAACGAGCGTGTTATAAAATCCTTTGTCCGTGAGGATTTTGAAAAGGAGAAGTTTTCAAAAATCAATAATGACCTTATGGATAAAACCATTTCCGCTCTTAAAACCATGATTTTAATGCAGCCGGTTTCCGCACTTGCCATCAACATAACTACCCTTGCCGTTGTATGGTTTTCAGGAAAGCAGGTTATGGTCGGCAGCATGGAAATAGGAACGCTTACGGCTTTTATTACATATCTTTCGCAAATTCTTACCGCCCTTAACTTTCTCGCAAACATTTTCCTCCAGGGCACAAGAGCCAAAACTTCGGATAAGCGAATTTCCGAAGTTTTAAGCACTGTTCCCGATATAAATGACAGCAACGCCGCAAATTCGGAAAAAGTCATCAGAAGCGGTGAAATTGAGTTTAAAAATGTCACCTTCCGTTATTATAAAAATAACCGGGAAGCCGTGCTTGACAACATAAATCTGCATATAAATTCAGGCGACCTTGTTGGGATTGTGGGTTCTACCGGAAGCGGAAAATCAACCCTTGTTTCTATGATTCCGAGGCTTTACGACCCGGACCTGGGCGATGTTTTAGTTGATAAAACCAATGTCCGGGAATTATCCCTTTATCATCTGCGCGAAAGCGTTTCCGTTGTACTTCAGAAGAACACACTGTTTTCAGGAACAATTGCCGAGAATCTGCGTTGGGGCAAGGAGGACGCAACCGAAGAGGAGCTTTTTGAAGCGGCAAAAATTGCTCAGGCGGACGGTTTTATTCTATCCTTCCCCGACGGTTATGAAACGGAACTCGGTCAGGGCGGCGTTAATTTGTCGGGAGGGCAGAAACAGCGGCTCTGCATTGCCAGGGCGCTCCTCAAAAAGCCGAAAATTCTCATTCTCGACGACTCCACAAGCGCTGTTGATACCGCAACGGACGCAAAAATACGAAAGGCGTTCCGCGAAAGGCTCGGCGGCATAACAAAAATTATTATTGCCCAGCGTATTTCTTCCGTTATCGACGCAGACAAAATAATTGTTTTAGACGGCGGAAAAATTGCGGGCTGCGGAACTCACGCCGACCTTATGAAAAACTGTAAGCCATATCAGGAGATTTACTATTCGCAGAAGGATTCCGAGGAGGTGTTTTGCAATGAATAGCTTAAGAGTTAAGCGGCTTGATGAAAAATACGGCGCGGCAGGCAGCATTAACAGCGGTTCGCAAAAAAAGGAAATGACTATTATAAGACGAGGTCCCCACTCAATGGGTGCGTCAGGCAGACCTAAAAATTTAAAGAAATCCGTCAGCCGGCTGATAAAATATATCTCGCATGAGAAGAAGCTCATTATTTTTGCCCTGTGCTGCTCAATTGTATTTAATCTCGCCTCACTCATCTCATCATATATGTTAAGACCTATTATAAACAACTACATATTTTACGACCCGAATGACGCAAATATTACGCCTCGAATATACGGACTTGCACTGGGACTTCTTCTTATGGCGGCAGTATACGCTGTGTCGCTGATTTCCCAATGGCTTCAGCAGAGGATTATGCTTGCCGTTTCCCAGCGTTCCCTGGCAAGGATGAGGCAGGAATTATTCAACAAGCTCCAAAGCCTGCCCATAAAATACTTCGACACTCACTCCGCAGGCGATATTATGTCCCGTTTCACAAATGACGCGGACACAGTGGGCGAGCTGCTTAATACCACCCTTATCCAGATTATATCAGGGGCCATTACCATTGTAGGCTCAATATTCCTCATGCTATACACAAACCCCATTCTCGGCGGCATAACCATCGTTATGACGCCGCTTCTGGCATGGGTCAGCAAATCAATTATTAAGCGCAGCCGGGCGTCTTATTCAATGCAGCAGAAAAACCTTGGCGTCATAAACGGCTTTTTTGAGGAAACAATATCCGGTCAAAAGGTAGTTAAGGTTTTTAATCATGAAGAAATCGCCAAAGAGGAATTTGAATACCTCAACGAACGACTTTGCGATTCGCAGATTAAGGCTCAGTTCCAGGGCGGAATCATGGGTCCCGTTTCCCATCAGCTATGCAATGTAATATATGTCCTAAACGCCTGTCTTGGCGCTATTCTTGTTGCCTTAAACCGTTTCGATATAGGCGGACTTACCGTATCTCTCAACTACACAAGACAGTTTAACCGCCCCATAAATGAGATTTCAATGCAAATGAACTCCGTTTTTGCCGCTCTCGCCGGGGCAGAGCGAATTTTCGAGGTTCTGGACGCCGAGCCGGAGCCCGAAAACGAAGAAACAGTTCCTATGGACAAAATTATCGGAAATATTGTTATGGACAGGGTCAGTTTTGGTTACAATCCCGATGTTCCTGTGCTTAAAAACATATCCCTCTTTGCAAAGCCCGGTCAGAAAATTGCTTTTGTCGGCTCAACCGGGGCGGGAAAAACCACTGTTACAAATCTGCTCTCAAGATTTTATGATATATCGGAGGGCAGAATAACCATCGACGGAGTTCCCATTGAAAAAATTGACCGTTCTCTTCTTCGCAGCAGCATTGCTATGGTGCTTCAGGACACTCATTTATTCACAGGAACCGTTCGTGAAAACATCAGATACGGCAGGCTTGACGCAACGGATGAGGAGGTCATTGAGGCGGCTGAAATTGCCTCCGCTCATTCATTTATTATGAATCTTGAAAACGGCTATGACACCGTTCTTGAAAACGACGGGGCTAATCTTTCCCAAGGTCAGCGTCAGCTTCTTAATATCGCAAGAGCTGCAATCAGCCGCGCGCCTATACTCATTTTAGACGAGGCGACAAGCTCCGTCGATACGCGAACCGAGCGGCACATCGAAGAAGGCATGGACGCACTTATGGAAAACAGAACTACCTTTGTTATTGCCCACAGGCTCTCAACAGTCAGAAAATCCGACGCAATTATGGTTCTGGAACACGGTGAAATTATTGAACGGGGAAATCATGAGGAGCTGCTTGCGGCAAAGGGCAGATATTCAGACCTTTATAACGAAATTGCAGAGCTTAACTAAAGCGGCATACACAGCCATTATATACCGCCGTGCTGTGAGATATACCTTTTTGAAATACATAAAAACAAAATGCCTTATCCCGTAAATTCAAGGGACTGCGGCAAAAGGATTTTGAAAGAGCAGTTTGCGCAAAATCATATTTCACGACAAAACCCCTTTACCGGACAAAACGGTAAAGGGGGTGCATATCATAAACGAATTTTTGCTTTAAAATACTACTTACTGTTTTTTTCAAGTCTTGCAAGTCTTACGGCATACACAATAAGAGCAACAACGATAAATACCACAACTCCGTATGTCATAAACTTTGCATCTCTTGAAATATTAAGGTTTGCCATAAAATTTAAGATTCCGTAATTTCCGCCTTTTGCAAGAAGTATGTTTGAAATCGGAAGTCTCAAATCATACGAAAGAAAGAACGACGCAAGGGAAGCAATAACAAAAAATATTGTATAATTTCTTGAGCGGGATGTCTTTATCTTATTCATCACGCCCAGGATTGCCATTATCGCTGCGCCAAGAGCAAACAGAACCCCAAACACTATACAAAACTTACTTGCAAATGTGAGATAACTCTCGTCATATCTTGACATATACAGCTCATACTGCCGTCTTACGATTTCAAGAAGAATTATTGACCCCAAACCATAGGTCAAATTAAGCATGAAACAGTTTGTAATCCGTTCCGACGCCGCCATCTTTTCTTTTCTTTTCGCCTTTTTCTCTGTGTTTTCTGTTTTTATCACAGCCACTTTGTTCATTCCTCCTATATTTCGCCTTTCTCATACATTATAATAGGTACAACGGTACTTCCTACCGTTTCCGTTCTCAATATTCGTTTTCCGAGACCTATCTGCTTAATTCCGCAGTTTAAGGCATATTCCGCCTCGTCATCTGAAAAGCCGCCCTCCGGTCCGACCAAAATTCCCACAGACTTGCCGTGAAAATCCTTGAGAGTTTCCTTAAGCCCCCGCTCTCCCTTATGACCGAGAACCTCATAGGGCATAATTGCCAAATCAAGCTCTGTCATTAAAGAAACCGCTTTTTTTAAATCAACAATCTCGCAAACCTTAGGAATAATACTCCTTCCGCACTGCTTTGCAGCCTCAACCGAAACCTTATTCCATCTTGCTGTTTTTAAGCGTCTTCCCTTTTCGTCAAGACGGACCACACAGCGCTTCATCTCAACCGGAAAAATTTCATATGCGCCAAGCTCCACAACCTTTTGAACAATCGTCTCCATTTTGCCGCTTTTGGGAATCCCCTGAAATAAGTAAACCTTAATATCCGGCTCACTTTCAGATATGCGCTTGTCCGAAATACTTGCAATACACTCTTTCGGGGCAATCTGCGTAAGCTTTGCGGTATATTCAGCCCCGCTCCCGTCGAAAACTATTATTTCATCCCCGACGCTCATACGCAAAACCTTGCAAATATGCGAGGCATCCTCAATAATGCGAGCCTCATCGCCGTTTATATTCTCGGGGTCGGTGAAAAAACGCCGCATAATGTCACCTCTTAAAACAACATATATACATAGTATA
>JAEDLZ010000073.1 GCA_016303265.1 Clostridiales bacterium
AGGAGTTATGTTTTTCACATTAAAGCTCAAAAACCTGCTGTTTTACATAATAATATTTGCCTTTGTCATAATCGGATTGTGGATAAGCTATGCAAAAAACCCCGCCGAAATTCTTGAAAGGGAATCGGCAAAAGCAGCGGCTTTAATGGAAAAGAGCGGAAATATAGTTGCCCCGAAAGTATCGCCGGGCGATGTTATAGAAAAAGATGACGATTTTATTAAATGGGTGGATTTTAATGTAACAGCCTCTGCCATGACGGACGCTATGAATATCGATATAGACACTTACAAATCCGAAGTGCATATAAACTGGATTGACCTGCTTGCCTGCCTTGCCGCAAGATACGGCGGTGACTTTAAGTCCTACAAAAAATCCGACCTTGAAGCTGTTGCCGAAAGAATCAAAAACGGTGAAACTGCGGAAGAAATATGCTCTACCCAAAAATATTTTTCCTATTATAAAGAGGCATACTCCGCCGTTCTTTCGGAATATCTCGGCGAATACAGCATAATCGGCAAAGACGGCAGCAAACAGACCTTATACGGGCTGAAGGCATTTTCGCAAATTGCCGACGGTTATTATTTTTCACACTATGACGATTTTGGTTCAAGCCGCTCCTATGGTTATGCAAGAAAGCATCTGGGTCACGACCTTATGACAAGCGTAGGAACCCCCGTTACCGCAGTCGAGAGCGGAACGATTGAGGCTCTCGGCTGGAATCAATACGGAGGCTGGCGTATAGGAGTGCGCAGCTTTGACAAAAAAAGATATTACTATTATGCCCATTTGCGAAAAGACCACCCCTATGCCTATATGCTTTCCGAAGGTTCTGTGGTTAAAGCAGGGGATGTAATCGGCTATGTGGGTATGACAGGTTACAGCGCAAAGGAGAATGTCAACAACATAAATACCCCTCATCTGCATTTCGGAATTGAACTTATTTTTGACGAATCCCAAAAAGACGGCAATTCTGAAATCTGGATTGACTGCTACGAGATAACAAAATTCCTATTGAAAAATAAATCGGCGGTTTACAGAGACGATGAGAAAAACGAATATTTCCGCTCAACCGAATTTTTTGAAGAATCCGTTGAAAATATGGAATAGAAAGGATAAAATAGTATGTATGTGTTAAAAATGAGAAGTCTGATAGCATATATTGCAGCAGCGGCACTTATAATATCCGCCGCAGGAATATACTTTATAATATCTCCCGATACGGCGGCAACCTCTGCAAATCAAAGCGAAAATTCAATAGAGGTTCCTATTATTATGTATCACAGTGTGCTTGAAAATAAAAGCAAAACCGGGCAGTTTGTTATTACGCCCGCTCAGTTTGAGGATGACCTGAAATTTTTGGCCGATAACGGTTACACTCCCGTATTCATGCAGGATTTAATAGATTATGTATATAACGGCGCACCTCTTCCCGAAAAGCCCGTTGTTCTGACCTTTGACGACGGATATTATAATAACTATACATACATATATCCGCTGCTGCAAAAATATAAATGCAAGGCGGTAATATCAATTGTGGGGGCGTATACGGATTTATACACGCAAACACCGGACCAAAACCCCGGCTATGCACATCTTACCTGGGACAATGTCAACGAAATGATGGACAGCGGACTTGTTGAATTTCAAAACCACTCATACAACCTTCACAGTCTGAAAAACGGCCGCAACGGTTCCAAAAAGAATGTGGGAGAAACCGATAAGGAATATGAAGCAATGCTCGTTGCCGACCTAAATAAGCTTCAGGACGAATTTATCGAACACACCGGGTATGTACCTCAGGTTTACACCTATCCCTTCGGAAGCGTCAGCGAGGCGTCCTTTGATATTATCAAGGAAATCGGATTCAAATCATCGCTGTCTTGTGAAGGTAAAACAAATTATATAAAGCAAGGCGATAAAGAGGGGCTGTATATGCTTAACAGGTTTATAAGGACCTCCGCAAAATCCGTAAGTGATATATTAAAGAAATGACCGCTGTGCGGTCATTTCTTTAATATTAGACTTTATCTATCCTCACGGAAATAGGGCAAGCCCAGACTCTCCGGCGGCTGATTCTCCTTTTTCTTGCGCATACTTATAACAATCAAAACCACAAGGGTAACAACATAAGGCAGCATCTGAACCAGCGAAATAGTCGTGGACGGAATCGGAACGCCAAGCTTCGGCAAAAAGGCATATGCCCATGAGAGCAAACCAAACAGAATTGAGCCCCATATAGCATGAACGCTGTTCCATGTTGAGAAGATAACCAATGCAACGGCAAGCCAACCGAGAGCCTCGATACTGTTGCTCGTTGCCCACATACCTTTATTATACTCAAGAACATAATAAAGTCCGCCAAGCCCTGCTATGCCGCCGCCTAAGGTTGAAGAAAAATATTTGTATTTCGAAACATTTACTCCCGCCGCATCGGCAGTTCCGGGATTTTCCCCAACCGCACGAAGATTCAACCCGATTCGTGTTCTTTTAAGGATATAATTTATAACAACAGCCATTATAATTGCGAGGTATACCATAAATCCGTAAGAAAAAATCAGTCCTCCCGCTATCGGGATTTTTGATAAAACCGGTATCTTTGTGCTGAATGTTGCAAAAGCCTTTGCGGCAGATGAAACTGTCGATTTTCCCATTACAATCGTACCAAAGAATTTACCGAGACCAACTCCGAAAATAGTTATCGTAAGCCCCGTCACATTCTGATTCGCCCGAAGGGAAATTGTAAGGAAGCTGTATAACAATCCGGCAAGAGCCGCAGCGCCGAAAGAACATATCAAGCCGATTATAACGCAGACAATCGGATTATATGCAGCGCCGGCTGCTATTTCATAATAATGGGTTGCCGCAAATCCCGTAAATCCGCCGATAAACATAATGCCCGGAATACCAAGATTCAGATGTCCCGATTTTTCTGTCAGGATTTCGCCCATAGAGCCGAAAAGCATAACCGTCGCAAACATTACCGCTCTGCTAAACCATGCTATAATAACATTTAACATAACGCCTTACGCCTCCTTCTTTCTTCCTGAACGGAACACCAGTCTGTAATTTATGAAAAATTCACATCCTATGAGGAAAAACAGTATAACTGCGGAAATTATATCTGCCGCATAATCGTTTATAACGGCATATGTGCTGTGAATTTCACTTGCACCATGCTCCAAAAACGCAATCAGAAAGGCTATAAGCATCATAAAGAATGTGTTAAATTTCGCCATCCAGGCAACGATAATTGCCGTAAACCCATAGCCGCCGGCAGAGCCTGTTGAAACCGTATGGTCCTTACCCGCAACAACCATAAAACCGCATAATCCGCAAATCGCACCGGATATAGCCATGGTTCTTATAATAACCTTTTTAATATTTATTCCGGCATATTTGGCTGTGTTTTCAGATTCGCCGACAACAGATATTTCATAACCGTGCTTTGAATATTTCAAGTAAATAAACACCAAAACGACCAAAGCGAAAACCATGATAATACCAAGCGTAAAATCCTGATTGAGAATTTTCGGAAACCACCCTTCACGGGATATTGAATTTATTGTTCCGAGAGTTGACTTTTTACCTCTCCATACATTTGTGGCAAACGAAATAATATTTATGGCAATATAATTCATCATGAGAGTAAACAATGTTTCGTTCGTCTTCCATTTTGCTTTAAATATCGCAGGCAAAATGCCCCAAACCGCTCCTGCGATAACCGCCATAACAAACATTATAATCATAAGGACAGGCCCCGACACATATTTAACGCCATACTGCATAACGCAAGCGGTTGCAAGTGCGCCCATAAGAACCTGACCTTCCGCACCGATATTCCAAAACCGCATCTTAAAGGCAGGCGCAAGAGCAACGGCAATGCCCAAAAGCAGCGCCATATCACGAACGGTCGTCAAAAATTTTGCTGTAAACAGCGTCGACCCGTATTCAAAATCAAATGTACCTTTAAACATTGTTGTGTACACGCTTATTGGGTTAAGTCCCGTTATAAAAAATATAAAAAGTGCGTCAACAATGAGCGCCAGTATAACCGCAGCAACACGGATAAGAACGAATTTATAGGTCTTTGCAGTGCTTCTGGTATCCCTTTTAACTACTCTTACAAGAGGTTCTTTTATAACATTGCCTTTTGCCATTATCGGTTCCCTCCCTCTTTAAGATTTGTCATAAGCAAACCGATTTCTTCCTTTGTTGCAGTCCTTGCGTCAACAATGCCGTTCACTCTGCCGCCGCAGAGAACAAGTATTCTGTCACATAATTCAAGAAGAACATCCAAATCCTCGCCCACATAGATCACCGCAACACCGTTGTCCTTTTCCTCGCTGAGAAGATTATATATGGTGTAGGAAGTGTTAATATCAAGTCCGCGAACGGCATAAGCCGTCATAAGAACCGTCGGAGAGGACGCAATTTCTCTGCCGACCAGAACCTTCTGTACATTGCCGCCGGAAAGCTTGCTCACCGGAGTGTCTATACTGGGCGTCATAACGGACAGCTCATTCTTGACTTTAACAGCCAAATCCCGGGGCTCTTTTCTTGCTGCGAAAAACGAGTGTCCGTTGTTATAGCTTCTTAGCATCATATTCCCCGTCATTCCCATTGAACCGACAAGGCCCATACCCAGTCTGTCCTCGGGGACAAAGGAAAGAGCAATTCCGTAATCCTTGATTTGCCTCGGATTTTTTCCTATAAGCTGTTTCTTTATATTGTCGCCGGGGTCTATATATTCAACACTGCTCCCCGGCGCTGTTTTCTTAAGTCCCGCAATCGCTTCAAGCAATTCCTTCTGACCGCAGCCGGATATTCCCGCAATGCCTAAAATTTCTCCGCCGAATGCAGTAAATGATACTTTATCAAGAACCTTAACTCCCGCAGAATCCAGGCAAGTCAGATTGTTTACAATAAGCCTTTCCTGCGGATTGACCGGCTCTTTGCGGGCTATATTGAGGGACACTTTCTGTCCAACCATCATTTCCGTAAGCGAAAGCTCCGTTGCGTCTTTTGTATCAACCGTTCCGACATACTTTCCTTTTCTGAGTATTGCCACACGGTCAGACACAGCAAGAACCTCGTTAAGCTTATGCGTAATGATTATAACAGATTTGCCGTCATCACGCATATTGCGTATAATCCCGAAAAGCCGCTCGGTTTCAAGCGGGGTCAATACGGCAGTAGGTTCGTCAAGTATAAGAATGTTTGCTCCTCTGTATAAAACCTTGATAATTTCCAGGGTCTGCTTCTGAGAAACAGTCATATTGTATACTTTTTGATAAGGGTCAATATCAAACCCGTATTTTTCGCAAATTTCCTTTATGCGTTTCGCTACAGTCTTAAGATTGTATTTCTCCCCCTCAAGCCCGAGCGCAATATTTTCTGCGGCGGTAAATACATCAACGAGCTTAAAATGCTGATGTATCATACCGATTTTCAGTTCAATGGCGTCTTTCGGCGATCTTATGGAAACTTCCTTGCCCTCCACAAAAATCTGACCTGCGTCGGGAAAATATATTCCCGCAATCATATTCATAAGCGTGGTCTTTCCGCTTCCGTTTTCGCCGAGGATGGATAATATTTCACTGTGTCTTATTCCTAAGCTGACAGAATCGTTTGCAACAACCTTGCCAAAAATTTTAGTTACATTTTTTAATTCTACTGCGTAATTTTCTTCCAAATATCTGCACCTCTTTTCAAAGCGGAAATCAAGTCCGTTCGGCATAAAGCGCTGACTTGCAATACCGTTAATGTCTTTTGTCTTTTGTCTTTTGTCTGTAATGCCTTTCCCTGCAATATCTTTTCCTATAATGTCCTTTGTTTCTTTTGTCTAAACTCACAAAGGAAAGCCGATTTTCGGCTTTCCTTTGCTTTATTTCTAAATATTCAAACTGCTTATTTCTCGATAATGCCGTCTATTCTGATTGAGAAGTAAGGAGCGCTGCGGAATGTAGATTCATCAAAGAAGGTAACACCATCCTCTTCTCTAACAGCCTCTACGGTTTCGCCCTCATAGATAACCTTAGGAGTATCACCGGAGAAGTCCATGTATGAAAGGTCAACCTTGCCTTCTTCGCTGTCAGTCGTTAAGGTAGCACCGCCAACAGTAAATTTGGAAGTATCAAATACTTTCAAAGAACCGTCCTTAAGTGCAGCTTCAACTTCTGCAACCTTTTCAGCCGTACCTTCCGCACAGGAATTACCCAGCTTAGTTATAGCAACAGCGCCTGTTTCATAGCCTTCTGCCCAGTCGGTCTTAACATCTTCGCCGTTTAATACAGCCTCGATTACATACTTATAATATACGGACCAGTTATTTGTAGCTGATGTAAGCGCCGCGTCGGGAGCAACATCTAACATATCAACATTGTAACCAACCGAGTAGCATACCTTACCTTCTTCAAGGGCTTTCTGAACAGCCTTAGGTGCACCCTGAGAATCCGCATGCTGTCCGACAATAACGCAGCCGTCAGCCACGAATGCCTCTGCTGCCGCACCTTCCTTATCAAAGTCAAACCATGACTGTGTATAGGTAACATCCATTGTTACATCCGGATAAACCGACTGAATACCAAGGAAGAACGCTGTATAGCCTGATACC
>JAEDLZ010000007.1 GCA_016303265.1 Clostridiales bacterium
TGGCAACATCAACTATATGCGGCTCTTTTGCGGCATTTTCAATAACAGTTACGCCGTTTGCGAGGGTTGCCGCAAACATTGCGTTTATGGTTGCGCCGACAGAAACCTGGTCCATATAAATCGTCGCACCGGTCAAGCTTTCGGCGATTATGTCAACAAGGCCGTATTCTATATTATGAACTGCACCTAACGCTTTAAAAGCCTTCAGATGAAGATTTATAGGCCGCACTCCGAAATTGCACCCGCCCGGAAGGGCAACCCTCGCCCTTTTAAAACGACCGAGCAATGCCCCCATAAGATATGAGGAGGCTCTGATTTTGCCAACCATATCGTAAGACGCTTCCCAGCAGTTAAGATTCGTACAGTCAATTGTTAAAACACCTTTGTCGGTAAATCCGGCATTTCCGCCAAGCTTATTTATTATATCCACCAGCACACAAGTATCCGTAACAACGGGGACATTCTCGATAACGCAGACGCCTTTCACCATTACGGATGCGGCAATTAAGGCAACGGCAGAATTTTTTGCGCCGCTTATATCGACCTCGCCGCACAGCCGTGCACCACCCAATATTACAAACTTATCCATATAAACACCTGTTTCTTTAGTTTAGGAATAAGAAACAAAGCTCTTATGCAATGATTATATGGGACTCCACACACTCCCATTAAAATTGTAACACAAATGACGCAGTATTACAACACTTTTTCAAAAGTTTTTAAGTTTCGTAAAAAAGTTGTAAACATTTTGTTACATATGAAACATTTTCAGATATTTTTCGTCAAGGACAATATCCCCGCCTGCAAGGCTTTCCCGGAGCTGAACGGGATTTTTGCAGCCGACAATGGGAATTGTTACAAAGTTTGGGTTGTTTGCAAGAACCGCAACGGCAATTTCACCTACGGTTTGACCCGTTTCTTCGGAAATTTTCTTGATTATATCGTATTTTTTAAGACTTTCTGAATTCAGATAACGCTCACTTGCCTTATGGCTGAGATTGTTAATACCGCCTTTGTCAAGCTTTGAGAAAAAGCCCTTTGCCTGAGCGGCAAAAGCAAAAACATTCAGTTTTGTCATAGCAAAGTATTTGTATTCCTCGTCGTTCATAAGGACAAGGGTAGGGTCGTTGTTCTCAATATTCGGAACTGCGGCGCTGTATTGGATTTGACTTCCGAAAATGCTTGGAAGGCTGTGCGCCTTTGCGTAGCGGTTTGCCTCGTCAATGCGGCTGTGGGTCCAGTTGGACATTCCGATATAGCGGGCTTTCCCGCTTTTTACAATGTCTCCGAGAGTGTCCATGATTTCGTCAACCGGGAGGGCTTCATCGTCACGGTGCAGCCAATATATATCTATATAATCCGTTTTAAGATTGTTAAGACTTTGTTCAATGTCGCCCATAATTTCACTGCGTGAAAGGCGGCTTACCGTCATGATTTCCGGATGCGCTCCTTTTGTTGAAATTATCATATTACGGCGATTCCCTCTATCCTTCAGCCACCTGCCGATAAGCTTTTCACTCCGGCTTTTTTCGCCGGGAATCCAGTTGGCATAAACCAGCGCGGTATCGATAATATTGCCGCCAAGGTCTGAGTAGGTATCGAGAAGCTCATAAGAGGAGGCGTCGTCTAAAACTGAGCCGTACACATCAGTTCCCAAAGCAACGGCGCTGACCGTTAAATCCGTGTTGTTTAGCTTTTTATACAGCATAGTAATCTCCATTCCGCCGCACTGCCGCGGCATAAACAGTTATTGAATTTTTGCCGGCAGTTTTTTTAGGACAGCCGAAAGCCATCACTCACAATATCAGTCCGATGGTGCCGCAAGGGCTTTGCATGCAATAAAACTGCGGCTTGTGCAGGGGGGTATATTTTTATATAATGCTTGCATTTTTGGAAGATTCACAGGTTAATAAAAAGGATTGCCTCGCAAAATGAAAATTTTGCGAAGCAATCCCACAGCATAGCCGGGGTAAATAGAAAGTATTTGCCCTTTGACCGTGCTTTAAAGCATTGCTTTGAGTCTTTCGCCTATTTCGATTAAAAATTCCTCGGTGTCAACCTTACGCTTGTTCGGAAGAGTTGAAAGAAGAGCCAAATCTCCCGTCATAACGCCGTCCTCAATGGTTTTGATTGTGGCTTTTTCAAGCTTGTCGGCAAAGGCGATAAGGTCAGGTGTGTTGTCAAGCTCACCGCGCTTTCTAAGCGCTCCTGTCCAGGCAAAAAGGGTTGCAACACTGTTTGTTGAGGTCTTTTCGCCTTTTAAGTGCTTGTAATAATGCCGCTGAACCGTGCCGTGTGCCGCCTCGTATTCATAAACGCCGTCGGGAGATACCAAAACGGAGGTCATCATTGCAAGGCTTCCGTAAGCCGTCGCCACCATATCGCTCATAACATCGCCGTCATAGTTCTTGCACGCCCAGATATAGCCGCCCTCGGAGCGGATAACTCTTGCAACCGCATCGTCAATCAGCGTATAGAAATACTCAATGCCGCTTTCGGCAAATCTATCCTTGTATTCGCTCTCAAAAATCTCGTTGAAAATATCCTTGAAGCGGTGGTCATACTTTTTGGAAATCGTGTCCTTTGAGGCAAACCATATATCCTGCTTTGTATCAAGGGCGAAGTTGAAGCAGCTTCTTGCGAAACTTCCGATGGACTTGTCGAGGTTATGAAGCCCCTGAATAATACCGGCACTCTCGGAAAATTCGTGAATAAGCTCTCTTGTTTCGTTACCATCCTTGTCTGTGCATACAAGCTCACACTTTGACCCTTTGGGAACACGCATTTCGGTGTTTTTATATACATCGCCGTATGCGTGACGGGCAATGGTAATCGGCTTTGTCCATGTGGGAATGAAGGGCGTTATTCCCTTGACAATGATAGGTGTGCGGAAAACCGTCCCGTCGAGAATTGCACGAATTGTGCCGTTGGGAGATTTCCACATTTCTTTAAGATTATATTCCGTCATTCTGTCTGCGTTGGGCGTTATTGTTGCACACTTTACCGCAACACCGTATTTTTTTGTTGCCGCCGCGCTGTCGAAAGTGACCTTATCGTTGGTTTCGTTTCTGTGCTTTAAGCCCAGGTCGTAATACTCCGTTTTTAAATCTATATAAGGAAGAAGGAGAATGTCCTTTATCATCTTCCATATAATTCTTGTCATTTCGTCCCCGTCCATTTCAACGAGAGGCGTAACCATTTTAATCTTTTCCATATATATTGTTCTCCTTTTTTACCATTTTTCACCGAGATGATGATAGGGTTTGCCGATAAAGGCAATCTGTTTAAAGTCGTCCATGTTATGGCGGATTATCCAGTCAATATAGGACATAACCATTTTTGCGGTTAAAAGATAGCCCATGGGATTCATGTGATTTCCGAGGTAGAATTTCTTTTTAAAATTCTCGTCATATTCGGGAGCATACTTGCGCAAATCTATGACATACACAAACTCAAACAGTCCTGCAATTTCATGCAGAAGCTCTGCATGGCGGTCGGCAAGCTTTTTCCATTCCTCACATTGATCGCCCCGGGGAATTGTCATTAAGAAAATCCGGCATTTCGGCTGTTCTTCCCTGAGCCGCTGAATAATTTTTGCGTAGTTCCCGGCAAAGGTGTCCTTGTTATTTTTGCAGTCCTTAAGGTCAATATCGGAAATATCGCCCAAACTTTCTTTTTTCCCGTATGCTTCGTTGATATCGTTGACGCCCAGAGCAATAATTTTTGCCGCATCAACCTTGTTGTCATCGATTCTCTCGTCCCACCATGAACCGGTTTCTCTGCCGTAAGATGAGAGATAGCGGCGCGCAGTCATACCGCCTCGGGAGGCATTATAAACCTTTGCGCCGGTTCGTCTTGCTATATGCTGTCCCCAGGAGTAGTCATAGAAGTCGTGATAGCCCATATCGCCGTTTTCGTTGGTGGATATAAACTCGCCGGAGGAAAGACTGTCGCCTATGCACACAATTGTACGGAAAATTCCGCAGAAGCCGCCGTCTTCAACCAAATTATCAAGAGGTTTTTCGTTTTCGTCAAACAGTTTCTCAATATCCATTTGTTTTCTCCTTAAATGTTTTCTTTTGTGTAGCTTAAAAGTCCGCCGGCTAAGATAATAGCCTTTGTGCGGTCCGTAAGGTCGCATTTGCAGACTATTTCGGCGTTTTGAGTTTTGTTTTTAAGAATAATATCTTTTCCGCTCTTGACAGACTCCGTAAGATTTTCGATAACAAGGTCGTCGCCTTCGTTTATCTTATCATAATCGTTCTCGTTTGCGAAAGTTAGAGGCAGAATCCCTGCGTTTATCAGGTTTGAGCGGTGGATTCTCGCAAAGGATTTAACCAGAACCGCCTTAACGCCCAAATGGAGCGGTGCAAGAGCCGCGTGTTCACGGGATGAGCCCTGACCGTAGTTGGCGCCGCCCACAATAATGCTTTGCCCAAGCTTTTCCGCCCTTTCCGGGAATTGCTCGTCGCAGACGGTGAAGCAGAACTTGGAAATTGCGGGGATGTTAGAGCGGAGCGGAAGAATTTTCGCCCCTGCCGGCATAATGTGGTCGGTTGTTATATTGTCGCCCACCTTAAGAGAACACTTGCACTCGATTTTATCAAGGAGCGGAGCGGTCTTAGGAAAAGGCTTGATATTGGGCCCGCGGAGAATTTCGACGCTTTTTGCCTCCTCTTCGCTTGCAGGGGGAACAACCATGTTGTCGTTAATAACAAATTCCTTAGGAAGCTCAAATTTCGGCATATCTCCGAGAGTTCTCGGGTCGGTAAGAACGCCTGTCAATGCGGAAATTGCGGCAACCTCGGGTGAAACGAGATAAATCTGACCGTCCTTTGTGCCTGAGCGGCCCTCAAAATTGCGGTTGAAGGTACGGAGGGAAATTCCCTTTGAGTTAGGAGATTGTCCCATGCCGATACAAGGTCCGCAGGCGCTTTCCAGAATTCGCGCACCTGCGTCAATCAGAATTCCGAGCGCCCCGTTTTGGGCAAGCATATTAAGAACCTGCTTCGAGCCGGGGGCGATTGACAGGGATACATCGGGATGAACGGTTTTGCCCTTTAATATATAGGCAACCTTGAGCATATCAAGGAGCGAGCTGTTGGTACACGAGCCGATACATACCTGGTCTATTTTCATATTTCCGATTTCGGAGAGCGGTTTTACATTGTCCGGAGAGTGGGGGCAAGCCGCCGCAGGCTCAACCGAAGCCAAATCAATTTCAACAATTTCATCATAAACCGCATCGGAGTCCGCGGAAAGAGGAGTCCAGTCCGCCTCGCGCTTTTGCGCCTTAAGAAATTCCAGGGTGACTTCGTCGGAGGGGAAAATGGATGTTGTTGCGCCAAGCTCCGCACCCATATTGGTGATTGTGGCTCTTTCGGGAACGGAAAGGGTTTTAACGCCTTCGCCGCAGTATTCGATAACCTTGCCCACGCCGCCCTTTACGGAAAGCCGCTTTAAAACTTCAAGAATAACATCCTTTGCGGCAACCCAGGGTGAGAGCTTTCCCGTAAGGTGAACCTTAACGATTTTCGGGCAGGTTATGTAGTAAGCGCCGCCGCCCATTGCCACGGCGACATCAAGCCCTCCCGCGCCGATTGCAATCATTCCGAGTCCGCCGCCCGTAGGAGTGTGGCTGTCCGAGCCGATTAAAGTCTTGCCCGGGATTCCGAACCGCTCAAGATGAACCTGGTGGCAGATGCCGTTGCCGGGACGGCTGAAGTATATGCCATGCTTTTTGGCAACCGAGCCGATAAAACGATGGTCGTCCGCATTTTCAAAGCCTGACTGGAGTGTGTTGTGGTCGATATACGCCACAGATTTCTCAGTGCGGACGCGGGGGATTCCCATTGCTTCAAATTCAAGATAAGCCATGGTTCCGGTTGCGTCCTGAGTTAGGGTCTGGTCAATCCGAATACCGATTTCGCTGCCCTTTTTGAACTCACCGTCAACCATGTGTGCTTTTAAGATTTTCTCTGTTAATGTAAGTCCCATTTTAACAATCCTTTCCATAAAAATTGAATATGGGATAATTATATCACAAGCGGCGCAGATTTGCAATGTTTATTTCAATAAAAAATCCCTGCGACAAGTCCGGCGGAAAGCGTAAACGGAAGGCGCATATCAAGTATGACCTTTTTGGCTGCATTCCTGCGGATAAACCGATAAAAGCGGAACAGGCATGACTTTAGTCATGCCTGTTCCAAGAAATGTGTATATTTTTAAGACCACCGAGCGTTTGCAGGAATTTTTCGGGGGTTTTTCAGTGTTTTTATTAAAGCTCACAAAGCTTTTTAAGACATTCCCTGCAAATTTTGCGGTCATTATAGGAAACTATATCCTCTGCATTACCGCAAAACAGACAAGCAGGCTCATATTTTTTCAAAATAATCATGTCGTCTTTAATGAAAATTTCCAGGGGATCTTTTTCGTGAATATTAAAATTATCACGGATTTCCTTTGGAATAACGACTCTCCCTACTTTGTCAATGTCTCTGACCATTCCGGTTGATTGCATGACACATCTCTCCTTTATATTTTGATTTTTTTGGATTGTCTAAATTATAACATAGTTGTAAAATTTTGTCAATACATAAAATGAAAAATTTTATTATGCCGTCGAATAAAGATAGGAAATGCTTAAAATAAAACATTTTTTATTTAAAAAGCGCGATGTTTGGGAGGGTTTTGCCGAATATAGGCGATAAACGGGCATACAGCTTTCGGAGAATTTTGTTTATATTGATTTAATGCTTGGAGGAGGAGTGCTTTCGGCGGTGCAGTTACGGCACTTGTCGGCATAAAAACCTCACAGCGCGGCAATGCAAAGTATTGAAACGCTGCTTTCGTCGGTTATACAGCGGCTTATATATAAGAAAAAGACCGCAGAAGCGGTCTTTCAGCCGATTTTTAATATTGCTGCTCAAAATTTGTGATTTTAAAGGGAAACAAAGCCGAAAACATAGTTTATGCAAAGAAGAAGGGCGGCGGCGGAAAGAAAAATCACAAAAATTCCTGCGGCAAACTGTTTTTTGCCAATCAACGCCCGTCCGAAAGAAAAGGAATAAACTGTTTCCCATACAACAAGGAGTGAAACAAACAAATCAAGTATCATAATCCGTCCTTTGGTACAATATAATTACGGTTTGCCCTTTGGCATAATTATAGCTTGCAGCCGGTACCTCAACATAATTTACAAGCTATGCTCATTTCAATATTATAATAAAACGGTATAAAAGCCGGTTTTTCTGTTACATAGTCCCTGAATTTGAACGCTCGGCAACGACCTTTATATCCGGAGAAAAATATGCGTCTTTAAAGCGTTTCTCCCAGTCTATGCTCTCCCATTCCCGAATAGTTCTGCATTTGCGCCTTATGCAGTTCCCCGCACCGAAAATATCGCAGTCTGCCTTTTGGGCGCTGAGAAAAAGTGAATAAACCTCACGGCTCAGGTATTCTTCGATTTCCTGTTCGGACAAATCGCCGCCGGAGGAAATTATTTCCGCCGCAAAGCTTGCCGCAAGCTTCACCGTGTCCGCTTCGCCCCCTTGGGAAACCGTGAATACCGCTTTGCTTTTTGGGCGGAGGCGGATTTCGTAATCTTCGCCGCCGCTTGACATACTTATGTCACATTCTTTTGTGTTTCCCGACAGAAGCCCGAAAATACGGCTCTGAAACGGCGTGAGATAGTCAACCGCCTTATAATCCTTCATAAGGCAAAGTCCCGAAAATTCGGACTTTGAGCTTGAAACTCGCAGAATATCGCTCTTTGAAGTAAAATCCGAGCTTTCCTCGGCTTCCGACACAACGCCCAAAGGAACGGCGGCGGAAAATATTGCCTCCTCGTTGACGAACTCGCGCAATGTTTTAGCCGGGGCGTATATTGAACCGTTTTTGGAAATAAGGTCATAATAATTTGCCGTATTCGCCTCAAGAGCCGGGTTTATGCCGCGGAGAAATTTTTCCGCCGACCCCTCCGCTATGCAAATATGGGTATTGGGTCTTACCTCCCTTTCTCTTTGGAGAAATGTAAAGTGATTTTCAAGCCCGCTTTCCGCTGTTTCCGCAGAAAAGACTATCATTTCCAGATGTGACAGGTTGACCTGCTTGCTTAAAAAATTATTCAGGCTGTCTCGTGCCTCGTAAAGGTTTTCCGCTCCTATAACAATGTTCTCTACCTTAGAATTTTCTTCGCCTCCGCCGCCCGTCATTCCTTCATCGCCGCCGCCCATGGCAAGGGGTGCGGAAATCTGAAAAATATAGTTAAAGCCTGCCGGACCTTTGTCGATTCCCAACGCAATAACATATGCGGTACGGTCTATTTCGCGGTTGTCATAGCAGCCGCAGAGCGTCAGCGGAAGAAAAAGGCAAAGAATGAGCGGCACTGATTTTTTCAGCGGAAAGGAAAGGGCAGAAATAAGTGAAGCTAATTTTTTCATCGGTATTTCTCCTTTCCTTTTCGGGGTGCCGCAAGGATTAAAAATGCCGCAGCAAAAATCACGGCAAACCATACCCAAAGTGAAAGCTTGGAAACGGCATATGCGGTTTCCCGGCTTTCGGGCAGAAGGGCAAGGAATACCGCCGCCGCTCCCAAAGGATAAGCCAAAGGGCGGATTTTCGGAAGACAAAATACCTCCTTTGCGGCGTAGGCGGCAAAAAATAAATTAAGGGAAACGGATAAAATGCCGCAGATAGTGGTTACATATATGAAATATCCGTCTATTCTCTGAAGAAATCTGCCCACAGAAAACAGCTTGACAAGCTGATACATAGGATGGATAATCGTTTTTGAAATTTCATAAGGGGCGGACATTGTGTACGAGAGAATGACAAGAAAGTTTATCAAAATCCCTGTTCCGACAGATAAGAGTGCGGTGCTTTTGAACTTTGTTTCGGGCTTGGAAAAGGGAACCAGCATAAACAAAATTATAAGGTCGCCGTACAGACCGATTCCCGAAAGCCCCTTTAAGAATACGCTTTTTGCTCCGTAGCCCAGGTATGGGGTGAGATTGCTGACCGTTCCTTTAGGAATTGCGAAAAGCGTTATTATGACCGTTACCAAAGCGGCAAAGGGGACTATGACCGAATGGGTGCGTCCTATGGCGTCAAAGCCCTGGGCACAGCAGATAACGCTGCCTGCGATTATGAACAGAAATACAAACAGGAGGGGCGCAGAGGGAAAGGAAACCGCTCTTATAAATTCCCCCGTTTCTCTAAGGGTCATTGACGCAGAAAAGAGGAGGTAAACAAAGATGAGAACAAAAATAGTGTATTTTGCCGCTTCGCCCAGCTTTTCGCCTGCAATTTCAACGAGGGTTTTGTTTCCGGACTTTTTTTGAAGCGTAATCAGCAGCCATATAACAAGAAAAGCCGCAGCCCCCGAAATAAAAGCGGAAATTGCCGCCGCAGACCCTGAGGCATCCACGAAAACTCTTGAATAAAGAGTAAAAATTTTATAAACCGTAGTATTCAGCAGTACCGCAAAAAGTTCCCGACGCTTCATATAGTATTTTTCCTGCATTAAAAACCATCTCCTTCTCTCCATTTTCGGCTTATGTGGGGCTGTTTGCGGTCATCGTTGGTTTTAAGCGCCTCCGGACGGTGCTCGCGCTTCCATATGGGCGCAACGAAAACCGACTTTAAAAGTCCGTTCCTGTTTCCGGGGGTCAGCGGTGAAAGATATGGAACGCCCACAGAGGTTCTTGAGGCAAGAGCAGCTATACTTATGGTGATTCCCAGCGCAAGACCCGGAAATCCCGCAATCCCGCCGAGAATTATAAAGAAAAACCGCATAAACGAAACTGCACGGGAAAGGGAAATTGAGGGCGTTGCAAAGGCCCCCAGCCCCGAAACGGAAACAATAATAATCAGAATGGGACTGACAAGATTTGCGGAAACGGCGGCCTGACCCAGAATAAGTCCGCCCACAATGCCGAGAGTCGAGCCGATAGGACTAGGAATTCGGATTGACGCCTCCTTGATAAGCTCAAAGGCGAGCTCCATAATAATAAGCTCCGTCAGAACGGGGAAAGGAACAGCCTCACGGGTTGCCTCAATGGCAAAAAGCAAATCCGTTGGGATTGATTCGTGGTGATAAAGAGAAATAGCCACGAAGGTTCCCGGCAGCAGCAGGGAAAGAAAAATCCCGAACAAGCGGACAAGGCGCATAAAATTTGCTTCTTCTGTGCGGACATAGTTGTCCTCGGAGGCTTCGATAAGGTCTGCGCCCGTTGCGGGGAGGACAAGGGCAAAGGGGCTCCCCTGAACCAAAACGACCACCTTGCCGTCTGCAAGCATGGAGGCGGCGCGGTCGGGTCTTTCGGTTTTTATAACCTGAGGCAGAGGAAAAAGCGTGCTTTCTTCAATGAGCATCTCCACTTCGGCGGAGGAAAAAATATATTCAACGGAAACCTCCGTGAGCCTCCTGCGCACCTCGCTGACCACCGACATATTTGTCAGTCCGTTAATGTACATGAGCGAGCAGGGCGTTTTGCTTTTGCTGCCTATTTCGACCTTTTCGCTGATTAAGTTGGAATCTTTAAGAATTTTGCGTATAAGCCCGATATTGGTCATTATTTTTTCGTTGAATGCCTCCTGCGGACCGGACAAAACCGCCTCTGTAACAGGCTGACCCACATCGCGCCCGTTCCAGCCCTTAACATCGGCAACAAAGGCGCAGTCTATGCCGTCCACAAAAATCCCGCAATTGCCGAAGCCGACCATTTCGATAACCTTGCGCATTTGGGTTATCTTGTCAAGGGGCGCTTGTGATATTATCCGCTTATAGACATCGTTTTCCGTAACCTTATCCGGGGGAAGGTCCGTTCCAACCGAGATAAGCGCTCTGAGAATATCGCGGTTTATATAGTCGGCGTCAACAAGCCCGTCATAAAAGAAAAGAAATCCGTCCTTGACGCCGCCGAGGCAGTCAACCTGAAATTCGCGGATGACAATGTCAAAATTTTTGTCGGCGCAAAAGGCGTCCTTGATAAATTCGAGATTTTCGCCGACCGCGGGACTGACTTTTCCGAGCCTATACGGGATTGAGCCGGTATCGGTTATTTCGGTTTTGATATAGCTGTTTACTGCGTTATTGAAAGCTTTGCGCTCCTTCGGCGGCTCAACCGTGAAGTCTTGCCGTACGGGCGCGTCATTATATATGAATAAATCTTTGATTCCCATATAAATTTTCCTCCTGTGCTAAGATTATTTTTAGCAGAAAAGAGAAATATATGTAAGAAATTATAAATGTAAAATATAATTAAATTTGAATAAGATTCTCATTGACACCGGCGGCAGGCAATAGTATAATGAAAAAACAGACAGCGGAAGATACGGACGCTGTGCGGATCAAGCGGACGGGATTTTTTGAAGCATACTGCCTCAAGAAAGAAAAACCACAGCACGCAGAAAGGTTAAGGATTATTATGGGAAAACAGGCAAAAACAAATGCGGTTCGGATACTGGACTTCAATAAAATAAATTATGAGCTTTTAAATTATGAATGTGACGAATTTTTAGAAGGGGTCAAAATTGCAGAGAAGCTCGGACAAAGTCTTGAAGAAACCTTTAAAACTCTTGTGACCCGAGGAAAGAGCGGAGAGTATTTTGTTTTCGTTGTTCCGGTTTCCGATGAGCTTGACCTTAAGGCGGCGGCGAAATCCGTCGGTGAAAAAGCAGTTGAGATGATTCATGTTAAGGACATAAATAAAATCACGGGATATATAAGGGGAGGGTGCAGCCCCATCGGAATGAAAAAACAGTTTAAGACCGTTATAGACAGTTCCGCACAAAAATTCGATAAAATAATGTTTAGCGGCGGCAGACTCGGAACACAGATAAAAATGTCCCCCACCGACCTGGCGGAGTTAATCGGCGCTGAGTTTGAAAATATAGTTATGAAATAAAAATTATGCGTAAACATAATATGCCCCCAAAGCGTACACTTTGGGGGCGTATTATATAAAACATTGCAGTTTTTCTTGCCTGTATGCGGCAGGCGATTTCCGTTTATTAAAGTTCCGTACTCTTTTGCGGCTTGCTATAAAATTTCCTTTATGCTTTGTCCTTTTCCGGAAAGAATCGAAAGAACCTCGTTTATATCTTTGAATTTCAGCCTTAAAATTATCGGTTCGGCGGTTATTTCGTCAACGGGAATGTTATTCAGGTGCAGATAAGGACGGAGCGGTTCGGAAGCCCCCATGAAATTGGACGGAATATATTCAACCTTGGCGGAAATTTCCGCTCCGTTGTTTAAAACGATTGCCTCAATGGGTGCAAGGTCGAGAGGCCGCATGGAAAATCCGCTTGACATGGCAAGCCCGTCAAAGTGAACATAAAGGTAATCATCTCTTACCGTAAGACGATAGGGAATGTCGGAATTTTCCACAAACTCCGCTCCCATAAGGCTTTCGCGGATTCGGCCGAACCAATCCCCTATGGCGGCGATATTTTCCCGTGCCTTTTTTGGAATTTCGCCGAAAGCGTCAGGACCTACATTAAGCAGATAGTTTCCTCCCCGGCTCATAATTTTGTCTATACTTGACATTAAAAACAGCTTGGAAAAATAATCGTCATCTTTGCGGTAGCCCCAGCTCTGAGAGCTTACGGACTGGCATGCCTCCGTAAGACGGGTAAATCTGCTTCCCGCGGGAACATTGCGCTCCGGCGTGCTGTAATCACCCCGGGAGTAGCCTCGGTCGTTTATAAAGATTCCGGGCTGAAGGGAACGGACAAAGCGGTTCATGGATTCGTCCTTATTGTAGGGAGGAATATCCCAGAAAAGCGCATCAATTTTGCCGTACTTTCCGCCTAAAAGCTCGCCCATCTGATTTCTTATGTATTCCTTGTACAGCTCTTCGTCAGGCTCATCTCCGTCGTTGGGCTTTGCCAGCTGATGGTCGCCGCCGAAGTTGACGGAATGTTTATAATTCCAGTCGGGACAGGAATAATAAAGAGCCAGCTTTATTCCGTGCCTTGCACAGCCGTCTGCAACTTCCTTTAAAATATCCTTTTTATAAGGCGTGTTCATTATATTATAATCGGTAAATTTTGTGTCCCACATACAAAATCCGTCATGATGCTTTGTAGTGAAGCAGACATACTGCATCCCTGCATTCTTGATAAGTTCCATCCATTCATCTATATCGAATTTTGTCGGATTGAATACCTTTGCCTGTTTCATATACTCATCCTTTGGAATATGACGGCGCCACTGATCCTGCTCATGCCAGCCGTTTACGCTGTATATTCCCCAGTGGATAAACATTCCGAATCTCTCGTCCTTAAACAACATAGCTTTTCTCCTTATCTGATTTTTCGTTTTTGTATTCCGCAGACGGCTCGAAGCGCGGTCTTGCTCGGCGCAATGCGGCTTAAAGCATACCCTGCTTTCATTGAAAAGCCGGGAATGATAATCGTTTTTCCCTTGAGCGCTTTTTTGACGGCGTATTCTGCGGTTTTATAGCTGTCAAGACCCTTAAGCGCAAAGGAAACTCCCGCAACGGAGTTAAATTCCGTGTTGACGGGGCCCGGGCACAGAACGCTTATTTTTGTGCCGCTTTTTTTGCGGCGCAGTTCCTCGTAAATTCCCAGGGTGAGGCTTACCGTATAGGACTTTGAGGCATAATATGCCGCCATAAGCGGACCGCCGGGCATAAGCCCTGCTGACGACGCAACATTGAGTATCCGCCCTCCGCCCCGGTCCTCAAAATATTTGACCGCAAGCTTTGTCAGAATATGCACTGCACGAACATTAAGGTCAATCATATCAAGCTCGGTTTTCATTTCGGTTTTTGAAAATTCGCCGAAAAGCCCGAATCCTGCATTATTTATGAAAAAATCAATATCTTTTTCCGAGATTTTTTCAAAAAACAATTCACAGTTTTTATCAATTGACAAATCCACAGGGAAAATCTCAACGCTTGAGGGCAGCTCTGTCGCAAGCTCTTTCAGCCTGTCCTCGCGCCTTGCGGCGATTATAAGACTGTATCCCATCTTGGAAAGAACCCTTGCCATATCTCTGCCTATCCCTGAGGAGGCACCCGTTATAACTGCTTTCATATTGCCGCACCCTTTTTAAACCGTTTTATTTCTATTTAAAGATAGCATATTTTTTAATCCGTGTCAATCGCTTTATGCATCGAAAAACTCCTAAAAATTTCGTAAGTTCGATAATATGTAAAATAATAACCAAAAAAACCATAAAATTTTGTAGCATTTTTTTAAAAAATTATTTGAAATATCGTAAGAAGTATGATATAATATGAGATGGCGTTTGACGCCCGATACTGATTTAAGTTAAAAATTATTAAATATATAGTCAAGGAGGCAATAAAATGGCTAAGAAATTTAAGACCATGGATGGTAACAACGCTGCTGCTTACTGCGCATATGCGTTTACAGAAGTTGCTGCTATCTATCCTATCACTCCTTCATCAACAATGGCAGAGGTTGTTGACGATATGAGTGCAAAAGGCCAAAAAAATATTTTTGGCGAAACAGTAGATGTTATTGAGATGCAGTCTGAGGCAGGTGCGGCAGGTGCTGTTCACGGTTCGCTTCAGGCAGGCGCTCTTACAACTACATTTACAGCATCGCAGGGACTTCTTCTTATGATCCCTAATATGTATAAAATCGCAGGCGAACTTCTCCCGACGGTTTTCCATGTAAGTGCAAGAGCTCTTGCGGCTCACGCTCTTAATATATTCGGTGACCATCAGGATGTTATGGCTTGCCGTCAGACAGGCTTTGCTATGCTGGCAACAGGCAGCGTTCAGGAGGTTATGGACCTTGCAGGTCTTGCTCACCTTTCCGCTATCAAGAGCCGTGTGCCGTTCCTTCATTTCTTCGACGGTTTCAGAACTTCCCACGAAATCCAGAAGATTGAGGTTATGGATTATGATAATTTTGCAAGGCTTATTGACCGTGACGCTTTGAAGGAATTTAAAGACAGAGCTCTCAACCCGGAGCACCCGGTTCTTCGCGGTACGGCGCAGAACTCGGATATATACTTCCAGGGCAGAGAGGCTGCAAATAAATATTATGAGGCTGTTCCGGATGTTGTTAACGACTACATGAAGGAAATAACCAAGATAACAGGCAGAGAATACAAGCCCTTTAACTACTACGGCGCACCGGATGCCGAAAAGGTTATCGTTGCTATGGGCTCTGTTTGCGAAGCTCTTGAAGAAACGGTTGACTACATCAACGCAAGAGGCGGAAAAGTCGGCGTTGTTAAGGTTCATCTTTACAGACCGTTCTCCGCTAAATATTTCTTTGATGTAATGCCGAAAACAGTTAAAAAGATTGCGGTTCTGGACAGAACAAAGGAGCCCGGCTCACTTGGCGAACCGCTCTATCTTGATGTGTGCAATCTCTACACAGGCAAGGAAAACGCTCCGCTTATTGTCGGCGGCCGTTACGGTCTTGGTTCAAAGGATACAACCCCGACTCAGCTTCTTGCTGTGTTTAACAATCTTGACGCGGCAGAGCCGAAGAACGGATTTACAATCGGTATAGTTGATGATGTAACAAATCTTTCTCTGGAGCTTCCCGAGAAAATCAATGCTGCACCCGAAGGCGCAACACGCTGTAAGTTCTGGGGCTTTGGCTCGGACGGTACAGTCGGCGCAAACAAGGACGCTATCAAAATTATCGGCGACAACACCGACCTTTATGCTCAGGCATACTTTGATTATGACTCAAAGAAGTCGGGCGGTGTGACGATGTCTCACCTAAGATTCGGCAAAAAACCGATTAAGTCGACATATCTGCTCGATGAGGCTGACTATATTGCTTGTCATAAGCCTGCTTATGTTCATCAGTATGATGTTCTCGAGGGCTTGAGAAAAGGCGGTACATTCCTTCTTAACTGCGTATGGAGCCCTGAGGAACTGGACGAGAAGCTCCCTGCTAAGGTTAAGAGATATATAGCGGAAAACGACATTAACTTCTATATTATAAACGCTGTTGATGTTGCGGTTAAGGTTGGCCTCGGACCCACCAGAATCAATATGGTAACTCAGAGCGCATTCTTCAAGCTTGCAAATGTTATCGATTTTGACAAGGCTGTTGAGCTTATCAAGGCTGCTATCAAGAAGACATACGGCAAAAAGGGTGACGAAATCGTAAGAATGAACTGTGACGCCGTTGACGGAGCTATCGAGGCTCTCGTTAAGGTTGATGTTCCTGCTTCCTGGAAGGACGCTGTTGATGAAGATACGGCTAAAAAGGATGTTCCGGACTTTGTTAAGAATATTGTTGAACCCGTTAACGCTCAGGCAGGAAACAAGCTTCCTGTAAGCACCTTCGTCGGTATGGAGGACGGTACCTTTGAAACCGGCACATCAAGATACGAAAAGCGCGGCGTTGCTGTTAATGTTCCTGTTTGGGACAGCACAAAGTGTATCCAGTGTAACCAGTGTTCACTCGTTTGTCCTCACGCTGCTATCCGCCCTGTCCTCTTGACTGAGGAGGAGGCTGCAAACAAGCCGGAGGAATTTGTTACAAAGAATGCAACCGGATTTGCAGGTATGCAGTTCCGTATTCAGGTATCACCTCTTGACTGTCTCGGCTGCGGCGTTTGTGCAAATGTCTGCCCCGACAAGGTTCAGGCTCTTACCATGAAGCCTTTTGACGAGGTGGAGAAAGAATCCTCCAACTGGGATTTTGCAATGACGATTCCGTCCAAACAGAATGAAATAGATATTAAGAAGAGCCCGAAGAACTCACAGTTCGCAACACCTATGCTTGAATTCTCAGGCGCTTGCGCAGGCTGCGGTGAAACGCCTTATATCAAGCTTATAACCCAGCTCTTCGGTGACAGAATGATAGTTGCAAATGCAACGGGCTGTACCTCAATTTGGGGCGGTTCTGCTCCTTCAATGCCGTACTGCAAGAACGCAGAGGGCAAGGGCCCGGCTTGGGCAAACTCACTCTTTGAGGATAACGCTGAGTTTGGTCTGGGTATGGTTGCTGCCAACAAGAAGGTAAGAAAGAACCTTATCAGCCGTATGAACGAGGTTATGGACACGGTTGACTCAAAGCTTGCCGACGCATTCAAGGCATGGATAGACGGTAAGGATGACGCAGAAAAGTCCAAGGCTGCCGCAAAGGATATTATCGCACTTATCGGCAAGGAGGATATGTCCAATCCGGCAATCAAGGAAATTGCAGACAGAACGGACTTCCTTGTAAAGCGTTCTATATGGGCATTCGGCGGCGATGGCTGGGCTTATGATATCGGCTACGGCGGTCTTGACCATGTTATCGCATCAGGCGAGGATATAAATATATTCGTTGTTGATACAGAGGTTTACTCAAATACCGGCGGTCAGTCATCAAAGTCAACACCGACAGGTGCTGTGGCTAAGTTTGCTGCCGCAGGTAAGAGAGTTAAGAAGAAAGACCTCGGTATGATTGCAACAACATACGGATATGTGTATGTTGCACAGATTGCTCTCGGCTCAAATCCGGTTCAGGCTCTTAATGCAATTAAAGAAGCGGAAGCTTATCCGGGTCCGTCCCTGATTATCGCTTACGCTCCGTGTATTAACCATGGTATTAAGGCTAAGGGTAACATGGCTAACTCCATAGCAGAAGAAAAGAAGGCTGTTGATACAGGTTACTGGCATTTGTGGAGATTCAACCCTGAGCTTAAGGAACAGGGAAAGAATCCGTTTACTTTGGATTCCAAGGAACCCACGGGCAAGGTTACAGACTTTATGGAAGGCGAGAACCGTTATCTTATGCTTAAGAAAGCATTCCCGGAGGTTGCGGTACAGCTCTTCGATAAGGCGGAGAAGGACCTTCTCGACAGATACGAAACCTATAAGAGAATGGCAAAAGACTAATGCCGTTTATTAAGCGGTAAAAAGGCGAGGCTCATTGAGCCTCGCCTTTTTGGCTACATTCGAAAGCCACGAAATATTGAGTGGACGGCTTTCTTTACAGAAAAATAGCATAGCGGTAAGAACCACTATGCTATAAAAAGTTAAACTTTTTAGTTCACATCATATACGGGGAAATATTTATTTAAAGATTATTTCTCCAATAAAAAATTTTTTGCGACGGTAAGCTGATTATCAGCCCGGACTTTCGATTGCCCCAAAAATCCGAAAATATTGATTTGCATTGCCGGGTCAAGAGTACCGCTCGGGGTTGACGGAGAAATAGATTTTTGCAGGGCTTCAAGGACAATTCTGAGATTTTCGTCAAAATAGTCGTTGACTTCGCCGCTGTAAACTCCCATATAAGCAAGCATTTCCTTTATATATCTTATTTCGGGAGAGGACATTCCCACATAGTAGGTGTTTTTATAGCTCGGCTCGGTGAATTGGGTCAGGTCAACCGGCTCTAAGGTATTGTTCACATTAAGGTCGGGGGAAATACCGATTTCGTCGATATTTTTGCCCAGCGGCGTCAGATAAAAAGCAACGGTATATTTTATAATTCCGCCGCTGATTAGCCCGTTCATGGTCTGAACCGTACCCTTCCCGTATGACCTTTCGCCGATGGTCGTTGCATAGTTGTTTTCGGCAAGCGCCGCAGTCAGTACTTCGGAAGCGCTGGCTGAGTTTTCGTTTATAAGAATAGCCGTATTATAGCCGGGGTCAGCCCCGGTTGCCGTGTAGGTACGGTCAAAAAGGTCAAGACGGTGATCCTCTTTTGTAATAATCTTTCCCTCGGGCAGAAACATATCGGCAATTGCAACAGCTTCGCTTAAATATCCGCCGCCGTTATCACGAAGGTCAATAATTATATCTTTAATTCCTTTTTCTGAAAACGCCGCAAGGGCTTCACTGACATAATCCGAAGTATGTTCGGCAAAGGAATATATTCTGATATATCCTATGCCGTCATCAAGGATTTCGTAATCAATAGGGCTTGAAATAATATTATCCCGGACTATTGAAAATGTAAGCTGCCCCAAATTGCCGCGGATAACCGTGAGAGAAACGGAGGTTCCCACAGTTCCCCGAATATGCGAAATTGCGGCGTCAAGGTCCATACCGGTGAGATTAACGCCGTCGGCAGAAATAATAATATCACCTGCGGCAAGCCCTGCTCGTTCTGCCGGTGTTTCGGGCATAACCTGATTTATAATAAGGTTGCCGTCAATAGAGTTTACCGTAATGCCTATGCCCGTTATGCTGTCGGAAAGGTTTTCGAGAAATTTTTCCGCCTCTTCGGGTGTGTAATAAGCGCCGTATTTGTCCATGGAGCTAAGCATGATTTTAAGAACCTCGTCATACATTTCGGGGTGCTTGTCCAAAATTCCCGAAAGAGTTGAGAGATAAAGCTCCTCGGAGTCAAACTGACCGTAAACCCCGTATAATTCTATATTCCGACCGATTCCTGAAAGAATGTCACGGTTTGTGTAAAGCGGTACAGCCGCTTCCTCGGCAAAAACACAGCCGCAAAGTAAAATGCAGATAATAAGCAATGCAGAAAAAATTCTTTTCATATAAGTCGCCTCTCTTTCAATAAGATTCAAAAACTCGTAGTTTACTGCCCGAACCGGGGAAATACTCCCTCTGAAACGAGCGGATGCCGCCAAATCGGAGAATAATGCTTCGCCGCTCCATTTAAGACGGGTTGCCGCCCGATTATTGAATAATTCAGGGCATTACATCTTTTCAGGTGCGTCGATTTTTAGCATTTTAAGGATTCCCCGTATAACCGTTCCCGTGCAGGAGCAGAGCTTAAGCCTTGCGTCGGTAAGGGCTCTGTTCTCGCCTTTGACGCGGCAGGAGTTATAGAAGGAATGAAATGCCGTTGCAAGCTCGATAGAGTATCTGGTAATTCTTGCAGGCTCACGCGAGAGCGCCGCCTGACGAATTTCCTCGGGAAGCTCACAGAGCTTTTTAAGAAGCTCAAGCTCGCTTTCCTCCGTCAAAAGCGCAGGGTTGATTTCGCTGAAACTTTTAACCGTTATTCCCTCCTCCGAGAGCGTGCTTATAATACTGCAAATCCTTGCGTGGGCATACTGAACATAATAAACGGGATTCTCGCTGCTCTCCTTAACGGCCAGGTCAAGGTCAAAGTCAAGATGACTTCCCGCCATGCGCATATTAAAGAAGAATCTTGCAACATCAATGCTCACATCCTCCAAAAGGTCGGAAAGGGTTATTGCCTTTCCCGTTCTTTTGGACATACGGACAACCTCACCGTCCCTCGTCAGGCGGACAAGCTGCATAAGAACCACTTCAAGACGGTTGGGGTCAATGCCCACAGCCGCCATAGCGCCCTTCATTCTGGCAACATGACCGTGGTGGTCGGCACCCCACACATCTATTGCAAGGTCAAAATTCCTTGTTTCAAGCTTGTTGATATGGTACGCAATATCCGCCGCAAAATAGGTGGGAATACCGTTCTGACGGACAAGAACCTCATTTTTTTCAAGACCCATTTTTATGCAGTCAAGCCAGACGGCTCCGTCTTCCTCGTAGGTGTAACCGTTCTTTGTCAGACGGTCAATCGCGTCTTTGACAGCTCCGCTTTCGTGGAGCGTACTTTCCCTGAACCACACATCGTAGAAAATTCTGTATTTTCCCAGGTCAGTCTTAAGATAGTCGATATTTTTCTCCAGCGCATAGCTGACAAGCGCCGCCTTTCGTTCCTCGGCGGAGCTTTCAAGGTATTTATCGCCGTGAATTTTTATAAATTCCTTTGCGTGGTCGCGAATATCATCGCCGTGATAACCGTCCTCGGGAAATTCCGCCGCATCCTCACCCTTAAGCTCTTGAATATAGCGTGCCTCCAGGGATTTGCCGAACTTTTCAATCTGATTTCCCGCATCGTTAATATAAAATTCGCGGGTAACATCATATCCGGCATATTCCATAACGCTTGCCATACAGTCGCCCAAAGCGCCGCCCCGGGCGTTGCCCATGTGCATGGGGCCTGTGGGGTTGGCGCTGACAAATTCAATCATAACCTTTTTGCCCTTGCCCAAATCAATTTTGCCGTAGTCCGTCCCCATATCCTCTATCGCCTTCAAAACCTCATAAAGGTAGTTTGAAGTAAGGTAAAAATTGATAAAGCCTGCCCCTGCAATTTCAACTTTTTCTATATTTTCGTGTTTTTCAAGATTATTTACAATTGCTTCGGCAATTTTACGGGGAGGAAGGCGCAGGGGCTTGGCAAGAAGCATGGCAATGTTGCAGGCAAAGTCGCCGTGCTGCTTATCCTTGGGAATTTCAAGCTTTATCATGTCAAAAATGCCGAAATTTTCATCAGGGATTGCAATTTCTCCGCTTTGAATTGCCTTTTCGTAGGCTGTTTCAATCATTTTGCCGATAGAAGTTTTAAGATTTTCAATAATATTCATAAGTTTTATCCTTTCAGTTCCACAGACAACTTAAGAGTGTTGACTGCGAAGTTTTCGTTATTGAAGTCAAGAGCGTAACGAATTTCCGCCTCTCCGCCGTCTTTGCCCAGATTATTTTTAAGAGCCATAAGCGTTGTCGCAACGGGAATAACTCCGTAGGGCGTCCGATATTGGCAAAGGCGCTTTGTATCCTTAACAAATTCCATTCGGCTTGAAATATCGCCGCGACGGGTAAGAAGAACCTCATCCGGGGAAATTTTAACCGTAGTGGTTGTGTTCTCAAATCCCGTCAGCTCAGATTCCTTGTATATTACATAAAACTTACCGTTTTGGACCGAAAATGTGCCCATAGTTTCAAGCTCAAACTTATCAGCTTCGCCCTCGTCAACGGCTTTTGAAACGGTAGTAATTTTTATCAGTGCGTTATCTTTCATTTATTCAACTCCCAATTCCAAAGCAAGCTCAATATGGCGTGTTATGGTTTCCTTAACAGATACGCCGCTGTCTGCCCAGAGCTTAGGGTACATACTTATGGAAGTGAATCCCGGAAGAGTATTTATCTCGTTGAGATAAATTTTCCCGTCATCGCGGGAAACCAGAAAATCCACCCTTGCAAAGCCCCGACATTCCGCCGCCTTGTAAGCACGGATTGCATAATCCTTTATGGTTGCCTTGGTTTTGTCGTCTATGGGGGCGGGGATAATAAGGTCGGAATTTTCGTCCTCATATTTCGCCTCAAAGTCATAAAAATCCTTTGCGGGCTTAATTTCACCCAGGTTTTCCGCAATTTCGGGAGCATAATTGCCCCGGACGCTGCTTTCAATCTCTCTCGGATTTATTGCCTCCTCGATTAAAACTTTGTAGTCATGCTTTAAAGCAAGGTCGATTCCGTCTTTTAGCTCTTTGCGGTTATGCGCCTTTGTAATGCCCACGGAGGAGCCTGCGTTTGACGGTTTTATGAAGCAGGGATAGCCCAGCTTTTCTTCAATTTCATCAAAATCGGGCGCAGAGCCTCTTCTGAATTCAACCCAGTTGGTAACAGGGATTCCCGCATTTTTAAAAAGAACCTTTGCAACGCATTTGTCCATGCAGACGGAGCTTCCTATAACTCCGCTTCCTATGCAGGGGATACCTGCCATTGCGCACAGCCCCTGAAGAGTTCCGTCCTCGCCGTTTTTGCCGTGAAGAACGGGATAAACCGCGTCTATATGTATTTTTTCAATGCCTATATCCGTAAATTTTAATATTGCCTTATCTGAGCGGTCCGGCGAGAGAATTGCCTTATTCGGCGACTTTTCAAGCCAGTTGTCATAGGGCAACTCACCCTCGAAAAGATGCCACTCTCCGGATTTCGTAATACAAATTTTTCTCTGTCAATGTTTTCAAGCACCGTCCTGACGGACATAACGGAAACATCGTGCTCAGAAGATACTCCCCCAAAAATAATGCAAATGGATTTCTTTGCCAAAATAAAGACCTCCGACATATATAAATAATTCAAATTTAAGTATACAGCAAAACACCAAAAAAATCAAGGTATAATCGCAACTTTTTTAGGTAATAATCGGAATGGAGAGTTGAAAAATACACACGCATTTTGTGCAGGAGGAGAAAATTATGAAAAGAATAAATATTTACAGACTTGCAGTTGTGGCATTTGTCCTGGCGGTTATAGCGTCTGCGGTTACATACGCAAAGGCAACCCAAAGCCACATAGCGGAAAGCGTGTTAAGGCTTCATGTGATAGCAAACAGCGATTCCGACGCCGACCAGAAACTGAAAATCGCCGTCCGTGACAGAGTTTTAAACGAGGCGGAGTCGCTTTTTCAAAATTCTGCTTCGGCAGAGGACGCGGCAAGAATCGCAGGCAATAACCGGGAGTTCCTCGAAAAAGCTGCAGAGGACGAAATAAGAAAGCAGGGCTATGACTATGATGTCCGCATTGAGGTGGGAGAATTTTCGTTTCCGGTAAAATTTTATGACGATATAATGCTTCCGTCGGGGAAATACCGCGCGGTGCGAATCGTTATAGGTGAAGGAGAGGGCAGAAACTGGTGGTGCGTTATGTATCCCCCTATGTGCAGCATAGACGGGATAACAATGTCAAACGGCAGCCGCGAAACCTTGCGCCGGTCCCTTGGCGAGGAGGAATATGAAATGATTTCCTCCGGCAGCCGCCGAGCGGAAATAAGATTTAAAATTGTGGATATTATAAATTCCATAATATAAAAATGCGTCGCCACCGTAAAATAAAATCTTCCGCCGCCCGTATGGGAGGCGGAAGATTTTATTAGATTTAAAGAGGCAAAAATGAGGAGCTTAGTGAGGCAAAACCGCTTAAAGGCTCCAGTCCACAGGGTCTATGCCGTGGTCGGTGAGGAATTTATTCGCCTTGGAAAAGTGTTTGCAGCCGAAAAATCCGTGATATGCCGAAAGGGGGCTTGGGTGAACGGAGGTCAGGATAAGATGATTCGGATTTGTTATAAGGCGTGCCTTGGTCTTTGCATTTGCCCCCCAAAGCAGGAAAACAATCGGTTTTTCTCTGTCGTTGAGATGAGAAATAACGCAGTCGGTAAACTGTTCCCAGCCCTTGCCCTTGTGGCTGTTTGGACTTGCGGCACGAACCGTAAGAACATTATTGAGAAGAAGCACACCCTCCTTTGCCCATTTTGTGAGATTGCCGTGGTTTGGAACGGGAAGCCCCAAATCGGAATTTATCTCCTTGAAAATATTGACAAGGGAAGGCGGCGGAGTTACCCCGTCCTGAACGGAGAAACAAAGCCCGTGCGCCTGGTTCGGTCCGTGATACGGGTCCTGACCGATTATGACAACTTTCACGCTGCTGTATGGTGTATACTTTAAGGCGTTGAATATATCGTACATATTCGGATAAATTGTATGCGTTTTGTATTCAGACTTGAGAAATTCCCGTATATTCAGATAATATTCCTTATTGAATTCGTCCTTTAGAATTTCATCCCAGTCGTTTCCTATATTAACCATTGTTGTTTCCTCCCGATATAGTATACTTACATTGTAGCATAAGTCGGGTAAAAAATAAAGAGAAAATAAAAAATATGGAAAAACTATTGAAAAAATTCAGAAAGTAGGTTATAATATATAAGGTTTATATTGAGCGGTTAAAATGTAATTGGAGGTTAATTTGTGCAAAAAAGTAAAAAAATAAAGATAACACCTCTCGGCGGACTTCATGAGATTGGCAAGAACTTGACCGTTTTTGAGTATGGGAGCGATATTGTTATACTCGACTGCGGAATTGCTTTCCCTGATGGTGATATGCTTGGTGTTGATATGGTTATCCCCGACTGGACATACCTTGTCAAGCATAAAAACCGCATAAGAGGAATTGTTTTAACACACGGACATGAGGACCATATCGGAGCAATTCCGTATTTCCTCAAGGATTTTAATGTGCCTGTTTACGGAACAAAGCTTACGCTGGGAATCCTTAAGTATAAGCTTGAGGAGCACGGTATATTAAATTCTACGAAAACAGTAGTTGTAAACCCGGGCGAAACTATAAAGCTGGGAGATTTTACGGTGGAGTATATAAGAAGTAACCACAGCATAGCCGACGCTGTTGCTGTTGCGCTTCATACTCCGGCGGGGGTAGTCCTTCATACGGGAGATTTCAAAATCGACCCGACGCCCATAGACGGCTCTATGATTGACCTTGCCAGAATCGGACAGCTGGGTAATGAAGGGGTTCTTGCCCTTATGTCGGACAGCACCAATGCGGAGCGTCCGGGATATACCATGAGCGAAAGAACAGTCGGAAAAACATTCGACAGTATTTTTGAAAACTGTAACAAGAGAATATTTGTTGCGACCTTTGCGTCAAATATTCACAGAGTTCAGCAGGTTATTAACGCTGCGGTCAAATATAAACGGAAGGTTGCGGTTTCGGGCAGAAGTATGGAAAATGTGCTTGCCGCCGCAATTGAATTGGGATATATGAAAATCCCGAAAAATACTCTGATTTCTTTGGACGAGATTAACCGCTATCCGAAGGAAAAGCTTGTTATAATAACAACGGGAAGCCAAGGCGAGCCTATGGCGGCTCTTTCAAGAATGGCTTTTTCCAGTCACAAAAAGGCAAATATCGAGGAGGGCGACCTTGCAATTATTTCCGCAAGCCCCATTCCGGGCAATGAAAAGGCAATTTCAAATGTCATAAACGAGCTGTTAAAGCACGGCGCTGAGGTTGTTTATGAGGCTCTCGCCGATGTCCATGTTTCGGGACATGCCTGTCAGGAGGAACTGAAAATTATTCTTGCCCTGGCAAAGCCGAAATATTTTATTCCCGTTCACGGGGAATACAGACATCTTTGCGCCCACCGCGACATTGCAAAGCAAATGGGCATTTCTCCGAAAAATATATTTATGCTTGAAAACGGAAAAATGCTTGAGGTTACCCAGACAAGCGCGAAAATTGTCGATACTGTTCCGGCAGGCAAGGTTCTGGTGGACGGTTTAGGCGTTGGAGATGTGGGAAATATTGTCCTTCGCGACAGAAAGCACCTCGCTCAGGACGGTCTTATCGTTATAGTGGTAACCATGGATAAGGCGAGCAATACGGTTGTGGCGGGGCCTGATATTATATCCCGCGGCTTCGTGTATGTCCGTGAGGCGGAGAATCTTATGGAGGAAATGCGCCTTGAGGCAGTTAATGCTCTGGACGAATGTATGGACAGGAATACGGTTGACTGGTCAACTCTTAAAACCCATCTTAAGAATGCGGTTGGGGGATATATATTTACAAAAACCAAGAGAAAACCGATGATTCTCCCCGTTATTATGGATGTGTAAGAGTCGGGCGGCAAACGAACTTGAGAAAAATTATTTTATTACGGTAAAGAATTGACGGAATAATGCACTGCCCCGTTTTATACAGTCGGGACAAAAACAATGCGGCAGTGATTATTAAATTTTAACAAAAAACCGACCTCGTAATTAAGCGGGGTCGGTTTTTTACGGAAATTTGCAAAAAGCAGGAGGTATCCTGCTTTTTTTATTTTCAATAAGGGGTTAAAATGAAATTAAGGTGTCCTTTTTATGACGCGGTATATCCGGTATAATGAATACAGAAAGAGAGGTAATGCAAAATGAAAAAGACGGAAGATTGTTTAAAACTCATAATTTTTATTGGCATAACGGTAATACTGGGAACAGCGGGAGCGAGCGATTTGGGTCGGCTTGAGATAAGGGAGTGCATATCCGGTATTTTGCTGAGTGCGTCACTTATAGTAAGCGGAACGGCGGGACTCAGGATTATGGCGGTTGTTAAGGAACTGCGCCGGAAAAACGCAAAGGTTGTCAGGCGGACAAGCAAAAATTTTGTATAAGGACGGTAAAACAGACCTTGCAGGGGTCAAAGACGGGACCGATGTGAGTCTTGGCAAAGCGGCGCTCTTTGCAAAGAAGAGGCTGAAAAGCGGAGAAAATCATATTTGGAGATATGTCTTTAATTTTAAAGTTATTATAACATAGGTGCAAGCCGCCAATCGGCTTGCTGCAATTTCGTTCAAATAATTACATCCGTGCAAGGGGGCAAAAGCCCTTGCTGCATATTTTGTAATTACTATAACAGGAGGGAATAAAAATGAAGGGATACCCCACAGCGGAAGGATATATGGGATTTGTAAACGGCGAATATATGCTCTTTGCCAGCGAAGCGGACTATATGGATTATCTTGAATAAAAGCAATCTCCGCAGAGTATGCGGCATGGGGCATATTCTCCCGTGCCTTTTGGTTTGCGCCGTCTTTATAAGCGGTTTTGGTATTATCAAAAATCAGTTTCACCGCCTCTGTTGAAAGGAAAACAAAACTCCGCAGGACTTTTAAAAGTCCTGCGGAAGCTGCTTCTTACCCCTTGGCAATGCTGTGGAATTTTTTTGATTACGGCGCTTACATCATGCCTTTTATGGCGTGCTTTGCGTATTTGCATCTTCTGCGGATTTTTCGCATATTCGGAGGGTTGACTGCCATAATTGCTCCTGCGGCGATGGCTGAACCTGCTATAAAGCCTGCAATGAATTTCATATTTTATCATTTCCTTTCTCTTTTAATATATTTTTAGTTTTTCCTATTATCTGCAATTTATTTATAATTATTTCTTTTGTCAGTTTTTTACAAAATTTAAGAAAAATCCTGTTAAATCACATATATTCCTTGACTATTTGACACTTTTGGTGTATTATATTACAGGTAGATTTTAGCACGGGGAGGCAATACTATGGCAAATGTAGTTCCTTTCAGAGGACTTCGTTATAATACGGATATGTTTGAAAATCTGGATGCGGTGACAGCGCCGCCTTATGATATTATTTCGAAGGATGAGCAGAATCTGCTTTATGATAAGAGCGACTATAATATTGTCCGCATAGATTTCGGAAAGGAATCGGCGGAGGATACGGATATTGATAATAAATACACAAGGGCAGGAAAGCTCCTTGAGGAATGGATTGAAAAGGGTATTTTGAAAAGGGAAGAAAAGCCCGCTTTCTATATATACGAGCAAGTATTTGAGCATGGCGCAGGGCCTGTCTCGCTCAAGGGTATAATCTCTTTGGTTGAGCTTGAGGAATTTTCCAAAAAGATAATTCTTCCGCATGAGGAAACCCTTTCAAAGGCGAAGGCTGACCGATTTGATCTTATGACGGCGACCGAGGCCAATCTGAGCCAGATATATTCCCTGTTTCTTGACGAGGATAACAAAATCGAAGATATGATAGCGGAATATTCGGCAAAAGAGCCTGATATTTCCTTTGTAACGGGAGATAATATAAATCAGAATATATGGATTATAACCGACGGCGACGCAATAGCGAAAATATCCGCCGCCTTTAAGGATAAGCAGCTTTTCATTGCTGACGGTCATCACAGATACGAAACGGCACTTAACTTCCGCAATAAAAAAAGGGAGGAAAATCCCGATACAAAGAATGCACCGTATGACTATGTTATGATGATGCTGACCTCAATGAATGACAGCGGGCTTTTGGTTTTTCCGACGCACCGTCTTGTTCGAGGCGTTCCAAATTTTGACGAGAATGTTTTAATCGGCAGTCTGACGGAAGATTTTGCGGTTTCGAAGATATATTTTACCGAGGGCGACTATGCCGATATTATTATTGAGCGGATTTCTTCCATTCTCAGTGAAAAATGCTTTGCCCTCTATACCGGCGGCGATTATTATTATCGGTTTGACCTTAAGAATATTGACGCTATTGATAATTATATAAAGGATAAATCGGCTGCATATAAGCACCTTGATGTTACGCTTTTGCATACTCTTGTTCTGGAACGGTTTATGGGAATTGACCAAAATAATATGGCAAACCAGAAGAACCTTTCCTACACACGGGACGCAAAAGAGGCAATCATGCGTGTCCAAAGCGGAGAATATCAATGCGCATTTCTGATTAACGCAACCCATGTTTCGGACATAAAAGAAATTTCGCTGGCAAACGAGAAAATGCCGCAGAAATCCACATATTTCTGGCCGAAGCTTGTGACGGGTATTGTTATAAATAAGTTTTAGCCACAGAATATACAGCGACAGAGGTTATACTGCCGGACGGCCTGCGGGCTGAAGCGGCAGAACCTGCTTTTCGGCATTGCTTGGCTGCGCCGGCGCTTATTCCTCATAGTATAAGGATGCTTTGCGCAGCCGGACTTATACTCTGTTATATCCCGCCCACGGGTAAGAAACGGAGAAGCTTTGATGACTATTTGTGGGCGGAAAGACTATGGAGGTATATTATGAAAATTGCAATTATGGGTTTTGGCACAGTCGGCAGCGGAGTAGGAGAAATTCTCATGAACAGCTTCGATAATCTTGCCAAAAAAGCCGGCGAAAAAATAGAGGTCAAGTATATTTTGGATCTCCGTGACTTTCCCGACAGTCCTTACGACTGTTTTATAAAGGACTACAATATTATTTTAAATGACCCCGAAATCGAAGCTGTTATCGAGGCAATGGGCGGAACAGTGCCTGCTTATGAGTTTACAAAAAAGCTTCTGCTTGCCGGTAAGCATGTTGTCACCTCAAATAAGGAGCTTGTTGCCCGTCACGGCACGGAGCTGCTTCAGATTGCGGCGGAGAAGAATATTAACTATCTTTTTGAGGCGAGCGTAGGCGGAGGTATTCCCATTATAAAGCCGCTTATAAACAGTCTTACGGGTGACGATATAACGGGAATTGTCGGTATACTGAACGGCACTACAAACTACATTCTGACACAGATGATAAAGAACGGAAAGACCTTTCGGGCGGCTCTTTCGGAGGCGCAGGAGAAGGGCTATGCGGAAAAGGACCCCACGGCTGATGTTGAGGGCATTGATACCTGCCGTAAAATTGCGATTCTTGCGTCGCTTGCATACGGCAAATATGTTGACAGCAACTTTATTCCCACTGAGGGTATAACAAAGATTACACCGGAGGACGCAAAATATGCGCAGGCTATGGGATACTCCGTCAAGATTGTAGGGCAATGCGTTAAAGACGGAAACGGGGTGTATGCCCGCGTATGTCCTGCTTTTATAAGCTCTGAAAGTCCTCTTGCCGGCATTGATGATGTGTTCAACGGCATACTTGTTCAGGGCGACTCCTTAGGTGATGTTATGTTTTACGGCAAGGGCGCGGGAAAGCTTCCCACGGCGAGCGCCATGGTTGCCGATTTGGTTGATGTTGCAAAGCACAGAAACACACATATAAGAATTCTTTGGGCGGAGTCCGAGGAGGGC
Source organism: Clostridiales bacterium (assembly GCA_016303265.1). Lineage (GTDB taxonomy): Bacteria > Bacillota > Clostridia > Monoglobales > Monoglobaceae > SIG454. The sequence continues at coordinate 30,106 of JAEDLZ010000007.1, forward strand.
TATCTCCATGACGGAAGTAAACAGAAATATTCTTACTATCTCCGCGTTTCCGGCGCGGCGGAGGGCTTTGAGGAATATGCAGCAAAGAAGCTCCCGGGCTTGGAGAATGAATTTGCGGTTATTGTGCCTCCCGTTTCAGAGGCGGAACTTGAGGAACTTTTGAAATCTTCTCCTTTTGACGGACATGAAATTTTGGGCAAAATAAGGGTGATATAATGATTAGGGTCAGAGTTCCCGCAACTTCGGCAAATATGGGTTCGGGTTTTGATAGCCTCGGGATTGCCCTGACGCTTTATAATTATGTTTCAATTGAAAAAATCAGCGGTCCGACCGAGATAAAAATTATGGGCGAGGGCGAGGATTTCCTCCCCGGTGACGAAAGTAACCTGATTTATAAATGCGTGAGGAAAGTTTTTGAAAAATGCGGCAAAGAGCCGGGCGGCATCCGTCTTGTCATGGAGAACAATATCCCGGTAACCCGGGGATTGGGAAGCAGCAGTGCGTCGATTGTCGGCGGCTTTTTTGCGGCAAACGCTCTTTTGGGCGAGCCGTTTTCGAAGGAAGAACTGCTTTCCATGGCGGTTGAAATTGAGGGACACGGCGATAACGCCACCCCTGCGATTTTCGGCGGTTTTTGCGTAAATGTTCCGACTAAAAACAAGATAAATTATATTTCTTCGCCGATTAAGGATAACCTCAAGTTTGCAACATTTATCCCGGACTTTTTTCTTCAGACGAAGAAATCCCGTGCGGCGCTACCGGAGAAGGTGTTGCACAAGGATGCGGTTTTCAATGTAGGGAGGAGCGCCTTGCTGACGGCGAGTATTATTTCGGGCAAGTATGAAAATATACGGGTCGCCATGGGTGACAAACTTCATCAGGATTACCGCAAGAGATTTATTCCGGGAATGAGCGAGATTTTTGATTTGTGCTATAACAATAAGGCTCTCGGGGTTTATTTAAGCGGCGCAGGACCCACAATAATAGGCATTATAGACGGCAATGACAATTCATTTAGTATGAAGGTCGAGGCGGTTTTAAATAAAAAAATGAAGAACTGGCAGCTTACGGTGTTGTCTGCGGACAACGAGGGGGCTGTTGTTTTAGGAGGTTTCTAAATGGGAGTAATTGTTCAGAAATTCGGAGGCAGCTCTGTAGCTGACGCCGCAAAGGTTATGAATGTTGCGGAAAGAGTTGTCGAAACATACAAGAAGGGAAACTCGGTGGTGGTGGTTGTCAGCGCTCAGGGCGATACCACGGACGACCTGATTGAGAAAGCAAATGAGATAAATCCCCTTGCTTCAAAGCGTGAAATGGATATGCTGCTTGCCAGCGGAGAACAGATTTCAGTTTCCCTT
>JAEDLZ010000074.1 GCA_016303265.1 Clostridiales bacterium
CAAGAGATTTATATCGACGAAAAAACGACTTGTCGAAACAAGTCGTTTTTTCTGGTCGAGGTTACAGGATTTGAACCTGTGGCCCCCTGGTCCCAAACCAGGTGCGCTACCAAACTGCGCTAAACCTCGATACACCTTGTTTATTATACCCGCTTTCGCAGTATTTGTCAAGGCATTTGGTGAAATATTCCGAAAATATCCCCAAGCCTCTGCTATATACACCCGATTCCAAATCTCTCCGCCGGAAAAATTTTTTATGCGGCAGACCGCCTGCCGCACCTTCTTAAAGCTGCGGCGAATCTAATATGACTTCGTTTTTCTTATTTCTTCAAAGGTTTTTTCTTCGCCCTGCTCGGAAAGCATAATCAGCCATTTTTCCAATAAATCCGAGGTTTCGGGATGGATTAAAGTGCGGCGCGGCTTACCTCCCATAAAATATTCAAGCGGGTGAGAATCCGTATAATTCTCCTTCTGATAAATCTTGCTTGCGGCAATGCGGTCACAAAACATCTCTTTGACATATTTAATGGGCATTTTTACCCCACAACGCTGCCTTATATCAGGGTTATAATCATTCCAGTATTCAAAATGATGCTTGTTTCTTCCCTTATGATGAAGCCACGCCAAAGAATAGCCGTAAATCTGCCGTTCCTTTTCATTGGGGCTTTTTTTACCGTCGCTGTAATATTTAACCCCCCTGAAAAATTCCGTCGGGGTATACTTGGATAAATCGTGGCGAAGCCCCTGCCACAAAATTCCTGCCTTTGCACAATGAACAATAACTTTATGCCTGTGCTTTGTTATCGTCATAAAATGTCCCAATAATTTCAATTTAATCACCTTTTACATAATAACACAAAAAATTGCTTTTGTAAATTATATTATTTGCCTTGAAAGAAAAAATTATTTGTGCTACAATATCTGTATACGACAAATTTCGAGGTACAGATATGAAAATTTCAATCGGAAATATAAAAATCGGAGACGGCGAGAAAATTGCCGTTCAGTCTATGGCAAATGTTCCGGCGAGGGAGAAGGCAAAAATAATTAGGCAGATAAACGACCTGGACAGGGCGGGCTGTGACATTGTCCGCTTTGCAGTACCGGACGAGGAAAGTGCAAAAGCCGTATATGACATAAAAAGCAAGACAAGGGTTCCGCTTGTTGCGGACATTCATTTTGATTACCGCCTTGCCTTAATGTGCATTGAACGGGGCATAGACAAGGTTCGGATAAATCCCGGAAATATCGGAAGTGAGGAAAACGCGAAAAAGGTTCTTCTGGCGGCAAAATCGGCGAAAATCCCCATTCGCATTGGGGTCAACGGAGGCTCGCTTGAAAAGGAAATTTTAAACAAATACGGTGCAATAACGCCTGAAGGCATGGTTGAATCCGCAGTCAGGCACATAAGGCTTATGGAAAAATATGATTTTCACGATATTGTTGTTTCCATAAAATCCTCCGATGTTAAGAAAACCATTTCGGCATACCGCCTTGCCCGCGAAACCTTTGACTATCCCCTGCACCTGGGCGTTACCGAGGCAGGGACATATACGGGCGGACTTGTTAAATCCGCAATAGGCATAGGCTCGCTCCTTGCCGACGGGATCGGCGAAACCATAAGAGTTTCCCTGACCGACGACCCCGTTCGGGAGGTTGAAGCGGCAAAGCTCATTTTGTCTGCGCTTAATATGGGAGAAAAGACTGTTCAGGTTATATCCTGCCCCACCTGCGGAAGGACGAAGATAAATCTTATTGATATTGCGGAAAAGGTTACCGAATCTGTTAAAGATATTAAAAAAGATGTAACAGTTGCGGTTATGGGCTGCGTCGTTAACGGCCCGGGTGAAGCTAAAGATGCCGACATAGGCATAGCCGGCGGCGACGGCTGCGCCATCCTGTTTAAAAAAGGTGAAATTGTGGGGAAAATTTCCGAGAACAGGATTGTCCAAACGCTTATTGACGAAATAAAAAAGATGTAAAGGAACGATAGAATTGGCAACACTTCTTGATTTGTTTGACAAGGTTTCCATAACGGAGGCCTTTGCGAAAAAACTCGAAAAATCTCAAATAACGGATGCGCATCTGGATGTTTCGGGCAATGCAGTTACGGTGAGCATAAGGAGCGGCGAGCTTATAGATGCGGATGAGCTTTGTAATTTTATATCCTGCGCGAAAAATAAATACTCTCTGTCCGAGCTTACGGTTAATACCGTATATGAAAATATGGAGTTTACGGAAGAATACGGTGCAAATCTTATAAAAGAGCTGCGTATAGCCCTGCCCAACTGCCGTATGTTCTTGGGCGGTGCCACGGCAGAGCCGGACGGTGATACAATTCTGATAAAGAATATCCGAGGCGGAGCGGAAATTCTTAAAAGAAGCAATTGCGCACAGCTTGCATCGAGAATCGCAGGCAGTGAGCTTAAAAGAAGCTTTACCGCAAAGCTTGTGTGCGATGAGTTTGACCGCGAAGCGCACATAAAGGAATGTGACCGTCTGACGGACGAAAAATCCAAAGCGGCGGCAGTGCCTGCCGCACAAAGCAGCCCGGTTGTTTCCTCAAGGCCGGCAGGAATTGACGCAGGCCACATTTTCGGGATTCCTATCAAAGAAACGAAAATTACTCCTATTATCGATATTGTTGAGGGTACGGGAATCTCCGTTATCTGCGGCGAAATTATCGACTGCGAAATCCGTGATCTGCAAAAAGGCGGCAAGCTTACGGGCAATGTAGTTGCCGACTTTGACCTGGGCGATGATGAATGGGGAATTTCCTGCCACTTATTTACCAAAGCGGAAAAGTTCAAAAAAGCGAAGCCCTACATGGCAAAGGGGAACTTTCTTAAGGTTCGGGGCGAATATAAGCAGGACGATTACAGCCATGAATATAAATTCAATGTACTTTCCATGGAGCTCCTTGAAAAGCCGCCCATGCGCCGGGATGAGGCAGAGCAAAAGCGCGTTGAGCTTCATTTACATACAAAAATGAGCGCAAAGGACGCCATAACCTCAGCAGAAGACCTTATAAAACGCGCCGCAGACTGGGGGCATCCGGCGATTGCCATAACAGACCACGGTGTTGCCCAGGCGTTTCCCGAGGCGCAGAAAACGGCGGGAGCAATTTCCAAAAAAGGCGGCCACATAAAAATTTTGTACGGCACTGAGGGATATTTCATAAATGATGTTCCTCTTTGGAAAAATTACAGCTATAAGGGCGGCACATACACCGTCTTTGACCTTGAAACAACGGGGCTGTACCCAAATTCCGATAAAATAACGGAAATCGGAGCCGTTAAAATCGAGAACGGGGTTTTGGGCAAAACCTTCAGCGCTCTCGTTAATCCCGAAATGCCCATTCCAGAAAATATTACTAATCTTACGGGTATTTCCGACGATATGGTAAGAAACTGTCCGACTATCGGGGAAATTCTTCCGGATTTTTTGGAGTTTTGCAAGGGTTCAACCGTAGTTGCCCACAATGCAAAATTTGACATCTCGTTTATAAAAGCAGCGTGCGGAGGTTTGGGATTGGAATTTAACAATCCGTCCCTTGACACGGTGGAGCTTTCAAAGGAAATGTTCCCCGATGAAAAAAAGCATAATCTCGACGCACTTACAAAGCGGCTTAATATAAGCCTTGAAAACCACCACCGCGCCGTTGACGATGCAACGGCAACCGCCGAGGCGTTCATCAGGCTGATGGATATGAAAGAGGCAAAATCCGATAAGGGAGAATATTACGATATAACAAATCGTCCCGAATTTTTAAAACAGCAGTATCATCATATTATAATACTGGCTAAAAATATGGTGGGCATAAAAAATCTGTACCGTCTTATCTCAAAATCGAATCTGGATTACTTTTATAAGCGGCCGAGAATCCCGAAAAGCGAGCTGATAAAACACCGTGACGGGCTGATTATAGGCTCCGCCTGCGAGCAGGGCGAAATCTACAAGGCGATTCGGGAGGGAAAGTCCCAAGAGGAGCTTGAAGCGCTTGCCTCCTTTTACGACTATCTTGAAATTCAGCCCATCGGCAACGATGAATTTATGATAAGAAACGGCATGGTAAGCGGCGAGGAGGATTTAAGGGAAATAAACCGCAAAATTGTTGCTTTGGGTGATAAAACAGGCAAAAAAGTTGCGGCCACCTGCGATGTTCATTTTATGGACCCGGACGACGCCATATACCGCCGGGTTCTTCAGGGGGCGCAAGGATACGCCGACGCAGATAAGCAAGCACCCCTCTATTTCAGAACGACCGAGGAAATGCTGGAGGAATTTTCCTATCTCGGCGAGGAAAAGGCACGAGAAGTTGTTATAACCAACACAAACTACATTGCTGATATGATTGAGGAGCTTAAGCCGCTAAGGAGCGGTTCTTATCCACCGTCAATCGAGAACTGCGAAGAGGACCTCAGTAATATGTGTCACGAGTTTGCCCATAAGGTTTACGGCAATCCTCTTCCGCCCATTGTTCAGGCAAGAATGGACAGGGAGCTAAACTGCATACTGGGCTATGGCTATGCGGTTATGTACATGATTGCCCATAAGCTGGTTAAAAAATCGAACGAGGCAGGGTATCTGGTGGGGTCAAGAGGCTCTGTCGGCTCGTCCTTTGCGGCGTTCCTTGCAGGGATAACAGAGGTTAATGCCCTCTGTCCGCACTATATCTGCCCTAAGTGCAAGCACAGCGAATTTTTCGAGAACGGCGAATACACAATCGGAATTGATATGCCGGATAAGAACTGTCCGGATTGCGGAACAAAAATGAAGAAGGACGGCTTTAATATCCCCTTTGAAACCTTTCTCGGCTTTGAGGGTGACAAAGTTCCCGATATTGACCTTAACTTCTCGGGAGAATATCAGGCAACCGCTCATAAATATGTTGAGGAGCTTTTCGGCGAAGGATATGTTTTCAAGGCCGGCACAATCGGCACAATAGCCGATAAAACCGCAATCGGCTTTGCCAAAAAGTATTACGAAAAACAGGGAATCAACGCTCCTATGGCAGAGATTAAGCGTGTTTCACGAGGCCTTGAAAATATTAAAAACACTACAGGTCAACACCCCGGCGGCGTTATTGTATGCCCTAAAACAATGGATATACACGACTTCTGCCCTGTTCAGCACCCGGCGGATAAAAAGGATTCGGGAATAATAACCACCCACTTTGACTTCCACTCAATCCACGACAATCTGCTCAAGCTGGATATTCTCGGTCACGATGACCCGTCAACAATCCGTATGCTTGAGGATTTGACCGGGGTTAATGTTAAGGAGATTCCTCTTGACGACCCCGAAACAATGAGTATCTTCTCAAGCACGGAGGCAATCGGAGTTACCCCCGACCAGATTAAAAGCAAGGTCGGAACCTTCGGTGTTCCCGAATTTGGGACATCTTTTACAAGGCAAATGCTTCTCGACACACTCCCCACCACCTTCTATGAGCTTGTAATCATAGCAGGGCTTTCCCACGGCACGGATGTTTGGCTGAACAACGCTCAGGATTTGGTTAAAAAAGGAATTGCCAGCCTTTCGGAGGTTATCGGTCTGCGTGATGATATTATGACATACCTGCTGCTCCATGGTCTTGAACCGAAAATGGCGTTTAACATTATGGAATTTGTCCGCAAGGGCCGTGCCGCAAAGGAGGGTATGCCTCCCGAATATGAGCAGGCAATGATTGAGCACGATGTTCCGAGCTGGTATATTGAATCCTGTAAGAAGATAAAGTATATGTTCCCCAAGGCACACGCCGCGGCATATGTTATGATGAGCTTTCGCGTTGCTTATTTCAAGGTACACTATCCTGTTGAATTCTATATTGCATATTATACGGTTCGTGCGGACTTGTTTGATGTTGCGCTTATGGCAAAGGGCGATGATGCATTGGTAAACGAAATGCACAAGATAGAACACGCCGGAAATCTTTCCGCAACAGAGAAAAGCCTTTATACCATTATGGAGGTTGTTCATGAAATGTACCAAAGGGGTTTTGAATTTCTGCCCGTAGATTTGTATAAATCGGATTCAAAGAAATTCCGTAAAATAGACGGAAAGATTCTGCCGCCGCTTAACGCATTCGGCGGAGTGGGAACGGCGGCGGCCGAAAGTATTGTCGCGGCAAGAGAGGACGGCGAATTTATATCCCGCGAGGACCTTAAAAACCGTGCAGGAATAAATAAAAGCGTTATGGAAACCCTTGCCGACAACGGGGTTTTGGACGGGCTCCCGGAAACCAGTCAGATTTCCTTGTTTGAAATGTAGAAGGCTGTATGCTGCAAAATTGCAGTCTGCAATCCACCGCAATTTACGGCAAAGCGACAATTGACCGCAAAAAGCCTCCGCTTTTGGGGTGTACTCTTAAGGATAGTCTAAAAGGCTCTCGCGAAATTGCGAGAGCCTTTAATCGTTGTAAAACAATCTAATTCCCATTTTAAAGGGTTTGTGTCTATGTATTCCCATATTTTT
>JAEDLZ010000075.1 GCA_016303265.1 Clostridiales bacterium
GCTCCTCTTCCCAAAAAATGTCGCCCTCTTGCTCCATTTTTCGGGAGCCCTGTTTAAACATTTTTGGTGTGCTGCGCTTCGTTCATTTTCCCTTGTCACGCCTCGCCTTTTTGCTCAATTTCGTCTGCCGCCGAAATTATCGCCTTTTCCGGCGGGCGCTCCTCTTCCCAAAAAATGTCGCCCTCTTGCTCCATTTTTCGGGAGCCCTGTTTCTTTTCTTGCTCGCCTTTTTGGCTTGATTTGCTTTGTAAAACGGACTTTTGCTTATGACATTTGCCGCTATTTAAGCGGCAAAGATGCCTCCGCATTTAAATCCGAGCCTGCAATTTCACCGTTTTGGTAGGCGTAATATGCGGCACAGCCAATCATCGCCCCATTGTCCGTGCACAAAATCGGCGGCGGACAATTAAATTCAAAGCCGTTTGCTTTCGACTTTTCTTCAACTCTTCTCCGCAAAGGCGCATTAGACGCAACTCCTCCCGCAAGAGCAATTTTCTTTACGCCGCATTTTTTTGCACAGTCTATAAGGTGACTGCTTAAGACATCAACCACCGCCTCCTGAAATGACGCGGCAACATCCGCCTTATTTATCTCTTCACCCTTTTGCTCGGCATTGTGAATGTAATTTATAACGGCGGTTTTAACGCCGCTGAAGCTGAAATCAAAGCCTTCTTCTCCCATATTTACCCTCGGGAATCGGATTGCGTCGGGGTTGCCTTTCTCCGCCGCCTTCTGTATGGCAGGGCCGCCGGGATAGCCAAGACCTAATACCCTTGAAACCTTGTCAAAGGCTTCGCCTGCGGCATCATCGCAGGTTTTTGCCAAAACCTCATAGGTGTTATAGTCCTTTACATGGACTATGTGACTGTGTCCGCCCGACGCAACAAGGCACACAAAGGGCGGCTTAAAATCCGGATTTGCTATATAGTTTGCGCATATGTGCCCCTTTATATGATGAACGGGTATAAGCGGTTTACCTAAGGCAAAGCTCAGTCCCTTTGCCGTTGACACTCCCACAAGAAGCGCCCCCACAAGCCCCGGTCCGTAAGTTACGGCAATTGCATCTATATCATCAAAGGTAAGCTCTGCGCCGGACAGCGCCTTATCGATAACCTCCGTTATATTTTCAATATGCATTCTTGACGCAATTTCAGGAACAACTCCTCCGTAGCGTTTATGTGTGTCAATCTGCGTATTTATAATATTTGTTAAAACATTTATTCCGTCCTCGACAACCGCCGCCGCAGTTTCATCGCAGGAGCTTTCGATAGCCAGAATCTTCATTTTTCATATCTCCTCGTTTTCATCTTTTTAATTATACCCTATTTTGTCACATTTTGCAATACCGCTATAACCGCACAACAAAATTTTTTTATATGGGCAATTTTAAAAATTTTGTATTGACAAAATCCAAAATAGCTGATATAATGTACGAGTATGATATAGGGGTATAGCTCAGTTGGTAGAGCAGCGGTCTCCAAAACCGCGTGCCGTGAGTTCAAGTCTTACTACCCCTGCCACTCATATCCACATAAGGATATGCAAAACCACAGTGATTTCTCACTGTGGTTTTTTAGTGTCTGTCTATTGTTTCTTTAAACTCTTTTAGCTTATCATAAAGAGAGTACGAACCTGTTGAAACAACCGCATCAACTATATTTAAAAAGCCCTTTTCTGTGTCAAAAAGCTTTTTGTTAAGCTTTTTTGTTATAGTAATATATTCCGAATTTCTACTAAACGCATATTCGTTATATATGAAAAAGGAAATGATCATCTCCGGGTTTGAAGAATGGTCAATATGTTTGCTTCGGAAATCAGAGATAACGCTATTGCCGGAGAGATTTTATTTGATGACTGTTATATCCAAATTCGAAAATAGTCTGCTTCTTTGTTTACAGCGGCTCAAATTTTGATATAGGATGTTCCGGTATTAAGGATTTATTAGGTATTACACAGCAAACGACCTAACACAAACGGATTGGTATATTCCATATAAATAGATACTTACCTCTGCAGTGATACATTCACAAAAAGCTAACTTTAAAGCGCTTAATGATATTGTAACTCATTTAAATTCAAATTACAAAGTCAGCCGATACAAAATCTTATCCGAATTTTGCGGTAAAATCAGCGGAATCGAAATCAATTCGACAGCACGGAAAAATTGTGGTAAATCGCATTTTAACAATGTACATGTGTTTTTCGATATTTACTCGGGGATATTGATTTTTTTTGCTTAAAAAGTTTTGAAAAATATTTTGTGTCTGGAATACCGACCGAGTTTGAAATCTCAGACATGGTAAGGTTTGTGGCTTTCAATAGCATACACGCTCTGTCAATACGATATTTGATTATCAGTTGCAAAGGGGACATCCCGGTTTCGCTTTTAAAAAGTCTGCTGAAGTACTCCGGGGACAAATTTAATAATTTAGCAATGGAATTGACGCTTATTTCCCTGTCATAGTGAAACCTTATATAGTTTTCCGCCTCACGGATATATATATTATCGGATAGGTAGTTGATTTCATGCGTATCAGATAATCCGAGCTTTGAAATGTTTTTTTTATCCGATACCGGATCGGAAATTTTATTAAACAAGGTTGCAAAAAAATTATAAAGTTTTGATATGGTAATCATTTTTCCATAAGTATTATTCTCCTCTACGGTATCAATAATATCCTCTATTGCTTTTTCGGTTTCTTCCGCCTGCGGACAATTATAAATCGGATTGCTGCGCGTTATTCCGAGATTTTTAAGATATAGTTCCACTTGGGTGCCGTACACCCCGATCCAAAGTATGCTCCATAAGCTGTCATCATTTGCTTTATAGTATATTTTTTCGTTTGGAAACATGCAAAGAAGCTGTCCGGCATTAAGGTCAAAACAAGTGTTGCCAAGCGACAGAACTGCATTTCCTTCCTTTATATAAACAAGCAAAAAGTGATCTCTTACCTGTGGTCCGTAGCTGTGATTTTTTGTTCTTATTCTTTTACCGCAGTAGTACATATTAAGCTCAGATGGCACAGAATGTGAAAAGCTTTTTTCAATGTAATCCATTTAAAATTTCTCCGTAATTTATTTTATTAAATTCTACTACGATATGTCAAATTTGTCAACCTTTTAGTCATATTTATTTGTTGTATACTTTTTAAATGTAATATATAGTAGAATATATAAAAATAAATTTGAATACCGATAAAACCAAAAAAATATGTTTCAGGAGGAATAAATATGGAGAACAACTATTCTGCCAAATGGAAAAAACGCGGCGACAGAACAGGAATGCTCAGAAATGCATTGCTAAAGTCTATGGGATATACTGACTCGGATATAGAAAAGCCTATAATAGGAATAATCAATACATGGGCGGAAACAAACCCCGGGCATATACATTTCCGCCAACTTGCCGATGCGGTGAAACGCGGAGTATGGGCGGCAGGCGGATTTCCGCTTGAAGTAAATACAATGTCTATATGCGAAGTATTTTTTGATATATCAAGTCTGGTATACCGTAATTTGCTCTCAATAACCACAGAGGAACTCATAGAACGGCACCCATTTGACGGGGTTGTGCTTATAGGCGGCTGTGACAAGAATGTTCCTGCCCAGCTTATGGCGGCTGTGTCAGCAAATAAGCCGACAATTTATCTGCCGGGCGGAGCCATGCTTCCGGGAAGCTATAAGGGAAAAACCCTCGCTTGCGGAACGGACAGCTTTTATCTCTATAACGACTACACTTCGGGAAAAATAACGCTTGATGAAATGACAAAACACGAGGGTTGTCTGTACGGAAGCGCCGGTGCGTGTCCGATAATGGGTACTGCCAACACCTGCCAGACGGTTACTGAGGCACTTGGCATTGCACTGCCAAATTCTTCATCGTGCCTCGGAGTGTCTGCCGAAAAACTTCGCATAAGCGAAGAAACAGGACGCAAAGCGGTTGAGCTTGTTGAAAAAGACATAAAGTGCCTGGACATAATAAATGAGAAATCCCTCGAAAACGCTATCCGTGTACTTATGGCAACCGGTGGTTCAACAAATCTTATTATACACCTTATCGCAATAGCAAGGCGTGCAAACATCAATCTGAAGCTTGATGATTTTGAGAGAATAAGCAAGGAAACGCCGGTTCTCGTTAATGTTAAGCCGCACGGAACGGAAAATGTGGGCATAGGGTTCCACAATGCCGGCGGTGTTGCATCGCTTATGAAAGAAATGGAGGATATGCTTCACGGAGACTGTATGACTGTAAGCGGAAAGACGGTATCCGAAAATCTGAAAGACATTGATATGCCATACGATACGAATACCATACGACCTCTTGACAATCCTCTTGAAGAAAAAGGCGGAATTGCTGTTCTGTACGGAAATCTTGCCCCCAACGGTGCGGTAATAAAACGCAGTGCCGCAAGTGAGCATCTGCTCAGTCACAGAGGTCCGGCTAAGGTGTTTGACGATTTAAAAGAATGTCAGGATTATTTGCTTGACGAAAATTCTGATGTAACTGCTGATACAGTAATTGTATTAAGGGGATACGGTCCAAAAGGTGCGCCCGGTATGCCGGAAAACGGTAATTTTATGCCGCTTCCGCCAAAACTTAACAAAATGGGTATAAACGATTTTGTACGCATAACCGATGCGAGAATGTCGGGCGGCTGCTTTGGTACGCAGGTGCTTCATGTTGCACCCGAAAGTGCTGTCGGCGGGCCTTTGGCAGCAGTAAGAGACGGAGACATAATCCATCTTGATGTTGACAAAAATCTCATAGAACTTGAGGTATCGGATGAAGAAATCAAGGAAAGGCTGAAGAGTTTTGTTCCAAAGGAACACGCTGACATAAAGCGTGGATTTGTACGCAATTTCATAGATAATGTAACACAGGCTGACGAAGGCTGTGATCTTACATATATGCAATATAAAGAATAGGGGGAATAAATAATGACAGAAATAAAAGGAATATGCCCGATAATAGCCGCACCGTTTAACGATTGCGGCGAGGTAGACTATCAAAGTCTTGAAAATCTTGTAAAAACGCTGATAAAAGGCGGATGCGATGCGGTAACGCTGTTCGGAATAGCGGGGGAGTATTACAAGCTGGACGATGACGAAAGAAAGAAAATGGCACAGGTTACAATAAAGGCGGCAAAAGAAGTCGGCGGTAAGACAATTATATCCGTTACGGATCATTCGACTGAGGTGGCTGTGTCCCGTGCAAAATATTTTGAATCTCTCGGAGCGGATTGTCTTATGCTGCTGCCGCCGTTTTTCTTAAAGCCGGGTGCAAAATATCTTTATGAGCATATGAAGGCTATTGCAAATTCGGTGAAAATTCCGATTATGGCGCAGTATGCACCGGAACAGACCGGAGTTACCATTCCGCCGGAGACATTTTGCAAGCTGGAAAAAGAATGTCACAATATGATTTACTATAAAATTGAATGTAAACCGGCAGGACCGTATGTTACAAATCTTATGAAGCTGACCGACAACAAGATGAAAATCTTTGTAGGCAATGCCGGTTTCCAGCTTATAGAGTGTATGGACAGGGGAGCTATCGGAGCAATGCCCGGCTGTTCCATGTATGATGTATATCTTGATATATATAACAGCTACATCAGCGGTGACCGCCAAAAGGCCGTTGAGCTTCATAATAAGCTTTTACCTATGCTTAATCACATCAGACAGAATGTAGAACAGATTATTTCATTTGAAAAGCGCATATTGAAAAAGCGCGGAATAATTGCCTGCGATTATTGCCGCAAGCCTTCATATGATACGGATGAATATTTCGACAGGCTGTTTAATGAATTTTATGATGAAATGTCAAAAAGATACGGATGGTGAAATTATGAGTATAAATAAAACCGTGCTTGTTACAGGCGGCGGTACAGGAATTGGAAGAGGAATTGCAATCGAATTTGCAAAGGCAGGCTATGATGTGGCAATCTCTTATTGCGGAAGTGCCAAGGGCGCTGCCGAAACGGTTGAAGAAATAGAAAACTGCGGACAAAGAGCGCTTGCAATTAAGGCTGATGTAAGCAAAATTGATGATATACATAGGATGTTTGATGAGGTTGTCAATTATTTTTCAGGATTAAATGTATTTGTAAACAATGCAGGAATAACCGAAAAAGCTGATTTTTTACACACCACACCCGAAATGTTTGATAAAATATGCGGAGTAGACTACCGCGGAGCTTTCTTTTGTATTCAGAATGCGTGCAAAATAATGGCGGACAAAAATATATGCGGAAGTATTATTCTGATTTCATCAAACAACTCTGTTGCACATTTTGCCGATGTGGCGGTATATGCTTCCGCAAAAGCGGCGGCAGAAAAAATGTCACGGCATGCTGCGATAGAGGTTGCCAAGTACGGGATAAGAGTAAACACAATCGCTCCCGGGTGGACAGATA
>JAEDLZ010000076.1 GCA_016303265.1 Clostridiales bacterium
TTTTTTGAAGAAAAGCATTGATGCTCCGACCGAAATATTTCAGACGGGAGGCGAAGGTGAAGCTTCTGTTTGAAGCAAAATCGGGATAAACCTTATATGTAAAGCCTGTAACATAAATATCCTTCGTTTTGAGATATGCTCCGTAATCAAAATTTTCGGTTTTATAATCGGGAATTTCAATGTCTGCAAAGCAGTAAACCGACTGATTGATGCGGGGAGTTTCGTCATAATATCTTGATACATAAAGCATAATCGTTCCGTCTGCGGCTTCTCTTTTACCATTGTTTTCAATTTCATAAACATCGACGGTGCAGCAATAATATTTTTGGCTTTGGGTGAGCTCAGCCTCAGAGGTTACCGTGCCGTAAATCCAACAGCTTTTACCGGCAAAGCTTCTTAAATCCTGATACCTTGATGAAGAAATATAGTTTATATGCACAATTCCGAATAAAAAGAAAAGGACGGCACAAATCAGTATTGCTCCCAACTTTTTGCGAAAAAGAGCGGAAACCATAAAAGCAATAAGTATAAGCCCCAGCAGAATAACCGCCGGGATAACCAAGGCAGTACCGAAGGAATTACCGCAAATTATACCGACAATGTAGATAGTGATAATGAATACGGTTATGTAATTTTTAATATAAGCGAAAAAATTATTTTTCAATGGTATCACCACTTAGCTGTCAGACGGCTCTTGTTTCCCTTTTATATAAAAATTTAAGAAGAATCGGGGTCAGAATGGAGGAGGTTATTATGAGTATAATTACAGGCGTAAAATATACCGATTCCAAAAGCCCTACGCTAAGCCCCTTCTGGGCAACGATTAAAGCCACCTCTCCGCGGGTCATCATCCCCACGCCGACCTTAAGACTGTCGTTTAACGAATGTTTGGTAAGTTTTGCGACAGTGCCGCATCCGACGACCTTTGCCAAAAGTGCAACAATGACAAAGCAAATCGAAAAAAGAATTATTGTCGGTGAGATGCCCTGAATGTTTGTCTTAATACCTATCCCCGCAAAAAATATCGGGCCGAAAAGCATATATGAATTGATGTTTAGTTTACTTTCAATATATTCGGCATCGCGGATGTTGCAGAGGATAACCCCTGCAACAAATGCGCCGGTAATGTCAGCAACCCCGAAATATCTTTCGGCACAGTAGGACAAAGCCATACAAAGAGCCAGCCCGAGAATCGGAATTCTCTGAGTGTGATGGTATCTGTTATCCAGCCTTTTGAAAAGTTTATAAAGAATAACTCCGCCAATTCCGGAAATTATAAAAAACAAAAGATTGCGTATAACAACGACGGAAATGTTCGTGTTTTCGCCCCCTGTTCCTATACCGACAACAATTGCAAGAACGATAATTCCTATAACATCATCAATTATTGCGGCGCTGACGATGGTTGTTCCGAGAGTAGTTTTTAGTTTGCCCATTTCGGATAAGGTCTGAACGGTTATGCTTACCGATGTGGCGGTAAGAATTGTTCCGATAAATACTGCTTTAAAAAATTCATGACTCCCGATTGCGGAAAAGCCATAGAAAACCATGTACAAAAGTGTTCCGCAGATAAGGGGGACAATAACCCCCACTAAAGCTATCAAAAATGCGGTTATTCCCGTTTTTTTCAAATCCTTGAGGTTTGTTCCGAGCCCTGCCGAAAACATAAGGAGGATAACGCCGATTTCGCCCATATAAGAAAGAAAGTCGGATTGGTTTACCAACCCCAAAACACTGGGACCGATTAAGAGCCCGGCAACAATCTCTCCCACAACCTGGGGAACATTGAGCTTTCTTGCAAGTATACCAAGCAGCTTTGCCGCCACAATAATAATAGCTATATCCCTGAAAATCATATAAGCTTCCATATATTAAAAGGACCTCTCTCAAAATGAATTTTACACAACTTATATAATATAACATTTTTTGACAAAAATTGCAAGTACTTATTCAAATTTTGAAGAGGAAATAATGAAAACGCTTTATTTGCGCACATCTGCGCTTAGGTTATAAAGTAAAACTGTCTCGTAGTTTTTCGGGACAGTTTTGGTATGAGAAGTTTTAAATTGGTGTTTATGACATCTGATTAACGGTTTTATATTTCCATATTTTTTCGGCGTGGTTTTGCTCTTCCGTCTGAATGTCGTTAAGCAGCTTCCTCACATCGGAATCGCCGAACTGGAACAAATCAAAATTGTATGCGGAGGCAACATATTTCTCGGTGGAAATAGCATCGGTGCATAAAAAGGCGTCGTTATCCTTGTCGGACTGCTCAAAACTCCCGGTATAGGTTGCTGTCGGCTTGTAATCTTTACCTGCGTTATCGGCCGAATTAACGGCGGGAACATTTCCGCTTAACAGCTGACCTAAGGAATCGTAATGCGTCTGCTCCTCCTGCTTGATGGAGCCGAAAAGGTTTTTTAAAACCGTATCTTTGGCGGAGCTTTCGTATTTACCGTATTTTTCAATGCAAAGCTTTTCCTGATCCTGTAAATCTTTAAGCAAATAGCGTTCCTTTTCTGAAATATTAACCATAACTTTTTGCCGCAAACTCTTAATTATTCAGTAAAAGTTTGCGATGTACCTCCTTTTATATTTCTTTAAGCATAAACTATTATTAACCAAGCCGCAAAATTTATTCGTAAAATATCAAAAAATTGCCTTGTTGACATCAAAGAAAAAATAGTTTATAATATCAAAATAGGGTAACAGTATTCTAGTCAGTATCGACAGTTCCCAAGGCGGGCCTAAAAATTCGCCGAAGGGCATATCGATGAAGTTCCTGGTGGATGCTTTCGATGCCAGTCGGGGGTGTGTGCTGGGAGTTAAGGCTTAGGGGCGACCTGCAATGGCATGCGGGCGTTGACCCCTTTTCCGTGGAGACCTATATCCGTGCTTTGCAAAAATCTTGTTATGCTACGGTGTTGCCTTGTACGGAGTAGGATGAAACCTGTTTTGCGGTGCAGTAAAACCGTGCTGTGGACAGCGTAGCCTGACTTGAGTGGATATGGTGGATAGCGGATCAGATACTGATTTTTTGGCCAAAAAGTCGGTATTATTGCTGCTTGAAACCATATTTGCAAAAGAGTCTAAGAACTGTATGATATTGCGGAGGAAAACTCCTAGACTGGTCGAAAGAGGCATATATAGGATTAGGGTGTGTACTAAGTGGCAATCAGGTAATCCGATATGGCAACTGCGGATGGCGCCGTTTAATCGGGAACGGCCGTTTTGGCGACAATTCGGTACGGCTTCGGGAAATCCAACCTGACCTAAGACACAAAATTTACTATATATGCTACCCTTATTTAAGGAGAATTAAATTTCATGGATAACAATGAACAACGGCAGAAAATTAAAATTAAGCCCTCCTCCGGAAGTAAAAGACCGGACTATCGTTGGATGCTGATTACAATTTTGATTACATTTTCGCTTTCAATGATTTTCACTGTTGTATCAACCGAAGTTATGGATAAAGTGAATCTGTTTGCCGCAGTTGTTGTCCTTGTTTGCATCATATTATTGGGAATAATTTTTGACATTATCGGCGTTGCTGTCACTACTGCCGATGAATCTCCGTTTAATTCCATGGCAATAAAAAAAGTCCGGGGGTCTGCTCAGGCGATTCGGCTCATTAAGGAAAGAAGCGGCATTATAAGCGGCAGTGCTTCGGCGGCGGTAGTTGCTCACATACTTTCAATGGGTGTTTCCCTTGATAATGTAATTGTGAGCCTTTTCATAACCGGTTTGGTTGCGGCTCTTACCGTAGGCGGAAAGGCTATCGGAAAGAATATTGCAATAAAATACAGTAATCGCATTGTATACAGGGTTGCTGCAATGCTTTACATTTTCGGCATATGGAGAAAGCCTAAAAAAAGATAGAAAAGAGAATTTTGTGATATGGGAAGCTTACTTGACCGAATAAATTCACCGAAAGATTTAAAAGCCTTAAATTATAACGAGGTTAATGAGCTCTGCGGTGAAGTCAGAAATTTTTTAATAGAAAAAGTATCGAAAACAGGCGGACACTTAGCGTCAAATCTCGGCGTGGTTGAGCTTACTGTTGCGCTGCACCGAAGTCTGGATTTATCAAAGGATAAAATTATCTGGGATGTGGGGCATCAGTCCTATGTTCATAAGATATTTACCGGAAGGAAGGATAAATTTGACACGCTTCGCATGATGGACGGGCTTGCGGGATTTCCGAAACGCAGCGAAAGTGAGGCGGATACCTTTAATACGGGGCACAGTTCAACTTCCATATCGGCGGCTGTCGGCATAGCGGTTGCAAATAAGCTTGAAAAAAAGGGCGGAATCGTTGCGGCGGTTATCGGCGACGGGGCAATGACCGGAGGAATGGCATATGAGGCGCTGAACAATGCGGGAAGTCTCAAAATTCCGCTTATCATAATTTTAAACGACAACGGGATAGCAATATCTCCTAATGTGGGACAGCTTTCAAGGCAGTTTAACAGACTCAGGGTAAGTCCGGGATATTTCAGGTTTAAAAATGCGCTTAAGAAAAATGTCAGACATATCCCTGTTATCGGCGCACCGGTTCAAAGTGCATTTTCAAGGGTAAAAAAGGCGATTAAACGGGTTGTTGTCAGGGACGGGATATTTGAGAGCCTTGGAGTCAGATATATGGGCCCGGCTGACGGGCATGATGTTGAGGAGATTGAGCGCCTTATAAACGAAGCGAAAAAAACAGGTGAGCTTACGGTAATTCATGTTCAGACCCAAAAGGGGAAAGGCTATAAATTTGCAGAAGAGCATCCTGATATTTTCCACGGCATAGCCCCCTTTGACCCCGAAACCGGAGAGGTTGTCGGTGAAAACAAGAGTACTTATTCGGATATTTTTGGAAATACCCTTACAGAGCTTGCAAAAAGGAATGACAAGGTTGTGGGTATAACAGCGGCAATGCCTGACGGAACGGCGATGACGGATTTTGCAAAAACTTATCCCGACCGTTTCTTTGATGTGGGAATTGCGGAACAGCACGCAGTTACATTTGCCGCGGGACTTGCGGCAGGCGGATTTTCTCCGGTGTTTGCGGTTTATTCTACATTTTTGCAAAGAGCATATGACCAGCTTCTTCATGATGTGGCGCTTCAGAACCTGCATTGTGTCTTTGCAATTGACAGAGCCGGCATAGTCGGCAGGGACGGAGAAACTCATCAGGGAATTTATGACTTATCCTATCTTTCTCACCTGCCTAATTTCACTGTTCTTGCCCCGTCAAGCGGGTCTGAGCTTAAGGCTATGCTTTATTTTGCCGTTGAAAAGTGCAAAGGCCCTGTTGCGGTGCGGTACCCCCGGGGAACGGCGACAGAAAATATTTCCCCGGAAATTATTGAGTATGGCAAGGGAACCGTCTTAAAAGACGGTAAAGACGCGGTGCTGATTGCTCTTGGTTCGTCTGTTTGCGACGCGCTGGCTGCGGCGGAAATTCTCGAGGGCGACGGGATTTCAACTGCGGTAATAAATGCGAGATTTTTAAAGCCCTTTGACCGCAGTCTTGCCGAAAGATATATTGAAAAATGCAAGATTGCCGCAACGGTTGAGGAAAATGTCGGAATCGGCGGATTATACAGTATGGTTACGGATTTCGCGGCAAAGAGAATAATCGGATTTCATCTTCCGGACGAGCCTGTTCATCAGGGAAGTGCGGCAGAGATAAAGCATAAATACGGAATTGACGCTAAGAGTATCGCCGAAAAAATATCTTATGAGCTTCAGCAGGTGGAATAATGGCTAAAACAAGACTTGATGTATATTTATTTGAAAATGGCTATACGAAAAGCCGAAGTGCGGCTCAGGCCCTTATAATGGAGGGCAGTGTCTACATAAATAATCAGAAGGCTATGAAGGCAGGCGATATGGTTGCCGGAGATGAGGTAATCGAAGTAAGGGGAAAGACCCTTGAATATGTGAGCCGGGGCGGACTTAAGCTTGAAAAAGCTATGCAGTGCTTTAATTTAAAACTTGACGGGCTGGTTTGTATGGATATTGGTGCGTCAACCGGCGGATTCACGGACTGTATGCTTAAAAACGGTGCTGCACGGGTATATTCCGTCGATGTAGGATACGGTCAGCTTGCGTGGAAATTACGGCAGGACGACAGAGTTATCAATATGGAGAGAACAAATATCCGTTATGTAACCGGTGAGGATATTGACGATGATTTGGATTTTTTCTCTGTTGATGTGTCCTTTATATCTCTGAAAAAGGTTTTGCCCGTGGCGTACAATTTGCTGAAAGACGGTGGAAAGGGCGTGTGCCTTATAAAACCGCAGTTTGAGGCAGGCCGTGAGAAGGTGGGTAAAAAAGGTGTTGTCCGTGACGCTGCCGTGCATAAGGAAGTTATTGAGAATGTAATTGAATTTACAGCCGATAC
>JAEDLZ010000008.1 GCA_016303265.1 Clostridiales bacterium
GTGGGAAATCTCATTGAGAGCCAGTTTATTTCCGTGGGTGACTGGAACTTCGGAAGTGCAATTTCTCTTGTTTTGGCGGTGCTGATTATAATTGCGGTTAAAATAACGGAAAAGTTTGACAAAGCTGATGAGTAAAGGGGGAGAGAAATGAAAAGACTTTCTAAAATTTCATCGGGGCTGTACATATTTTTGTGTTTTGCATTTTTCTACCTGCCCATACTTGTAACTGTTATTTTTTCGTTCAACAGTTCAAAATCCCTGACTCATTTCACGGGGCTTTCCATGCGCTGGTACAGCGAGCTTATCAACAGCTCGGAAATTATGTCGGCGGTTTATGTTTCGGTGACAATTGCCATAATTGCCACAATAATTTCCGCCATACTGGGAACTCTTACGGCAATAGGGCTTTCCAAATGCCGTAAGGTCCTGCGTGACTGGACGCTTAATATAAACAACATTCCCATGATGACGCCGGATATTGTTATGGCGGTGGGGCTTATGATTCTGTTTTCCGCTCTGTCGATTGAAAAGGGCTATATGACTATGCTTTTGGCGCACATATGCTTTTGCACGCCCTATGTCATAATAAGCGTGTATCCGAAGGTGCGGGAGCTTGATGTGAATATCGCCAATGCGGCAATGGATTTGGGCGCAACGCCGAGACAGGCGCTTTGGAAGGTTATAATCCCCATGATAAAGCCCGGAATTTATGCCGGGGTTCTCCTGGCGTTTACCATGTCGATTGACGATTTTGTTATATCTTATTTTGTTACGGGCAATGGCGTCAAAAATATATCAATTGTGGTTTACAACATGACAAAGCGAACCAACCCCACCATGAACGCCCTGTCAACCCTGCTCATTCTGGCGATTATAGTAATTGTTGTAGTGGTTAATGTTGCGCCAAATTTGAAAAAGGGCGCTGCCGTGCGCCATCTCGGCAAAATTGCAGGCGGACTGGGCATTGTGCTGCTTACAAGTCTGCTCATATTTTCCTGCCATTCCGCCAATAAACAAAATACAATAAAAATCTACAATGCCGGCGAATATATAGACGAGAGCCTGCTTGACGAATTTGAAAAGGAGTATAACTGCAAGGTTATATATGAAACCTTTGACTCCAACGAGTCCATGTACACAAAGATAAGCTCGGGCGAGAAATATGATATTATAATTCCGTCGGACTACATGATAGAACGGCTCATAAAGGAAGAGCGGCTTGCAAAAATCGACCTGTCTAAAATCCCGAATGCCAATAACCTTATGGATAAGGTTATGGACAAGGATTTCGACAAGGGTAACAAGTATTCTGTGCCGTATTTTTGGGGCAGCGTGGGAATTTTATACGATAAAACAAAGGTTGACGAGGCGGACCTTTCAGGGGAATGGGAAATTCTCAGAAATACCAAATACAAGGGCGACATATATATGTACGATTCGGAAAGAGACTCCTTTATGATTGCCCTAAAGGCGCTGGGCTATTCGCTGAACACGGAAAGCACGGCGGAAATTGACGAGGCATATAACTGGCTTGTGGAGCAAAGCAAAACCATGGCGCCGATTTATGTGGGTGACGAGGTAATTGACAATATGATTTCGGGAAATAAAGCAATGGCGGTTGTATATTCGGGCGACGCCGCATATATTATATCAGAGAACCCGAATTTGGCTTATTTTGAGCCGCTTGATGGGACAAACCTTTGGTATGACGCTATGGTGATAACAAAAGACTGCGAAAATACCGACCTTGCCCATAATTTTATAAACTTTGTCTTAGATAAGGAAAATGCTCTGAAAAATACGCAGGCGGTGGGATATTCTTCAGCTGTTGAAACGGCGTATAACGAAATGATAAAGACTGATTACGAGGGAATTTCAGCGTACACCCCAAGAACAGGATACCCTAAGGATGAAGTGTTCCATTACCAAAGCCAAAAGATAAAGGAATATTATGCAAGTCTTTGGACTAAGGTGAAGGCAGACGGCGGAAAATAACTATCCAAAGGAGAGAAACGGAGGATACAGAATGAAAAAGGTAAGCGTTATTCGATGCATTGCGGCGGTGCTGTGTCTGAGTGTGATGATGTATGTATTGATGAACTGCATAAGCACTCAGAAGGCGGCGGCGGAGAGCGGCGGCTCGGAAATGAGAGGGGTCTGGGTTGCGACTGCGTTTGGACTGGATTTCCCGTCGGAATATACGAACAGCGAGAGCGCTCTTAAAGAAAGAATCGACCAAATCATAGAGGACTGCGGCAAGGCAGGATTTAACACTGTATTTTTTCAGGTCCGTCCTGCCTGTGACGCCTTTTATAAATCCGAGATATTCCCATGGTCGAAATATCTGACGGGGACTCAGGGGAAAGCTCCGGAAAACGGGTTTGACCCGCTTGAATATGCCGTTCGGGCGGCACACAAGCAGAATATAGAGCTTCATGCGTGGATAAATCCGTACCGTGTGACGATTTCTGCCGCCGATGAGGCGTATTTGGCAGAAAATAATCCCGCCAAAATTCACAGAGAATACACCGTCACCCATAAGGACGGCAAACTGTATCTGAATCCGGGAATCCCCGAAGTAATGCAGCTTGTCATTGACGGAGCGGTCGAGATTGTGAGAAATTATGATGTTGATGGCATTCACTTAGACGATTATTTTTATCCTGACGGGGATTTTGAGGACGGGGAAACCTATCTGGAGTATGGCGGCGGCTTTGAAAATATAGAGGATTGGCGCAGAAATAATGTGACTGAGCTTATAAAAAATATGGGCGAGGCGGTTCATGCTGAAGATAAGACGATAATGTTTAGCGTGAGTCCGTCGGGGATATGGGCAAACAAAGGCAGCCAAGGCGAGGGCAGCGCAACGGACGGCGCAGAAAGCTACAGCCGATATTTTGCGGACACTCGGCTTTGGGTCAGGGAAAACCTCATTGACTGTATAATTCCGCAGATTTACTGGCACAGAGGCTACGCTCCGGCAGATTTTACGACCCTTGTGGATTGGTGGACGGAAACCGTCAGCGGGACGAAGGTTAAGCTGTGCATAGGACTTGCCGCATATAAGGCAAGCGACGCAGCGGATCAGACAAGTCCGTGGTACGGCGAAAAAGGAATTTCCGAGCTTACTTCCCAGATAAATTATTGCAGAATGAAAAATGCCGGCGGATATGCCATGTACCGTTTGGGAAGCGTAACCTCAAATAAGGAAATTTTCGATATGACGGCACAAATGAGCCGTGGGGAGGGTATTCCTGTTATATTTACGGATTTGCACGAGTGTCCATGGGCGAAGGACGCCGTGACCGCCCTTTATGAAAAAGGCATTGTCAAAGGCTTTGGCGACGGAAGCTTCGGCGGCGGAAAGATGGTAAGCCGTGCGGATTATGTGGTTATGCTTATGCGTTCCTGCGGAAAAACTGCCGATATAACGGATAATTTTACCGATGTGCAAAAGAGCGACTATTTTTATGATGAAATCGGTCGGGCAAAGGCTCTGGGCTATATAAGCGGAACGGGAGATAACGCCTTCCTGCCCCAAAATAATATTTCAAGACAGGACATGGCGGTTATTGCATATCGGGTACTTAAGGCGGACAATAAGATTGAAACGGCAAAATGGAACGAAACCCTCTTTGCCGACGGCGCAAGCGTCAGCGACTATGCTAAGGAGGCCGTTGCGTCCCTTTCGAAGGCGGGCGTTATAAACGGCTATCAGGACGGAACCTTTGCCCCCTCGGCAAATGCTTTAAGAGCTGAAACCGCCGTTATGATATACAGAATTGATAAAATTTTAAACAAATAAAAAATGCTTTGTAAAATTGAAAATGCATACCGAAAGCAATTTGGCTTTCGGTGTGCATTTTGCGTTATAAAAATAAGATATTTTCCGTAAAAAATCAGTTTTATGTGTGAAATTTTTCTCACAGTACACAAAGGCGCGCGGGCATAAGTGCCCGGACGGCGGCGCTTTGCTTGTGCGGCCGGGGTTCATTATATTTCTTTGTAATAGTTTTTCCGGTATGCCTTCCACAGCTCCATTCTTTTTTCCGGGGCGGCATTTTTGAGCTTGCTTATATAGCTTTTATAAAGCCGGGATTTCCGCACGGAATATGCCGCTTTCATATTTTCAAAGCTGCCGTATCCGAAAGCGATTATTCCTATGGTGTAGTCATCGCCTGCAATTGAGCGAACTTCATTTTCGATATTTTTCTTCCACGCGTCAATATTGTCTGCATTTGTCATAGTTTCAAGCAGCATATACTCAAACTCCATAGGCGTTGAGAAATATCCGAAGCAGCCGTCTGTCGCAGTCAGTAAAATGCCGGAAGTTCCGCAGTCAACCGTTTCAAAATTCAGGGAAAAGCCATATGTTGCTGAAATGAGATTTGAAAGGCGGCTGTCCTCGCAAATATTGGACATAGCGTCAGCGTCGGACGCTATGTCATCAACGGTTATTTGGGTAAGACCGTCTTCAAAAAGGACATAACCACGGGAATCTCCCGCCCATATGTACGATGCCGATAATTTCTGCCGTTTTCTTTCAAACAGAATTAAGGATGCGGTTGTGGGAAAGCTTTTTGAAAGCGAGCCCTTGACGGAAGATGCGTCGGCGGACTTTTCCGCAAGGCTGAGCCGTTGTTTTATGTTAAGCTTAATGCTGTCACAAACGGAAGACAGAGTTTCGTCCGTTAATTTTACGCCGCTTTGGGAAAAATCTTCAAACCACGCCATAACGGATTTTGCGGCAAGATGCGATGCAATGTAAGCCCCCGTTAAATTTTCGTATTCAATATACTTGCGCGAGCCGATACCGCCGCAGCCGTCGAAAACCGCGGCAATTCCGTATTTATCATTCAGGGAAAAGCCGTAACTGTCCTCGCCCATGCCTTCAATCATCTCGCCGCTTACCGTAAAGACGGTATCGACGAGAGTTATAAGACTGTCTTTTTTTATAAGATAATCGTTTTTCATATAAACTCCGAATCTAAACCTTAAATACAGCAAATGGTTTTTAAAGACTGCCGTTTTTACTGCGGAAAATGTATGCCGCAGATTTTAATTGATTTGCAGGAATTATTTATCCGCCGCAAATTTTAAGAGCCGCTGCCAGCAAAAGGGCAACCAAAACAGCCGCCAGCAGAAACAGCAGCGCCTTAATAATGCAGCCAATACCGCGGTTTTTCGGCTTTGGCATAGGCGTATTTGCGGCGGATTTTTCCGCACCGAAGCTGATTTCGGGCATAGGTGAAAGCCCGTCCAAATCAAGGGGCGTCCCGCAAAATTCGCAGTATTTACCTTTATTGACAACGGTTTTTCCGCACTGTCTGCAATACATAAGCCTGCCTCCGCTATACATTACCCACCGAATATATAAGCCTGCCGCTGTAACATCTTGATATTATAGGATTGATTTCGTTCTCATTTACAGCTTGTACCCATTTGAAAATTTACTTAAACAAACAATTTTGCCGCAGGGCTGTGTTGTTTTAGGATGACTTGCGCCCCGACCGCCGTGACCGCCGTGACCGCCGTGACCGCCGTAGCCGCCGTAACCGCCGTAATCGCCGTAATCGCCATGGCCGCCGTAATCGCCATAGCCGCCGTAATCGCCATAGCCGCCGTGACCGCCGTAACCGGCTGACCGCCCCGGGTTTCTTCGCTGTTTTGCGGCGCAGTCAACTTATCTTAAGTGCCATATATAACGGTTATAATCCTCAATTGAACGGTCGCTGGAGAAAAAGCCCGCTTTTGCGACATTGATAATCGCCTTCTTGTTCCAGACATCGCTTTGAACGAACTCCTGTGCGGCTTTATGACTCGCCTCCAGATAGGAATCAAAATCGCGCAGCAGCAGATACTGGTCGGCAAAGCCGTTGCTGCCGAACACCAGCGACTGATATATATCATTGAAAAGGTTGTCCTTGCCGAGATTAAATGTTCCGTCAATGAGAGAATCAACAATGCTTTTGATAACCATATTTGTTGAATAAATCTCGGAACTTCCGCTATGTCCTGACGCATAAATCGAAAGAACCTCATCGGAGGAAAGACCGAAAATATAAATGTTATCAAGCCCTACACGCTCCGCAATTTCAACATTTGCGCCGTCCATCGTTCCGATTGTAAGCGCACCGTTTAACATAAGTTTCATATTGCCCGTTCCGGACGCCTCCTTGCTTGCGGTTGAAATTTGTTCGGAAAGGTTTGCCGCCGCAACGATTTTTTCGGCAATGGAAACACTGTAATTCTCAATAAATACGACTTTTAGAATGTCCTTTGTGCGCGGGTCATTATTGACAACCTCGGCAACATTGTTGATAAGCTTGATAATAAGCTTTGCCATATAATATCCCGGTGCGGATTTTGCGCCGAAAATAAAGGTTTCGGGGAGCATGGACGCTTGTTCCGGGTTTTCGGTTATCTTTTTATAACGGTAGATTATATGCATAACCTTAAGGAGCTGGCGCTTGTATTCGTGAAGCCGTTTAATCTGAACATCAAACAGTGAGTCGGGGTCAACGGTGATATTGTTATGCTCTTTAATATATTTCGCAAGCATAACCTTATTGTCCCTCTTAATTTTGTTAAATTTTTCACGAAATGCCGCATCGTCGGCGAAAGGAATAAGTTTTTCAAGATTATCCGCCTTTTTGACCCAGCCGTCACCGATGGCATCGGTTATAAGCTTTGAAAGCTCCGGATTTGCCTTATAAAGCCACCTTCTCGGAGTTACCCCGTTGGTGACATTAACAAATTTTTCGGGATAAATACTGTAATAATCCTTAAAGGTTTCCTTTTTGAGAATTTCCGTATGCAGCGCCGCAACGCCGTTTATATTGTGGCAGGCGGTAAGGCACATATTTGCCATATTTACATTGCCGTTGGAAATAACCGCCATATATTCAATTTTGCCGTAATCGTTGCCGAAATGGTTCCGGAGATTTTCTCTTTGGCGGCGGTCAATCTCACGGACAATCTGAATAATTCTCGGAAGAAGGGTTTCAAACATGGAAACCGGCCATTTTTCCAAAGCCTCTGTTAAAATGGTGTGGTTTGTGTAGGCAAAGGTTTTTGTAACGATCTCCCAAGCCTCGTCCCAGCCGAAATTCTCCTCGTCCATAAGAATACGCATAAGCTCGGGAATTGCCAGGGTCGGATGGGTGTCGTTTATATGAATCTGAACATACTTCGGAAGCTCATAAAGGGAATGACCGCGCCGCTTTTGCTTTTTAATAATCCATTGAATGGTTGCGGAAACAAAGAAATACTGCTGCTTAAGCCTGAGAAGCTTGCCCTCGTAATGGTTGTCCTCAGGATAAAGTATTTTTGAAACGACCTCGGCAAGCTCACGGTCCTTCATTGCCATGGCATAGTCGCCCCGGTTAAATTCGTTCATATTGATAACCTGAGGCGAGCGTGCTTTCCACAATCTCAAGGTATTAAACATTTTTGAATCGTAGCCCGAAATCGGCATATCATAGGGCATACCGATAACCGTGTTATAGTCCGTGTGGCGGAACTTCATTCTGCCGTCTTCGAAATATTCCTCAATGCGGCCGTTATAGTGAACCTCAACCTGGTCCTCAGGACGCTCAACCTCCCACACATTGCCGTCCTCAAGCCACGGGTCGGGCATTTCTATCTGATAGCCGTCAACAATTTTCTGGCGGAAGAGTCCGTATTCATAACGGATGCCACAGCCGAAAGCGGGAAGCTCAAGGGTTGAAAGCGAGTCCAAAAAGCAGGCGGCAAGACGGCCCAGACCGCCGTTTCCGAGTCCTGCGTCGTTTTCCACCTCTTCTATATCACGAAGATCCAGCCCGCACTCTTTTAATGCGTCGCGATAAACATCCATTTGCATGATGTTGATAAGATTATTCCCAAGAGCTCTGCCCATAAGGAATTCAAAGGAGAGATAGTAAAGCTCCTTTTTGTCGCCCCTTTCCAGAACCTCCCGGGAGCGTGCCCACTGCTCCATAATAGTATCCTTAACCGTAAACGCACAAGCCTTATAAATCTGGGTCGGCGTTGCAGTTTCAATTGTTTTTGCGTAGTATCGGCGGAGCTTTCCTAAAATTGCACTTTTAATCTGCTCTTTCTGAGCGTTGTACTCCGATTTTGTCATTTTTTTTGCCATTCATCTCAACCTTTCATATTTATATTGAAAACCGCCGAAAAGGGGTCAACATTTTCACAACTTGAAGCTGCGTATTATGCAGTAAACAACGGCGGCAGAGCAGACCCGCCGCCGTCGGTTTTCAATTTCATCCGCCCGTTTTACAGGCTTTCGTAAAGCTCAATATATTTTTTCGCTGATTCACCCCAGGAGAAATCCTCTTTCATAGCATGGCGGACGAGCTTTGACCAAATATCCTTCTTAGAGAAGAAGTCAACCGCGCGACGGATTGTAAACATCATGTCGTGGGGATTGTAGGGCGCAAAGCTAAAGCCGTTGCCCTCTCCTGTGTATTCGTTAAAGGATCTGATTGTGTCCTTAAGACCGCCCGTTTCGCGGACAACAGGGATAGCGCCGTAGGAAAGGGCAATAAGCTGTCCCAGTCCGCAGGGCTCAAACATAGACGGCATAAGGAATAAATCACACGCAGCATAGATTTTATGCGCCATTTCGTTTGAGAAGGTAATGTTTGCCGACAGCTTAGAGGGGTTGCACCACGCATGATGCCGGAACATATTCTCATATTTTTCCTCGCCTGTGCCGAGAACAACAAATTGGATGTCCATGCTCATAAGCTCATCCATTGCGTAGGCGATAAGGTCAAGACCTTTCTGGTCAACCAGCCTTGAAACAAGCCCTATCATAACCTTTTCTCCGTCAACGGGAAGCCCAAGCTGCTCCTGAAGAGCCATCTTATTTTTCTTCTTTCCGCTTGAGAAGTTATTAAGATTGTATTTTTCAAAAATCAAATCATCATGGCGGGGATTATATTCGTTATAATCAATACCGTTGAGTATGCCTCGCAGGGAGTTTGATCTTGCAAAGAGCAAACCGTTGAGCCGTTCTCCGCCTTCGGGGGTTTTGATTTCCTCGGCGTAGGTGGGGCTGACCGTGGTAACGGTATTGGCATAAACAATTCCTGCCTTGAGCAGATTGGCGCAACCGTGAAACTCCAACTTGTCACTGGTAAAATAACCCATATGAAGCGAATAAAAATCAGAAACTGCGGGAATGCCGTAAAGCCCCTGATATTTAAGATTATGGATAGTAAACACGGTTTTTATATCGCGGTAAAATTCATCCCGTTTATAGTATGCGTCCAAAATTACCGGAATCATACCCGTCTGCCAGTCATGGCAGTGAACAATGTCGGGCTTAAAGTCAAGCGGCTTTAGAATTTCCATTGCCGCCTTATCGAAAAAGGCGAAACGCTCAAGGTCATTCCATTTATAAAGATACGGGTCGCCGAAATAGTATTCGTTATCAACAAAATAATATGTGACGCCGTCCTTAATAATCTCAAAAACGCCGCAGTATTTATTTCTCCAGCCCAGAGGGACATAAATGAAGAATTTATAGCACATCTGTTTAAGGTATTCGTCTTTGATGCAGCCGTATTTGGGCATAACAACCGCAACCTCATTTCCCGCTGCGGCGAGAGCCTGAGGCAGAGCGCCCAAAACATCACCCAAGCCGCCTGTTTTTGCGTAGGGCGCAACCTCTGAGGACACCATCAATATTTTCATAGCAGCAAACCCACCTTTCGTTATACGCATTCCGGGCATCTGTATGCCGGAGAAATTTAAAAAGCATTAAACGATAACACGCTTGCCTATAACAACAGGATATGTTTCCTGCCCTACAAGCTTTTTGCCTTTTTTCAAAACAACCTCTTTATCGAAAATTGCGTTTTCAACCAGGCAATTTTCGAGAATCTGAGAATTTTGCATGATTATAGCATTTTCAACAGTTGCACCCGCCCCAACGGTCACACCGCGGAAGATGATGCTGTTTTTGACCGTTCCTTCAATCGTGCAGCCGTCGGCTATAAATGAGTTGGAAACGAAAGCATTTCTGCCGTATCTGGTGGGAACCATGTCCTTAACCTTTGTGTAAATTCTGTTATCGTCAATCGTCCCGAAAAGCTCGTCGCGGACATCCTTTTGAAGAAGGTCAAGATTGAACTCGAAATAAGCCTGAATGCTGTCGATTTTCTTTTTATATCCCTCAAACTTAAAGCCGTAAACCTTAAGCCGGGACAGATTGGCAAGAAGCACATCCTTGGAAATGCTGTGCCTGCCGTGCGCCACACAATCGCCGATAAGCTCCATAAGCAAATCCTTTTTAATGAGGAAGGTGTGCATATATGAGCAGGAGGATTTTTGAGTAGTGGGATAAATCTGCATATCCGTGACTTTGCCGTCCCGGCTGACATCCAGAAGAATGTGCCGCTTAAGCGCATCTGCCGGAAGCGTGTCAACCTCGGTATATATAACAGTTATGTCCGCATCCTTTTCCTTATGAAATTCCATAACATCGTCAAAGGTTATGTTGCATATTGTATTGCAGTCGCTGACAACGACATAGTCCTGTTTGGCGCGCTTAAGATACCCGAAAGCGTTGAAAACATAGCCTATGCCGCCCTGTTCGGTGTTTGCGTCCGCATCGTAATAGGGGAGAAGGAAAAGCCCGTTTTCCTTTCGGTCCATATCCCAGTCCTTGCCGGTACCGAGATGGTCGGTCAGGGACTGCGTCCTCGCAGTTGTTGTAATACCTATGTTTATTATACCCGAATTTACCATATTTGACAATATAAAATCAATAATTCTGTATCGTCCGCCAACCGGAACGGCTGCGAGGGAGCGTTTATTGGTCAAATCGCCCAAATTGGCTTCCGGATTTTCGGAAAAAATAAGTCCCATTATATTGTTTTGCATAACCGTAATCCCTCCTTGTTAAGCCGTTTCGGATTTTTTTGCGGTCTTTGATTTAGGAATATCAACACTGTTCATAATATTCTTTGTAACCATCGAACCGGTTTTTATTTTGATTTTTTCGTCAATAACCACATTAGGACCGATAAGAGTTATACCGTCCGTACAGATTTTTTGATTGATAAAGACGTCACATGCGCCCTCTTCGGAAGTTCCGATTTTTGCACCTGATGAAATGTAGGTATTTGCACCGACGATGGATTTGCAAATAACGGCGTCCTTCCCGATATGAACGCCGCCAAAGATTACGGAATCCCGTATAACGGCGCCTTCTTCAACGGTTACGCCCTCGGAAACGACGGAATGTTCTATGTTTCCGTAAATTTCACAGCCCTCGGTTATATAGCTGTTTGAAACCTTTGCGGATTCGGAAACATAGTGGGGCGGAAGAACCGGGTTTTTGCTGTATATTTTCCATGCACTGTCATAAAGCTCGAACTTGGGATTTTCGTCAAGCAGCTCCATATTTGCCTCCCAAAGGCTCTGAATGGTGCCCACATCCTTCCAGTATCCGTCAAACCGATAAGCGTGCATTTTAAGACCGTTCTTCAGCATTTGAGGGATAATATTTTTCCCGAAATCGTTGTCGGATTTTTCGTCGTTTTCATCGGCGATAAGATATTTTTTAAGGGGCGCCCAGCTGAAAACATAAACGCCCATGGAAGCAAGATTGCTTTTGGGATTTTTGGGTTTTTCCTCAAAATCGACAATGTTCATATCTTCATCGGTATTCATTATGCCAAACCTTGACGCCTCCGCCCACGGAACTTCAATAACCGCTATGGTTGCGTCGGCGCGGGCTCTCTTGTGCGAATCAAGCATCGCGGCATAGTCCATTTTATAAATATGGTCGCCGGAAAGAATAACAACATATTCGGGATTGAACTGGCTTATAAAGCCGATATTCTGATAAATGGCGTTTGCGGTGCCTTTGTACCATTCGCCCTTTTCCGCAGAAACATAGGGCGGAAGAACATAAACGCCGCCGCTTTTGCGGTCCAGTCCCCATGAGCGGCCGCTTCCTATATAAGTATTGAGTTCAAGGGGCTGATATTGGGTCAGAACGCCTACCGTATCAATGCCGGAGTGAGCACAGTTACTGAGCGGAAAATCTATAATTCTGTATTTTCCCCCGAACGGAACAGCAGGCTTTGCGATGTTTTTGGTCAATGCCCCCAGACGGCTGCCCTGTCCGCCTGCAAGTATCATCGCAACACACTCTTTGTTCATATGATTACCTCCTAAGCTTGTTTAATTTCCCTTTTTGCGCCTTGCGGCCTTTTTCTTAAGGTACATGGAAGAAAGCTGCGGCAGGTCAACCTCGATATAATAATCAAAATCACCTGTTTTGCCCTTTTTAGCCTTGAATGTACCCTTTGCCTTGCCCTCGCCGCCGTATTTTTCGTCGTCGGAGGTGAAGATTATCTCATATTCGCCGCTTTGCCAAACACCAACCTTGTATGCCTTGTGTTCCTGCGCGGCAAAATTAAGAACTGCAATAATTTTATCCCGGCCGCTGTGGCTTTTTCTTATAAAGCTGATGGTGCTGTGCTCGCTGTCGCCGGGGTTTATCCATTCAAATCCGTCCCAGTCGCTGTCGTTTTCGTAAAACGCCTTGTGGGAGGTGTAAAATTTATTCAAATCCCTTGTAAATTCAAGCATCTGCCTGTGCCGGTCATAGCCGAGAAGCAGCCAGTCAAGCCCCTCCGCAAAGCGCCACTCGATAAACTGAGCGAACTCGCCGCCCATAAAGAGCAGCTTCTTGCCGGGATGGGCGTACATAAAGCTGTACAAAAGGCGCAGACTTGCAAATTTCTGGTCATAGTCGCCGTACATTTTGTCAATGAGCGACTTCTTGCCGTGAACAACCTCATCGTGGGAAAGGGGGAGAATATAATTCTCGGCATAGGCGTACATCATTGAAAATGTAAGCAGATTATGGTTTGAGCCTCTGAAATACGGGTCCATGGACATATATCTTAAAATATCGTTCATCCAGCCCATGTTCCATTTAAAATTAAAGCCCAAACCGCCTTCGTGAACGGGTTTTGTAACTCCGCCCCAGGCGGTTGATTCCTCCGCAATCATCATAACATTGGGGAATCTCTCAAAAACAACACGGTTAAGCTCCTGCAAAAACGCAATAGCCTCAAGATTTTCCTTGCCGCCGTATTTGTTGGGAAGCCAGTCGCCGCCGCGGTTATAATCGAGATAGAGCATACTGGAAACTGCGTCTACGCGCAGCCCGTCAAAATGAAATTCGTCAAGCCAGAACACGGCGTTTGAAATCAGGAAGGAATGGATTTCCGTTTTAGTCCAGTCAAAAACCAGGGTTCCCCATTCCTTATGCTCGCCCCGCCTGCTGTCGGGGTGCTCGTAAAGACAAGTCCCGTCGAATCTGGCAAGCCCGTGAGCGTCTCTGGGGAAGTGGGCGGGAACCCAGTCCATAATGACGGAAATTCCTGCCTTGTGACATTCGTCAATAAAATATTTTAAATCTGTGGGCTGCCCGTAACGGCTTGTTGCGCTGAAATACCCCGTCACCTGATAACCCCAGGAACCATCATAGGGATATTCCGCAAGGGGCATAAGCTCAATATGCGTGTAGCCTTGCTTTTTAATGTATGGGATAAGCTCCTTTGCCATTTCGCGGTATGTGAGAAAACTGCCGTCCTCATGGGTTTTCCATGAGCCAAAGTGCATTTCGTAAATATTTATCCCCTTATCGTAGGGCGCGGTAACATTTCGCTTTGCCATCCAGGCCCCGTCGTTCCACGAATAGGACAGGTCCGCTGTGACCGAGGCGGTTGCCGGGCGCAATTCACTGCTGAACGCAACGGGGTCTGCCTTGTAAATAAGCTCGCCGCCGGGGGTTTCGATAAGATATTTGTAAACCTCTCCCTCTTCTATTCCCTCCGCAAAGGTTTCCCAAATTCCGTGCTTTTCGCGAAGAGTCATAGGATTGGCGGCTGCGTCCCAGCCGTTTTTGTTACAGACAAGCGACACGCTCTTTGCATTGGGCGCCCACACGGCGAAGCGGTAGCCGCTTTTATTCCCAACCTTTTCCTTATGCGCACCCAGCATCTTGTATATGTTGTAATGCTTCCCCCGGTTGAAAAGATACATAAGCGGTTCATCCGGAGGGGTAATTTTTTTTGATTGAAGAGTAGTTTTTTTCATTTTTATTCTCCTGTCTGTTTGGTCATTATGCAGAAAATATATGGAAACACAGAGCAAAAATAGTGCAAAATTACTATTCAAGTATAGTTTAACAGAAATTTTCGGTTTTGTCCATAAAATCTATATAAAATCTTAAACAAAATCAAGTAAGATATTTTGTTGTTTTTACATAAAAATCCTTGATTCCATGGGCAAAATCGTAATTTTGCCATCCTTGCCGAGGAGTTTTTTTGCAGAGGGGGTCAGATTTTTGACTGTAATTTCTTTGGGCGTGTTTCCGCAGTTTACGGCAAAAATTCCTGCTCCGTCATGCGCTTTTTTTCCGAAAACATCCTTTCCGCCGGAAATTTCCCGCATATAAACGAAAACACTGCCCTTTGCGTACAGCGGAACAAAAGAGCCGGTGCGCAGAAAGTCGTTTTTGTTGCGGAGGGCAATGAGTTTTTTATACCGGGCAAGAAGTTCGGGATTGATTTTCCGCCAGGAATAAGGCTTTCGGTTATAGGGGTCGGAAAGCCCTTCCATTCCGATTTCGTCGCCGTAATAAATGCAGGGAACGCCCACAAAGGTCATCTGCATAAACGCCATAAGCATAACCCTCTTTAAAGCTGTTGTTTCGGCAGAACCTTCAAGGGAAAAATCCCATTTTTCCTTATCCGTTGCATTTTCTTTTATATTTTCCCCGCCGAGAACGGTTTTAATGCGCATGGTATCGTGGGTCCCCGCAATATTCATAAGGCTGTATAAGACCTCTTGAGGGTAGTTTTCGCAGACAGACATCACCTTTGCGCAAAGGGACTCTGCGGTTATGCTTCCCATAAGAAAGTCAACCATGCCGTCCTTGAAGGGATAGTTCATAACGCTGTCAAGCTCATCGCCCAAAAGGTATTCCCGCATTTTGCCGTAGCTGATTTTGTTGGAGGCGTCTTCCCATACTTCCCCTATAACTAAGGCGTCGGGGGAAACGGATTTTACTTCGCGGCGAAGAATTTTGATAAATTCGTCGGGAAGCTCGTCGGCAACATCGAGCCGCCAACCGCTTGCGCCGCATCTGAGCCACTTTTTTATTATAGCATCATTGTCCCTTAAAATGTAGTCTAAATATGTCGGCTCTGTTTCATTTACATTCGGAAGATTCGTGCAGCCCCACCAGCTATCGTAGCTTCCGTCCTCGCGGAATTGATACCATGCCCGGTACGGAGAGGCAATATCCCGCCATGCGCCGGAATTTTCGCCGTAGCTGCCGTATTTGTTAAAATATACGCTGTCGCTGCCCGTATGGCTGAAAACTCCGTCAAGGATAATGCGGATGCCGTATTTTCTGCCTTCGCTGCATAGCTTTTCAAAATCCTCCTGCGTTCCGAGCATAGGGTCAATTTTGTCGTAAGACGCCGTATCGTATCTGTGGTTTGAATACGCCTCAAAAATCGGATTCAGATATATAACGCTTATGCCAAGCTCATTAAGATACGGAAGCTTTTTAATAATTCCCTGAAGATTTCCGCCGTAAAAATCATTGCAGGCAGGCCCGTCTTCATACGGATGCTTTTGAAATGTAAAAGGCTCGTACCAATCCTCGTGGATAGTGTATTCGCTGCGCTTTTTCGGCAGTTTTTCGCCGCAGAAAAATCTGTCGGGGAAAATCTGATACATAATGGAATTTTTAAACCAGTCAGGGGTTTTAAAACCCGTTTTGCAAACGGTTATCTGATATGAATTTCCGTCCGGGGCGGTGCGTATTTCCCCTTCGCCGCCGAGCCTTTCGCGGTTATTGAAGTAGTACGCCTTCTGACCGCCGCTTATTTCGATTATGAAATAATACCAAACAAGCTGAGGGGTTTCGGGCATTTTGACATCCGCCGTAAAAAAATCCCCTTTGCGATTCATGGGAATAAGCGTTTCTGTGTCATCAGACCACAGTCTGACTGCGGCTGAAACAGCCTCAATGGGCGCGCGAAGCGAAAGGGATACGGTTTCGTTTGTGCAAACCGCTCCGAATGGACTGCGATACTTAAGATTTCTCGAATTGTGATAAATTTCCATTGCTGTTCCTCGAAATATAAATAGTATATTCTTTAATTTTATCACAAATACCTGCTTTCGTCAAATCGGCGGACTTTGTTCGGTTTTTCGGAAAATGCCCTTGACAAATATGCCGCATAACTGGTATAATACAGATGAAAATGGAGAAGCTTTTTGTGACTGACGGATTTCGGCGGATTACCGCGGGGGAACAAAAAGAATAATGCAGCCGACCGTCTGGGCAGACTTATCCAAAACGGGTATGTCTGTTTTTTTATTATAGTATGAAAGGGCGGATACGCCCCGATAAATAAAAATGGAAAGAAAAGGAGAACAATTATGGAAAACAGCAGAAAAAAGTATATTTCGCCTTTTTCGACAAGATATGCAAGCGAGGAAATGCAGTATGTCTTTTCCGAGGATTTTAAATTCAAGACCTGGAGAAGGCTCTGGATTGCTCTGGCAAAGGCGGAAAAAGAGCTTGGCTTGAGCATTTCCGACGAGCAGATAGCAGAAATGGAGGCAAACTGCGAAAATATCAACTTCGAGGTTGCCGAGGAGCGTGAAAGGGTTGTCCGCCACGATGTTATGAGCCATGTCTATGCCTACGGCAAACAATGCCCGAAAGCCGAGCCGATTATTCACCTTGGCGCAACAAGCTGTTATGTGGGCGACAACACGGATGTTATAATATTGAAAAAAGCGTCGGAAATAATTCTTCGCAAGGCGGCGCAGGTGCTTAAAAATCTTGCGGAGTTTGCGGAAAAATATAAGAGCCTCCCCTGCCTTGCCTACACCCATCTTCAGCCGGCACAGCTCACAACGGTAGGAAAGCGTGCCACACTTTGGATGTACGAGCTGATTGCGGACATTGAGGAACTTGAACACAGGCTTTCAAAGCTTTTGCTTTTGGGCTCAAAGGGGACAACGGGAACCCAGGCAAGCTTTATGGAGCTTTTTGAAAATGATGAGGAAAAGGTTAAAAAGCTGGAGGAGCTTATTGCAAAGGAAATGGGCTTTTCGGGGGTTGTTGCGGTTTCGGGTCAGACCTATTCGAGGAAAACCGATGCGTATTTCCTATCCGTTTTGTCGGGGTTTGCCCAGAGCGCGTACAAGTTCTCAAACGACCTTAGGATTCTTCAGTCCTTTGAGGAAATGGAGGAGCCGTTTGAAAAAACGCAAATAGGCTCGTCGGCAATGCCCTATAAGCGCAATCCTATGCGGAGCGAGAGAATTTCCTCTCTTGCAAGATATGTCATAATTGACGCGGTTAATCCCGCCATGACAGCGGGAACGCAGTGGTTTGAAAGAACTCTCGACGATTCTGCGAATAAAAGAATTTCCGTTTCCGAGGCATTTTTGGCAGTTGACGCAATTCTGAATATCTATATAAATGTAACGGGCGGACTTGTGGTGTATGAAAAGGTGGTAAACCGCCGGGTTATGGAAAAGCTCCCGTTTATGGCAACCGAAAATATAATGATGGAGTCCGTTAAGAGGGGCGGAAATAGGCAGGAGCTTCATGAAAGACTCAGAACCCATTCCCATGCGGCGGCGGCAAAGGTTAAGCTTGAGGGCGGCGCAAACGACCTTATCGACAGGATTGCGGGCGATAATGCTTTTCCGCTTACCAAGGCGGAAATCGAGGCTCAGCTTGACCCGAAACTGTACATCGGCAGGTGTCCCTCTCAGGTTGACGAATTTCTTGAAAATGTGGCAAAACCTGTAATAGAACGCAATTATTCGGGTGAAATTAAGACTGAACTTAAAGTGTAGCGGCAACCAAGCATAGAATTAAGACAAGGCGGAATTATGAAAAGGTGTATATTCGGGAGAATTTTAATAGAGCGGCTTGCCGCTTTGCACCTAATGATGTTTATTTATTCAATATATAAATTCAGGAGGGAAAAATGAAAACAGATATTGAAATTGCCCAGAGCGCAAAAATGAAAAATATTGCGGAGATAGCTAAAAGTGCAGGGATTGACGATAAATATCTTGAGCAATACGGAAAGTATAAGGCAAAAATCGACCTTTCCTTATTAAAGGAAAGCGAGAAAAAAGACGGTAAGCTTATCCTTGTTACGGCGATAACCCCGACCCCTGCCGGAGAGGGCAAAACCACGACAACAATCGGACTTGCCGACGGCATGAAAAAAATCGGCAAAAATGTTATGGTTGCTCTGCGCGAACCGTCCTTGGGGCCGGTATTCGGAATAAAAGGCGGAGCGGCAGGCGGCGGATATGCTCAGGTTGTTCCCATGGAGGACATCAATCTTCACTTTACGGGAGATTTTCATGCAATCGGCGCTGCAAACAATCTTCTTGCGGCGATGCTTGACAATCATATCCACCAGGGAAATGCTCTTGGAATTGACCCACGGAAGATAACATGGAAGCGTTGCGTTGATATGAATGACCGACAGCTTCGATTCGTTGTTGACGGCCTTGGCGGCAAGGTCAACGGAACTCCCCGTGAGGACGGATATGACATTACGGTTGCGTCGGAAATTATGGCAATCCTTTGTCTTGCCGGCTCAGTCACCGACCTTAAGGAAAGGCTTTCAAGAATTGTTGTGGGCTATACCTATGACGATAAGCCCGTTACGGCGGGCGAGCTAAAGGCGGCAGGGGCGATGACGGCTCTGTTAAAGGACGCCTTAAAGCCCAATCTGGTGCAGACCCTGGAGGGAACGCCTGCGCTGGTTCACGGCGGACCGTTTGCCAATATCGCCCATGGCTGCAACTCTGTTCTGGCGACAAAAATGGCGCTTAAGCTGGGCGATTACGCCGTAACCGAGGCAGGCTTCGGCGCTGACCTTGGCGCCGAGAAATTTTTGGATATAAAGTGCCGTTATGCCGGTCTTAAGCCCTCGGCGGTTGTTCTTGTGGCGACCATCCGTGCCCTTAAAATGCACGGCGGAGTGCCGAAAACGGAGCTTGGCACGGAAAATCTCGAGGCTCTTGAAAAGGGTATGCCGAATTTGCTCAGGCATTTGTCAAATATTACCGATGTTTATAAGCTTCCCTGTGTTGTTGCAGTGAATAAGTTTCCGACGGATACGGACGCAGAGGTTAATCTTGTTATGGAAAAATGCCGCGCCATGGGCGTTAATGTTGTTTTGTCCGATGTGTGGGCAAAGGGCGGCGAAGGCGGAATTGACCTTGCAAACGAAGTTGTCCGTCTTTGCGAGGACGACAATGATTTCACCTTCGCATACGATACGGATGACTCCATAGAGAATAAAATTGAGGCAATCGTTAAGAAAATTTACCGGGGCGACGGTGTTTCGTTCACACCTGCCGCAAAAAATCAGATTGCCGCATTAACGGCGCTGGGCTATGACAAGCTTCCCGTTTGTATGGCAAAAACCCAGTACAGCTTCTCCGATGATTTAAAGAAAATCGGTGCGCCGACGGGATTTACGGTGACGGTGCGCAATGTTAAAATTTCGGCAGGCGCAGGCTTTATCGTTGCTCTGACGGGCGATATAATGACCATGCCGGGACTTCCCAAATCCCCTGCCGCAGAGCGTATTGATGTTGATGAAAACGGCGTTATTTCAGGGCTGTTTTAAAAGCGAAAAAAGGCTGCGGCAAAATAAATTTTCAGCAGCAATTTGAAAAACCGGTTTTTAAAACCAATGAAAATATCCCCGAAAACAGTTTGAATTTAACTGTTTTCGGGGATTGTTTTGTTTCACGATTTGTCAGGATACAGCCCTTGCCAGCCCTTTGGGAAATCTCATAACATAATTCATAATTATTACTTACCTTTCTTCGGAATATTTATTAAAAATACCATTATACAACTGATACTATACAGCTAATAGTCTTTTATGTAAAGAAAACCGACCTAAAAAGTCAGATTTTCAGGTCTGACTTTTTAGGTCGGATTATTCTGCACAGCTTTTATGAGTGGCCGTTGTCTGCGATTACACGCCGGAGTATGCGGAGAAGCCGCCGTCAACCGGGACAACCACGCCGTTTACAAAGCCGGAAGCGTCTTTTGAGAGAAGCCAAAGGAGAGTTCCGATAAGTTCTTCCTTTTCGCCGAATCTGTCCATAGGAGTCTGGGAGAGAATTTTTTTGGAACGCTCTGTGTAGTTTCCGTTTTCGTCAAGCAAAAGGCCGCGGTTCTGCTGTGTAAGGAAGAATCCGGGGGCAATTGCATTAACTCTTATTCCCACTTTGGAGAAATGAACGGCGAGCCATTGAGTAAAGTTGGAGATTGCCGCCTTTGCACCGCTGTATGCGGGGATTCTTGTAAGGGGAGTAAACGCATTCATGGACGAAATGTTAATGATTGACGCGTCCGCCTTGCCGATAAGGTCGTGGGCAAAAACCTGTGTGGGAAGAAGCGTCCCCAGGAAGTTGAGGTTAAAAACAAATTCAACACCTTTTGGGTCAAGGTCAAAGAATGTCTTGATTTCCTCGTCGTCTAAATCCTTAGGGTCAAAATAGTCTTTGGTGGTACTGCCCTTGGGATTGTTGCCGCCTGCGCCGTTTAAAAGAATATCGACGGTGCCCCATTTGTCGTTAATAATTTTTTTTGCGTTTTCAAGGCTCTCTTTTTCAAGAACATTTGCGGAAATGCCCATTGCGGTTCCGCCGTCGGCAATTATTGCATCGGCAACTTTGTCTGCCGCCTCGCCGTTTAAGTCAAGAACAGCAACCTTTGCGCCGGTTTTTGCAATAGCCTCTGCAAATGTGCTGCAAAGCACGCCGCCGCCGCCCGTTACAACGGCAACTTTATCCTTAAGGTCAATCATAAATGGTAATTTCATATTATTTTCCTCCTGATTTTATTTTCTTCGGGCAAACAGCCTTGAAACCGCAAATACAGGCATCCGCCGCTATGCTGATTTTGCTTGCGTAACAGGGCTATATACCGAAGTAATTTTTAGCGTTATAATAGCTTATATCTTCAACAATTTTGCGAAGAACCGCCTCATCGTCGGTGAATTCGCCGTTTTCCGCCCATTCGCCGATAATGCGGCAAAGAATGCGGCGGAAATACTCATGTCTGGGGTAGGATAAAAAGCTTCTGGAATCGGTCAGCATACCGACAAAGGCGGCAAGTGCGCCCAAATTTCCGAGAACCTTCATCTGTTCGGTCATTCCGTCAATGTGGTCGCAGAACCACCAGGCGGAGCCGAACTGAATCTTGCCCTTTATTCCGCCGCCCTGGAAGTTCCCCAGCATTGTTCCGAGAACATAATTCCAAGTGGGGTTGAGGGTGTAAAGAATTGTTTTGGGGAGCATATCTTTTTTATTTAGCGCGTCAAGATAAGCGGAAAGCTTTTCTGCACAGACGCCGTCACCGATTGAGTCAAAGCCCGTGTCTGCACCTATGCTCGAAAACATTTTTGAATTGTTGTTTCTGATGGGCCCCATGTGAAGCTGCATAACCCAGCCGCGCTTTGCGTATTCCTCGCCGAGGAATACCATGCAGGCAGTCTTAAAGGCGTCAATCTCCGTTTTAGAGAGATTTTCGCCTCTTCTTCCCTTATCGAAAATTTCCGCAACCGTATCTTCATCCGCCTCGGTATACGGAACTGTCAGGAAGGAGTGGTCGGAAACTCTTGCGCCCACTTGGCTGAAAAAGTCAATTCGCTTTGCAAGAGCCTTTTTGAAACAGCCGAAGCAGGCAATTTTCATATCTGCCGCCTCCTCCAGGCGCGAAACATAATCTGCAAAACCCGGCTTTTCAATGCTTATTGCATTGTCCGGACGGAAGGTGGGGACAACAACGGTCTTAAAGCTTTTATCCTCCCTGATAAGCTTGTGATATTCGAGGGAGTCGCAGGGGTCGTCGGTGGTTCCGATAAGCTCCACATTGGACTTTTCGATAAGGCGCCTTGCGGAAAAGTCACCGCCCGTTATGATTGCATTTGCCCTGTCCCAGATATCCTTTGCGGTTTTTTCGCCCAGAGTTTCATAAATGCCGAAATATCTCTGAAGCTCTAAATGCGACCAATGATAAAGAGGGTTGCCTATTGCATACTCGAGAGCCTTGGCATAGCTCAGAAATTTCTCCC
Organism: Clostridiales bacterium; assembly: GCA_016303265.1. GTDB lineage: Bacteria > Bacillota > Clostridia > Monoglobales > Monoglobaceae > SIG454. The sequence goes on from JAEDLZ010000008.1 coordinate 22,197, forward strand.
AAGGCGAGGCGTCCCCGGTTATGTATTTTTCATCTACTCCCATGCTGCGCATGAAGCGCCATTTATAGTGGTCTCCGCCGAGCCATACCTCGGTGATGCTATTGTATTTTTTATCCTCATAAATTTCTTTCGGACTTAAGTGGCAATGGTAGTCGTAAATCGGCAAAGCTTTTGCATAATCAAAAAGGCGTTTTGCCGTTTCGGTTGTCAGAAGAAAGTCCTCGTCCATAAATTTTTTCATTGTTTTTAGTCATCCCTTTCCGGTACATACGGCAAATGCCGATAATTTCGCACAGAACCCCATAAAGGAGAATAAAAGCCTTACGAATTTTTGCTTTTAAGGCTTTTATCCCCGTTTAAATTCTTTGCCGATGCCTTTTATTTGCCCAAAACTTAGTTTATGCCTTCAGCTTTTCGCAGGCCTCAAAAAGACCGTTTAAATATACAGCGCCCAAGGCTCTGTCGTAAAGACCGTAGCCCGGTTTACCCGTTTCGCCCCATATCATGCGGCCGTGGTCGGGACGGACATATCCGTCAAAGTCCTCGTCAACATAGGCTTTTACTATTCCGAATATATCAAGTGAGCCGCATTCAGTTTTGTGAGCCGCCTCTTCAAAGCACCTTTCACCCGTAATTTTAATGTTTCTTATATGTGCAAAATGGATTCTGTCGGCAAAGGAGTGAATCAGGTCAATAATATCGTTTTTCGGGTCAACACCGAGAGAGCCGCTGCAAAGGGTCAGCCCGTTATAAGGGCTGTCATAAAGCTTTAAAAATTTCTCTAAATTCTGTTTGTTTGTTATAATCCTGGGAAGCCCGAAAATATTCCAGGGCGGGTCGTCCGGGTGAATTGCCATCTTAATTTTAACCTCTTCCGCAACCTTTATAACACGGTCTAAGAAATACTTAAGATTGTTCCAAAGGTCCTCCTCGGAAATGCTTTTGTACTTTTCCAAAAGCGCCTTCATTCCCTCTTTTGTATAGCTTGAATCCCAGCCGGGAAGGGAAAGCTCGCCTGTCAGAGGGTTCATATTAAGAACGGTTTTCTCGTCATAGATAAGAGCATTTGACCCGTCGCCTAAGGGGTGGGCGAGGTCGGATCTTGTCCAGTCGAAAACGGGCATAAAGTTGTAGCACACACAGTCAATGCCTGCTTTGGAAAGATTTCTCAGTGTTTCGCAGTAGTTTTCGATGTATCTGTCACGGTCGCCGTCGCCCGTTTTGATGTCCTCGTGAACGGGAACGCTCTCGATAACGGAAAGCTCAAGCCCTGCTTCCTCTATTTCATTCTTGAGCTCCAAAATCCTCTCAAGCGGCCATACCTCGCCTACAGGAATGTCATAAATTGCGGAAACTATACCCGTAACCCCGGGAATCTGTCTGATTTTTTCAAGAGTAACAGGGTCATCCTTTCCGTACCAGCGAAATGTCATTTTCATTTCAGTTCATCACCTTTCGTTTTATTTTAAATTTTCTATAGTGTCGCCCATGCCTACATCATTTAAATATAAATCGGTATAAAGGCTTGCACAATCTTTTCTGTCGCTAACCTTGCGGTAGTCCTCCCATGCCTTATAATAGTCCGCCTTAAACTGCGAAACTCTGCCGCCGCCGGTGTAGCCCTCCGCCATGGCACGCCAGCCGCAGTAGATAACATTAAAGAGTCCGCAGGCGTATTCAATACTTGTTTCGATGTAGTCGCAAAGCTCCTTGTCGGGAATTTCAATTTCCTTAAAAGCCCTCCGCACCTCGTTCCACCAGAGGACGCTTTCCTTCTTTTCAAGGACGGCGGAAAACAGCAAATCGTTATCGTTTAAGTATCTGAAAACCTCGTCAAGCTGTTTTAAGCCGCCGAGACGGTCATCACGCATCCAAAGCCGGCAAGGATAACAATTCTCGTCAAGAGTTCTGTCATAGCACTCAACATACCTGCCTTTTAAGAGCGCACGGGATGCCATAAAGCACATTTCACGGAATTTTTCGGCATTTTTGCGGTCAAGTCCCATTTTATTTTCAGCATAGTCGTAAAAAATTTCCTCCTCCGTGCGGGCGGGATTATTGGCATAGTTTGCAATAACCCACACATTTATGTCGCACCAAAATTCGTTGCTTATATACGGACCGTACCAGCCGCCGCCCCGTGACCAGGTGTATATCCCCTTGATTTTCGGGTTGTCTGCAATGTCGCGAAGCCCCTTTGGGCTTTTGTTGTCGTCAAAGGAGTTGATAACGCCGTTCATTATGTAATTTGGGTATGCCCCCTTGCCTTCGTATTCGCGCTGGCACTGGATTTCCACAACCTGGTTGTGCTTGCCGATTGTCAGGCAGGGGTTAAAGCGAACCCGCCGCCAGAAGTCAACGATTGTGTGTTTAATCGAGAACAAAAGCTTTTCGTGGGGTTCTACATTGTCTGTGACCGCAAGATAATATTCCGGAGAGGAGTGAAATTTGTCCGAGAAAATATCCCATGTCCTGAAGAAAAGATATTTCCCGTGCTTAACGCAAATTTCCTCACGCAGGAAGTTTATAAGCTCAATAAAATCACGGATTTCCTCATCCCTATTGCCGTATTTTATTGCACCGTTGCCCGTATGGTACGGCGTGTCGTGAAGATAAGTTTCTCCCACGCGGACAATCAGCCCGTCAACCTGTGGGAATTTCTCAAATATTTCGTCAAACATTATGCGGTGCAGTTCTTTTGTTTTTTCGCGCTTAAGGGAAATTTTGCCGTCCTCGTCCAGAATTTCGTCCTTGTATTGGTCAGCAAGCCTTTTCGGAAGGACAAATAAATCTATGTGGTAAAAAATATTCATATTTTCCGATTTGGCGGCGCTTATTTGACTGTGGATTTCGGACTGAATATTGTTTATCCATTTTTTCTCGTCCTCACCCACAAAAAATTCTCCAAGCGCAGAAAAATCCACAGCCGTGTTAATGTGCTTAAACACCTGTGAATTATATCCGTACGATTTAAGAAGTTTCGGATTTAAGAACTTGGACTTAAAGGGAGCTTCCCCGGGGTTGTGGTGAACCATATCCATTATAAATTCCATGTATATCTCCATTCTGCCGCCCGGCGGCGGCACAAATAATAATTATTATTAAATATCTTTTACCGGCAGGTTAAAGATGATAAGAGGTTAAAAAGTCTGTGAACATTTTAATCCGAAGAGAAAAATCCCCACAGGCGAGCCGGTTGAAAATGCAAAATTTTGTATTCCTCCATTTTTGCCTTAAGCTCATTAACTTGATTTTCCTCAAGCGAGGAAATGTTAAAGCCGTTAATGCCTCCGGGTTTAGAATATCCGATACCCGGATCGCTTAAAACGGAAACTGCTTGTCAATGTCTTTATCAATTTCGTCCGACAATAATAAGCCTGCTCATTGTTCCCCTACAAAATCAGTTTAGAATAACTTTATCATATTTTTTCAAAAAAGACTATGTAAATATTGACATAAACATTGCAAAAATCACCTTTATATGTTAATATATTAAAAAGTGAAAACTAAGTGTATTTATTATCTTGATTTTTTGGCAAAGAAGCTGTATTGCAAGGCAAAATTATGCGCCTTGCCCTGCTTGCGGGCAAGAGGCATGGAATTTTAAATTACCGGTTTCGGACAGAAAGGCTGTGAAAATTGAAATGGACAGAAATTTCGACATATCTCACAAAATAACGGTTCAGTCAAAAACCGAGTATGTTGAGCTTCATTCCCATGACGGCTATGAATTTTTCCTGTATATAGCGGGGGATTCGGAGTATTTTGTCGAGGGCAATTATTATAAATTGGAGCCCTTTGACGCAATTGTAATAAGCCGTAACGAAATGCATCGGGTTCTGCACCGTTCAAACACGGTATATGAGCGGGTTGTTATCAGTATAGACCGGGAATTTTTCAAGGAAACGGGATGTGAGGAATATGAAAGCATATTCATGAACCGTGAATTTGAGGGAAACAATAAAATTCCGGCAAAGGAGGTAAAGAAAAGCGGTCTTTATGACATTGTAAAGGCGATTTTAAAATACAGTGACGACGGGGCAAATCAGGGTAAACCCGTTGTCCGCGCGGCAATTATTGAATTTCTGTATATTTTAAATGATATAAAAAATTTCAAGCGCAGCGAAAATGCCGATTCGAGAATAACAAATATAATCTCATATATAAATGAAAATTACAGCGAGAATCTGACGGTGGATACTCTTGCGGCGAAGTTCTTTCTGTCCAAAAATCATCTTTGTCGGATTTTCAAGAAATCAACAGGGTATACGCTCCATAATTATATAAATCATAAGCGGCTGCTCTCCGTACGGGACCTTTGCCGGGAGGGAATGGCAATCGGCGAGGCGTGTACCGCCTGCGGATTTTCCAATTATTCGTCCTTTTATCGGTTTTATGTGAAGGAAATCGGCGCCGCCCCCAAATATGAACTGAAATAAATAAGGACCCTGAGCGAAAAGAAAAATTCTGATTTTGATATAATTGTTTTACTTTAAAAAGTTTAGTTTTGAAGATACAGGAAATTCCTTTTCGCCAATTTATTTTCGGTAAATGCTGACTGTTCCGGCAGAGCCTGACCGCTTTGGCACAGCCTGAACGATTAGGCACAGCCTGACCGCTTTGGCAAACCCTGACCGATTAGTCACAGTCTGACCGTTTCTGAAAAACAAGCCGACGCCGCCTTTTGGGCGGCGGTCAGTTCATTTTACCCCGAAAAATCTTTTGGCATTGGCGGTGGTAAGCTCCGCAACCTCCTCAAAGGTCATACCCTTAACTTCGGCGATTTTCTCTGCAACGCGATAAACATAGCCACTGTGGTTTCGCTTTCCCCTAAAGGGTTCGGGAGTCATGTACGGACAGTCTGTTTCAATCATAATTCTGTCCGGCGGAATCATCTTAAGCGCCTCAATGGCACGGCGGGCATTTTTAAAGGTCACAATCCCCGTAAAGGAGATATAAAATCCCATCTTAAGAAATTCTTCGGCGGTTTCGGCGCTGCCCGAAAAACAGTGAATGACACCGTTTTGTATTTTGTGTTCCTTCAAAATTCTCATACACTCGCCCCGGCTTTCACGGTCATGGATGACTACGGGAAGATTAAGCTCTTTCGCAAGCTCAAGCTGGGGCGCCAGCCATAATTCCTGCTCCTCCTCGGAGGTGTCGTCATAATGATAGTCCAGCCCGATTTCGCCGATTGCGACAACCTTTTCATGCTTTGCCGCCTTCCCCAGCCAATCAATATCCGCTTGGGTCATGCCTCTTACCTCGCTCGGATGGACTCCGACCGTGGCATACACAAAATTGAATTTTTCCGCAAGGGCAATGCTGGTTTTCGAGGTTTCAATGTCGCTTGCGATGTTATTGATAAATTCAACGCCGTCCTTGTGCGCCGCGGCGATTACTTCGCAGCGGTCGGCGTCAAACTGCCTGTCGTCATAATGAGCATGGGAATCGTAAAGCATAGCTATTCCTCTTTTCCGTAAAGTAAGTTATAAAGCGTGGGCGCAAAATTAAATTCACGCATGAGATTTTCCGCCTCCAAAAGAGCTTTATCCCGTGTTTTTTGGGGAATGAGAGCCTTTGTCCCGCGGATTAAAATATTTTTCGGAGAATGCTTCATGTCGACAAATTCCATCAGCGAAACAGAGTATCCTGCCGCAGTAAGGAGATTTCCCCGTATTGCGTCTGTGGCAAGAGCGGCGAAGCGCTCTTTTATTATTCCGTACCGGGACAAAATTTCAAAGTTATCCGTTTTGAGCTGTCCGTTCAGCTCGTGCTGGCAGCAGGGCACGGAGAGAATTATTCCGCAATTCCATTTTACTGCGTTATACAGAGCAAAATCCGTCGCCGTGTCACAGGCGTGCAGAGTTATAACCATATCGGCTCTGCCGTCGTAATTATATTTTCCTATATCTCCCGTTTCGAAATGAAGCTTTTTATATCCGTACTTTTGAGCAAGCAAATTACAGTTCCCTATAACCTCGTCTTTCAGGTCAAGACCGATGATTTCCGCGTCGATTCCTCTGATGTTGACAAGGTAATGGTAAAGAATAAAGGTGAGATAAGACTTTCCGCAGCCAAAATCCAGCACGGTCATCTTCTTCCGCTCGCCGATAACATCCCGTACAATTTCCGTAAAGCGGTTTATCTGCCGGAATTTGTCATACATTGAACTGACGATTTTCCCGTCTTTTGTGAAAATTCCAAGGTCCACAAGCGGCGGAATCGCTTCATTTAATATATAGTTTTTCTGTCGGTTGTGGGAAACGCCGGGCTTTGCACCGCCGTTTTGGATGATAAGAGAGGATTTGCCCTTTTTGGAAATCTTTACGGTGTAGTGCTTCCTCTCGCTCCAGAAATCAAACTGCCGGTAGTCATTTTTCAGGTCAATAAGCGCTGACAAAAGCTCTGCCTTTGATAAATTTTCGGAAAAAGACTGCTTGTCCGTCAGCTTAACAGCCTGAAAGCAACGAACGCCGCCGATTTCCTTTGCAGAAATATTTATCCGCCGGAAAGCGGCAGAAGATAAGGGGTTGCTGACAACCCCTTTAATAATTTCGTTTTCAAATATTTGTTTAAGCTTTTCTTCCGGCATGAACAAACGCCTCGATTCTTTCAAGTGCTTTGGTTATATTTTCGACGGAATATGCGTAAGAGCAGCGTATAAAGCCCTCTCCGCTTTCGCCGAAGGCGGAACCGGGTACAACGGCAACCTTACGGTCGTAAAGCAATTCGCGGCAGAACTGTTCGGAGGACATACCCGTGGATTTTATGCAGGGAAAGGCATAGAAAGCGCCCTCGGGCTCAAAGCATTCAAGCCCCATAGAGTTAAATCCGTCCACAATTATATTGCGGCGCTTGTTATATTCATCCCGCATATATTCAATGTCGGAATCACCGTTTTCCAAAGCGGAAATTGCCGCATACTGAGCGGTGGTCGGCGCCGACATAATGGCATACTGATGTATCTTTGTCATAGCCTTTATAATGTCGGGGTGACCGCAGGCGTAGCCCAGACGCCAGCCCGTCATGGCGTAGGTCTTTGAAAAACCGCTTACCAAAACGGTGCGCTCCTTCATACCCTCAATTGCCGCAACGGAAATGTGTTTTTTGCCGTAGGTCAGCTCGCCGTAAATTTCGTCGGACAAAACCATAAGATTTGCTTCTTCGATAATAGGAGCAATTGCCTCAAGGTCCGCCTTTTCCATAATTCCGCCGGTGGGATTGCTGGGATATGGCAAAATTAAAACCTTGGTTTTCGGCGTGATTGCAGCCTTAAGCTCCGTTGGAGTAAGCTTAAAACGGTTTTCCGCCTTAGTTTGTATAGTCACAGGTACGCCGCCTGCCAGACGGGTTATCGGCTTGTAGCAAACGAAGCTGGGCTCGGGGATTAAGACCTCGTCGCCCGGTTCTATAACCGCACGCAGAAATAAATCGATTGCCTCGCTCCCGCCGACGGTGATTAACACCTGAGAAATCCCGTCGTAGGCAAGACCGAAACGCCTTTTCAAATATGACGCCGCCGCAAGACGAAGCTCCTTTAAGCCTGCGTTGGAGGTGTAGTGGGTTTTGCCCTTCTCAAGCGAATAAATCCCTTCATCCCTAATATGCCAGGGCGTGATAAAGTCAGGTTCACCGACGCCGAGAGAAATAGCGTCCTCCATCTCTGCGGCAACATCAAAAAATTTTCGTATACCGGAGGGGGGGATACTTTTGACGGTGCGGCTTAAAAAATCGTTCGGAGAGAAACTCATAAAGATATAACCTCCCTGTCATCGGAAGCCGGAGCGGACAAAATATTTCCGTCCATTTTATAGCGTTTAAGCACAAAGTGGGTCGCAGTTGAAACAACGGATTCCATAGGGGCAAGATGCTCGGAAATAAAAAGGGAAATGCTTTTAAGACTGTCCCCCTCCACAGTAACGCCGAAATCATAGCTTCCGCTCATAAGATTAAGGGATTTAACCTCGGGATATTGATAAATGCGCTCCGCAATGCGGTCAAACCCCTGGTTGCGCTGTGGGGTAACCTTAAGTTCAATGTAGGCGGTGACGCGGTTTGATGAATCGAGCTTGTCCCAGTTTACAATAGCACCGTATCCCAGAATCGTGCCGTTTTTCTCCATATCGTCAATAACGGCGGCGACTTCAGAAGCGTCCATTTTGTACATTGCGGCAAGCTGTTCTAAGGAAAGCTTGCAGTTCTCGTGCAATGTCTTAATAATGTCTTCGTATTTTTTTTGATTTTCCATAATGAAGTACCTCCGCAAAGTATATTCTCATAAAATGATGTAATTATTGTAACATAAGCGCAAACGGCAATCCGTTTGCTGCAATTTCGTTCAAATAATTACATTGGTGCAAGG
>JAEDLZ010000009.1 GCA_016303265.1 Clostridiales bacterium
GGACACCCTGATTAAGAGTCAGGTGCTCTACCAACTGAGCTAATGGTGCATATATGTATAAGCTCATCACGCAAAGAATATTATACTATCGCTTGTCCGTTTTGTCAAGGGATTTTTGCAAAATTATTGAAAAAAATTTTTTCAAACAGGCAGTTTTACGATTTTTTTCCTAAATATTCCATATCTATTTGACTTAACCCACTGTTTTGTGGTATCATATATACAAGGGATAATTTAAAAATTATGTTATTCTCCATATCAGGATTTAATTACATTGCTGAACCGCTTTTATAATGCGGCATAAAGCACATGGGCGCAAAAATCTCTTATCGTTCCTTGCCCTGCCGCTAAGAGATTATTTATTTACTATTTTGCCGACGCAGGGCGGCGGAACGGAGATTTTTTATTATTATGAACGAGCTTGAAATCAAAGGTCAGATGGCAAAGTCAGCATCAGCCTTTCTTGCTGTTGCTTCCGAGGCGGATAAAAACCGCGCTCTCTTGGCAATGGCGGATGCTATTTATGACAACACGGATTATATCATAAAAATTAACGGCGGTGATATTGCCGCCGCAAAGGAAATTGGGCTGGCAGAGGGCTTTATCGACAGACTTACCCTTACCAAACAGCGCATTGGGGCAATCTCAAACGGAATACGACAGGTTGCGGAGCTTCCCGACCCCGTCGGAACCTATGTATCCCGCACCAAGCGCCCAAACGGACTTGAAATAGACAAAGTTCGTGTTCCCCTCGGCGTTATAGGCATAATCTATGAGTCCCGCCCCAATGTTACGGCAGATGCGGCGGCGCTTTGCCTGAAATCCGGAAACGCAGTTATTCTTCGAGGCGGAAAGGAATCTATCGGAACAAATCTTGCCTTAGTCGGAATTATGCAGGAGGCTCTTATTAAAGAAGGATTTCCGAAAGGATGCATAAACCTGGTTGAGGACACCTCAAGAGAGACCGCAACTGCGCTTATGCGTCTTAATAAATACCTCGATGTCATTATCCCAAGAGGCGGCGCAGGGCTTATCCGCAGCGTTGTTGAGAACGCTACAGTCCCTGCAATCGAGACCGGGACGGGCAATTGTCATGTTTTTGTGGATAAGTACGCCGACCTTTCTATGGCAAGGGATATTGTCATAAACGCAAAAACTTCCAGACCCTCCGTCTGTAATGCGGAGGAAAAATTACTGGTTCACTGTGACATTGCAGAGCGGTTTTTGCCCGCTATGCTTAAATCCCTGCACGAATACGGCGTTACGGTTGTCGGCGACCAAACCGTCTGCGGACTTGACCCCGAAGCGGCTCCTGCGGCGGAAGAGGACTGGTATACGGAGTATCTTGACCTTAAAATAGGCATAAAAGTTGTTGACAGCATTGAAGATGCTATCGCCCATATAAACAAATACGGAACCCGGCACTCGGAAGCAATTGTGACCGAAAACATCCCAAACTCAACGAAATTCCTGAAAGAGGTTGATGCGGCGGCGGTTTATGTTAACGCTTCAACCAGATTTACCGACGGATTTGAGTTCGGATTCGGCGCAGAAATAGGCATAAGCACTCAAAAAATTCACGCACGGGGGCCCATGGGGCTTACCGAGCTTACTACTACAAAATATTTAATACACGGCAACGGACAAATAAGGGAATAAGGAGAAATATGAATATACTTGTTGGACAATCAGGCGGCCCGACCGCCGTTATTAACTCAACCTTGGCAGGCATTATTGCCGGCGGAATCAAATCCCCGAAAATCGAAAGGATTTTCGGCGCAGTGGGCGGAATAGAAGGCGTTTTCCAGAATGACATTATTGAACTGACCGGCTTTTCTTCCGCAAAACTTGCTCTCTTGAAGCAGACGCCGTCCTCTTTTCTGGGCTCGTGCCGCAGAAAACTGGGCGATGAAGAGGAAGCCTACATAAAAATTTTTGAAATATTTAAAAAGTATGACATCGGCTGTTTCTTTTATATCGGCGGAAACGACTCTATGGATACGGCGGACAAGCTGAACCGATTTGCCCGAAAAATCGGCTCTGAAATCCGTATTTGCGGTGTTCCCAAAACCATTGACAACGACCTTGCTGTAACCGACCACTCCCCGGGCTACGGCAGCGCGGCTAAGTTTGTTGCAAACGCAGTCCGAAGTCTTGCTCTTGATACAGCGGTTTATAACATGAAATCGGTTGTAGTCCTTGAAATTATGGGCAGAAATGCCGGCTGGCTGACCGCTGCGGCGGCGCTCGGCAACGACAGTGATGTGCTTGCCACGGACATAATCTGTCTTCCGGAAAGGGCTTTTGACCCGGACAAATTCCTCGAGAAGGTTTCCAATATTGAAAGCGGCACCGCACCGATTATTGCCGTTTCCGAAGGAATAAAGGACCGCTTTGGGAATTATCTCGGAGAAAGCCCCTCATTAAGACAGAAAAGCGACGGCTTTTCCCATGCGGCGCTGGGCGGAGTGGGACGGCGCATTGAAAATCTGATTTCCGAAAATCTGGGCATTAAAACAAGAACTATCGAGCTTTCAACCCTTCAGCGCTGTTACGCTCAATGCGCATCGGAGCGCGATATTTGCGAGGCATTTGACGCAGGCTTTGAAAGCGTGCGCCTTGCCGAAAATGGGGAGTCGGGTTTTATGCCCTGCTTTAAGCGCATTTTTGATAATCCTTATAAAATAGAGATTATCCCTCGGCCGCTCAGTGAAATTGCAAATTATGAAAAAACCGTCCCGGATAATATGATAACCGCCGACGGCATGGGTGTTACGCAGGATTTCATCACTTACGGCAGTCCGCTAATATGCGGCGAGCCGAATCATATTTACGAAAACGGACTTTTGAAATTCATAAAAAGATAGCATATAAAACCCTGCTGTGACAAATTATTTCAAAAACCTCTATGGCAAATCCAAAGTCTTCGGCGAGATAGCTTTTTGACAAAACATTGAACACAATAAGAACCCGAAAACAGCTAAGTCCAAACTGTTTTCGGGGATATTTTATTGGCTTGGGAAACTATCGGTTCAGCAAATTGCCCTTCAAAAATCATTTCTCGCAGCCCTTAAAATTCTTGTTCAAGCAAAAAACTCTCGAAACAAGGGCATAAACAGCCCCTTGCTTTGAGAGTTTTTTGCATATATTTCCGACTATTTTACATTCGGCTCTTTTCTGTCCAAAAGCTCCACCTCGGTTGCGTAAAGAACCGGGCCTTTGTCGTTATATTCGGGACAGAAGCGATAGTCAACAACCGCCGTAAGACGGATTTTATCGTAATCTCTCAGGCTTTCCGCCCCTTCCTCCCAGCGGCAGGCATAGCCCAAAAACGCCATGTCCTCCGAACAGCAGGTCATAACATGCTTGCCGGGAACAAACCAAAATTCCCTGAATCCCTTGGGCTTTGCAACGAGCCCTTCAAAGGAAATTTTCTTGCCCTTATATCTTTCAGGGTTATCCATAACATCAATGTACCACATGGTGTACGCCTCATCGTCAAGCTCGATAACATCTGCGTTTAAGTCGTAGGGAAGCTCGTCTTCAAAGGTAATGTCAATCATACCGTTTTCGTCTGTGTAGAGAACTTCCGCATCGGGGTTGACGGTTTTAACCTTTGTGCGCAAAGAGGCAAAATTTGTTTTTTCTCTGTCGCATCGGTTGAAAACGACGGTTGCGGAGCTTTGGAAAAGCTCAAAAAATATATTTCGCATATTGCTATAATATCCCTCAAAGGTTGTTGCGTCGACCAGCGTCAGCTGCTCGGCATAACGCCAGTTTTTAGGGAGCGGCAGGTCATAAAGCGTATCCATTCCCCACATACAGTTAAATTCTATAATGACCCGGTCGGGTTTGTAATCCCTCCGCAAGTTTGCAAGGAGCGATTCCGTCATAAATTCCTTTCCGTCAACCTTGAAAACAAAAAGATTTTTCTGCTCCGAAAGCTCAACCTCGCCCTCTTCGCAAAGAATAACCAGTGTGCGGCTTTTCTGAATCTCAGGGTCGGAGAGAATTACATTTGTTATAAATGAAGTTTTTCCGCTTTCCAAAAAGCCGTTAATCAGGAAAACGGGAACTGCGAATTTCGTCATAGTACCATACCTTTCCAATAAAGCTGCCGGTTAATTCCCGGGATTAAAGCTTAAAAAGCTCTGCAAGCTTCCCCTCGTCAATCTCCGCGCCGATAACACAAATTCTGCCCGTATAATCGGGAGAGCTGTCACGGATTTCAAACTCACCGGGAACATAATCAAACGCCATCCAGCCTTCCTCTCCTTTGACAATGCCCTTGCCGCGCAGAATTTTCCCGTATTCGCCGCCGTCAAGCTCTGCAAGGATATGTTCAAGCTCAGTCTTTTTGAAGGTGTTAGGCGTTTCAACTCCCCATGATGTGAACGCTTCATCCGCCGAATGACCATGGTGGTGATGATGTCCGTGCCCGTCCTCGTTGTGATGGGGGTGCTCATGGTCACAGCAATGCTCTTCGCCATGGTGATGATGCTCTTCCTCGTCATGATGGTGATGCTCGCAGCCGTCCTCGTCATGGTGATGTTTTCGGTCATGGCACCCGCAACCGCAGTTTTCGTCGTGCTCATGCTCTTCCTCATCATGATGGTGGTGCTCACACCCGTCCTCGTCATGGTGATGTTTTCGGTCATGGCACCCGCAACCGCAGTTTTCGTCGTGCTCATGCTCATTATGTTGGGCGAGAAGCTCTTCCGCAAGCGCCTTTGCTCCCTTGATTGCCGAAAGTATATTCTCGGCGGTAAGCTCATTAAGCGGAGTGGTTATAACCGACGCCTTTTGATTGAGCTCCTTCAAAAGAGAGAGGCTCTCCTTAAGCTTGTCCTCTGAAATTTTATCCATCCGGGTCATGAGAATACAGTTCGCATTCTCGATTTGGTTATTATAAAACTCACCGAAATTTTTAATATACATTTTACATTTTGTTCCGTCCACAACCGTAATGCAGGCATCAAGCTCAAGGTCAACGCCCTCTACGCCCTTAATCGCACCGATAACATCAGAGAGCTTGCCGACACCCGTCGGCTCAATAATTATACGCTCCGGCTGATATTTTTCCGCCATTTCCCGAAGAGAAGTACTGAAATCACCCACCAGAGAGCAGCAGATACAGCCGGAATTCATTTCCTTTATCTCGATTCCCGAATCCTTCAGAAATCCACCGTCAATGCCGATTTCTCCAAATTCATTCTCAATTAAAGCTATCCTTTCTCCGGCATAAACCTCGGCAATCAGCTTTCTTATAAGCGTGGTTTTCCCCGCACCCAAAAATCCTGATACAATATTAACTTTTATCATTTATAAAACCTCCATATCTTGCGCAAGATATGCGCAATAAAATATTACAACTTTAACAAACCGGCTGCTATCGCCGAATTTTTATCTGCCGAAATTTTCGCTTTTCGCCTGATTTCTTCAAGAGATTCAACTATGTTCTCCCGATTTTCAATAATTTCATCACAAATAGGCTTTAGCTTATCATATGTCAGCGAGCTTACCGGCAAGGAATAATTCTGACCCATATATTTCATCATGTTGTCCACCTTTGGGTCATAGGAAAGCCCTATAACGGGAATTCCCGCACAGGCGGAATATATCAGAATATGCAGCCGCATACCCATAACAAGGCGGCTCTTAGACAGAACCCGAAGCATATCGTAAATGTTTAAATCCCGCTCAACCATAACCGAGCGAACACCGCACCTGTCCATAATGCGGCGGCAGATTGCACTGTCCTGATTGTACTGCATAGGGATAAACAAAGGGGTCAGACCGTACCTTTCGGAAACATATTTGCAAGTCTTTGCAATCTCGACCTCAAAATCTTGCGCAAGATTTTTCCATTTTCGAACAGAAATGCAGAAATATTGTTCCTTTTCGCCTATTCCAACCCTTTTCAAAATAGAATCCGCATCCTCCAAATCCGTGCCTACCAAGGTAAATGCCGCGTCAGCGGTTACAGTTGTTTTTGATGTACTGATTCCGATTTTCTCCATGGCCTCAAGAGAATCCGGTTCACGCAGGGTTATCGCATCGACCCGGCTTAAAATTTTCGCAATCTGCGGGTAGTAACGCTTATTAAGGACAGGGCCGATACCGTTGCCGTAAAGCATGGTTTTAATGCCTGTCCACTGTGCCATACGAATTATGGCAAGATAATATATAAGCGATTTTTCCGATGTGGCGTCCTGAATAAGGCTTCCTCCGCCGCTTATCAGCAAGGAGGACTGTTTCATTCTGCGTTTAATTTTCATCAAATTTATTCGGTTTATTGCGTCAACCTTATAAATCCGCTTTGTTTCCGCAGGCTTTTTTGAAAGTACGGTTATGCGGACTTTCGGCAAAAGCTCCCGAAGTCCGTCAATAATCGCCTTAAGACTGGTATCATCACCGCTGTTTCTGAACCCGTAATAACCCGAAATAATCACATCATTCTTGATGCCCTTTCCATACGGCAAAGAATATTTTTCAATTACCTCGGGCTTTGGCACATCCGCCCCGTTTATTTTGCTTCCCGTAAGCGCTGAGGAATACAGCTTCATTGCGTCATCCGCCATGGTTTCAACAGAGTATCGGGTTTTTATAATTTCTCTCGAGTATTTTCCCAAAGCGTCAAGGTCGCGCTTTGTAAACAGTTCGCGTATGTCTTGCACAAGATACTTTGGATCTGACATTTTACAGCCCCGGCAGCAAAAGTTTGTATCGATGGAAATATCCAGCTTATCCTTATCGAAAATTCCTATATAACCTTCATTCCCCGCTATAATGGCAGGCTTTTCGCAGGACATTGCCTCAAGCGCCGCACGGCTTACACCCACAAAAATATCGCCGCTTGCCACGAACTTATTTATATCCGTTCTTGCGCCCGTTGTTATAATAAACCGCGCGCCTGCCGCCTTATTGGCACGGTCCGCCTCGGCTTTTACGGCTTCATAATCATCTCCGCCGCCGACAATGACGACTTCAAGGTTCGGAATCTCGCCGTAAAGCGTCTCGGCTGCCGAAATAAGCTGGTGCGCCACAAGACTTCTGTCTGTGTCCATACGGCTCACATAAACTATCCGCCTTTTGTTATCCCCCAGAGAAAACTCCTTTTTAATATCGGTAAAATCTGTGTCGGCAGAAAACTTTTCCGTATCTATTCCGTTAATGGTAACGCGGATATTATCACCGTCAATTCCATAATTATCAATGAGATACTGTTTTATGTCCTCGCTGACCGCAAGGCTTCTCTGTCCCCAGTCCGACAGAAGATTAAGAGGGAATTTCGTGTTGAAAACCCAGTGCGCCGTGGTTACGAACGGGAAACCCAGCTTTTTGCGGAGTTTGCCGCAGATAAACGACGGAATCCGGGCATGACCGTGAACTATATCAAACTTATATTCCGAAATGATTTTCTCAAGCAATCTATACGAACGCATCATGCTAACGGGATTTTTTGTATTCAAAGGCACGGAAAAATGCTTTATTCCCGATTCGGCAAGTTCTTTTTCGTAAGCTCCGCCGTTGGAAGCGACAAAGACCTCAATCCCACGGCGGGCAAGCGCTTTTGAAAGCTCTACTATATGAGTTTCGGCGCCGCCTATATCCAGCTGCATAGTAGCCATTAAAACACGCATTACGGCATCTCCTTAAAAAAATATATATTATAATATGCAATCGTCCTTAATTCTGTACATAGTTTAACACAAAATTAAAAAAATGTCTACTTCTATATTGTAATTTTTTTGCCGAAATGGTAAAATAAATTGTAATAATTACAAGGTTGTAACTATTTCAGCAAAATTGCAGCAAACGGATTTACCGTTTGCACTTATGTTACAGTATTTTTCAGGATGTGATGATTTTGAGTGTAAGGATTGTTCATTGCGGAGATATTCATATAGGCGCAAGCGGCGGCGAAAAGCGAAACGCCGCCCGCCGCCGTGCAGAAATCAAGCAGACCTTTTTGCGCATTGTGGACTTCGCCTCTGAAAACGCCGCCGACCTTTTGCTGATTGCCGGAGATTTATTCGACAGTCATAAAATTTTCGAAGATGTTCTGGAGGAAATTTCGGCAAAGTTTGCAGGATTTGGCGGATTGGTTTTTATTTCCCCGGGAAATCACGATTATTACGGCAGGGACACCTTCTGGGAAAAGGTAAACTTTCCGCCCAATGTTAAAATATTTAAATCGGCAAGTGAAACTGTTGACTTGCCACAGCTCGGCGTAAAAATTTTCGGAAGCGGATTCTGCGGCGCTTTCCGAAACGAGCACATTCTCAGCAAATTTTTAGCAGACGATGACAGCATAAATATTGCGGTTCTTCACGGGGATATGACCCCCGGAAGCAGCCACGGCCCGATTGACTTGGCTGAAATTGCCGACAGCAATATGGACTATATCGCACTGGGACATATTCACAAACGGACGGAGGTTGCCAAGTCAGGCGGAACCTATTACGCTTACTGCGGCTGCCCCGAGGGACAGGGCTTTGACGAAACAGGCGCAAAAGGATTTTATTTCGGCACGGTTGATAAAAGGTCGGTTAATCTCGAATTTGTCCCTATTTGTACGCGACAATTCATAGAGGAAACAATAGATATTTCCTCTGCTGAACAAAAGTTTGACATTCCCGATATTATCTTGCGCAAGATAAATGGAAAATACGGCGCCGAGGGTCATAACTGGTATTACAAAATTGCGCTGGCGGGGGAAACGGCGCTTGGTATAAACACTTCCGAAATTGCCGCCGCTCTTTCCGACCGTCTTTATTTTGCGAAGGTGCTCAACAAGACAACGGCGCCCGTTTCAAATCTCAGGAGCATTGCGGAGGAAAACACTGTTCGCGGCATTTTTGTCAGAAAAATGCTTGAACGGTATCAAAAAGACCCGTCTGAATTAAACAAAAACGCCTTGCGGACGGGACTTATGGCATTTTCCGAGGAGGTTGGCTTTAATGAGGATTAAAAAAATAGGCATTGCGGCCTTTGGCAAATTTAAAAATTTTGAGCTTGACCTCAGCGACGGCTTCAATCTTATCTATGGCGATAACGAGGACGGAAAGTCCACCCTTATGGCGTTTATAAGCCTGATGCTTTACAGTGACCAAAAGGCATCCTCCCGCGGTGAGCTGAAATTAAGAGAAAAGTATACGCCATGGAACGGCGAGAAAATGGCGGGTGATATGGAAATTGAGTCGGGGGGAAGAGAATACCGCATACATAAGGACTTCGGCAAAACCATTCGAACAGACAAAACCTCCGTTACGGATACGGCAACGGGCGAAAAGCTTGATTTGCCGCCCGACACTGAGGTTGGAAAATTTTTTCTCGGCATTGATTATCCGGCTTTTGAAAAAAGTATTTTCGGCGGCACAGCTGAAAATTTTGCAGGAGAGGAAAGCGGAGATATTTCGACCCGTCTTTCAAATATTTCCGAATCGGGGGACGAAAATATCTCTCCTCAAACAGTCATTAAACGGCTTGAAGATGCCAAGTTCGGGCTTATTTCAAGACGGGGCACAAACGGAGCCCTTGCCGAAGCAACCGGCGAGCTGACAAATCTTAACGCACGGCTTTCTGAGCTGAGAATAAAGCAGCAGCAACGACTTGTTCTGAAAAACGAGTACGACGAAACGGAAAAAGAGCTAAAACATCTAAGCGAAACGGCAGAGCAAATCCGACAGGCAAACGAAATCCGTGCCAAACGGCAGAAAGCAGCGCTTATTGAGAATTTTGCCCGCCAATTGCGGGAGTATGACGGCAAGCTTGCCGCTCTGGACAGAAAGCTCTGCGGCGAAAAGGCGGAATCAGTTTCGGAAACGGGAAAGCGCCTTGCTCAAAGGGTTATTGTTTCGCAGGAAAATCTGAAAAATTTTCCAAAAGAGAGCGGCGGCGATACCGTAAAAGTTTCCGAGGAAAATATGCGGGAATATATATCTCTGTGCGAAGCAAAAACCAAGGCAGAGGAGGAGAAAGCCGCCATTTCCGCCCCGAAAAAAGCCAAAATCACAGCTCTTCTTCTCGGATTGGCTCTATTTCTCGCCGGATTTGTCGGTGCGCTGACGCTCAGCGTTTTCACTTCTGTTTTGTCTGTTATCGGAATAATATTCTGCATATTTTATGCGGTTTCACAAAATAAGGCAAAAATACAACGCCTTGCGTACTCACAGGCAGAACAAAAAATTTCCGATCTCGACCTGAAAATCACGAAGCTGATTTCCGACTGCGGCTGCGCAACGCCCGGCGAATTTAACTCCGCTTACAGAAGCAAGATTGCGGCGGCAGAACAGCTTAAACTTCGCAAAAAAGCCGAAACCGCCCTTGATGCCGCACAAAACGAATTTACGGAATTTATTTCAAAATTCGGCTCTTTTGATATTCAGTCAGGCATGGCTTTTATCGACAGCATAGAACAAACAAGCCGCCGTCTTGAGCTTCAGCAGCAAAATATGCAGAGCTTTAAAAAAACCTATGCCATTCCCGACGGGTCGGCGGACGAGCTTTTGCATCTTGCGCAAGATATTGTCAAGGATTTGCCGCAGGAGTCCGAATCTGCGGCAGACGGCGAGAAAAATGCCGCTATGATAAGGGAAAAAAATGCGCGCCTTATTGAAATAGCAAAACAGATGTGTGCTCTGCCGCTTGATACAATCGACATAGAAAGACAAATTTCCCGTCTGAGTGAAAAGAAGAACGAAATGCAAGCATACTATGATTCTTTGAGTATCGCTCTTGAGGTTATGAACGAAGCAGCGGATGAAATGAGCCGTTCCTTTTCGCAGCAGCTGCGCAGCCGCGCAGCGGAGATATTGCAGGCGCTGACCGGCGGAAAATACGATTCGGTCAGCATATCCAAAACTTACGAAATTGAGCTGAAGCAAAAGGGCGAAACCGGCTATCGCAGCCGAAGATACCTTAGCCGGGGAACCTGCGCCCAGAGCTATCTTGCGCTGAGAATCGCTCTTTGCGAAATGCTGGAGGGAAAGGACGAAAAAATTCCGCTTATGCTTGACGATGTGCTTGCCGATTATGACAGCAAAAGGGCAGAAACAGCCGCCCGATTTATTGAGAGCTACGCAAAAGGCGGCAGACAGGTTTTGTTTTTTACCTGCCACAGCTGGTGTGGTCAAACCGATAATAAAATAGTTCTTGCTTAAGTGCGCAAAAAGGCGCAGCTTATACATATTGCCTGAATCGGCGGTGCGCCCGGCGCTCTAACTATTCAAGCATATAATCCTCCCGTATGTACTCCTGTTATTTCGGTTATGCGTATTAACGGCGTCAGCCGAAGGCACTTCGGGCATCAATCGTGTATGATAAAAGGGGCGCGGCACAACGCTTTTTGAAGTACAATTTGCACAAAACAGCTTACCAAGTCAATGATGCGTAATTAAAAAGTGCAGGATAGGTGCGTATATCAATTACGATGATAATTACTGTAAGAATAACAAATGAACATATATTCAGGCTGTAGAAAATCCTCGTTTTGCTCAACGCAAAACGGGGATTTTCGACGGTCTGAACCGAAAACAAATAAGCTTTGCGGCCTCTCTTGAATTTTTCAATAAAACCGATTTAACCCGGGCGGCAGAGGTTTTCCGCTCCCCGGTTTTTATAAAAAGATTGCTTTGCCGCTGAGAAACTTAAAAAAATCTGATTTGTCGGAGCTTTTCCAACCCACAATCATATGGGAAGTCCTATTTCGGCTACAATCCCCACAAAAATTGCCTCCGCTACGGCTCTTTGCCAGGCGGGACTGTTCAGATTCAATGCCTCGGTCGGATTGGAGGCATACCCAAGCTCCACCAATACCGCCGGCATTCTTGTCAGACGCAAAACCGCAAAGTTTGCCTGCATTACACCGCGGTTAATTGAACCAACTCTGTCAGAAATGGCTTGCAAAATCGACTCGCCCAGCCTTTCCGCCTCCCCGCCCATGGTATAGACATACGCCTCCGCTCCCTGCGCCGCCGTATTTGTTGAACTGTTCGTGTGTATGCTTATAAAATAATTTGCACCCCATTCGTTCGCCATGTTTGCACGATTCCTTAAATCCGCATTCTTATCGGGAAGAACATTTTCACTTGATGTAGTCCTGTATTCCATAACAGAATACCCCGCATCCCTCAAATGCTGTGCAAGATACCTTGCAACATTCAGATTTACATATTCCTCCGTAACACCGTTTACTACAACTCCGGGGTCAGGCCCCCCATGTCCTGCGTCAATAAAAATTTTAGTCATAGAAATCAGCCTTTCTGTGCATATTCTATCTCATTATATGCTCAAAAAGGCTGATTGTTACTTTATTTATATCCATACCTCATTGAAAACGACCGCAAAAGCCTTCTCATTATAAAGGGAATATTTATCCTCCATATACAAGCAAAAGTAGCGTTCCTCCCAAATCAGGCGAAATATCACCAAAGCTTATAAAAAGGCTTTTATAAGAACTATTGAAGCAAGCAGTAGCACCGCCGCCAGTGCGGCTTTTACAATAGGGCGGCGCTTTGTCTTTTTTTTCGGAAACACCGCTGCTTCACAGTCGTCAAATGCATAGCCGTTTTTCTCGCCTTCAATCCGCCTCATATAATTATCAATAATCTCCTGTGCCTCCCGAACAATGAAACGGTCCGGCTTTTGGTCTGCGCCTCCTCTAAGTATAAAAATCGCTTGTTCAATTTTGTCTGATTTTATGTTGTTTATAATAACCACTCGTCTTGAGCTTTTTGCAATCATTTTTTCAACTCCTTTGTCTGTATTTTTGCCATCTTTTTCTTTCTTTATACAGACAAAAGAAAAAAGCCGCACTCTGCAGCTTTTTTCCCTGTTAAAAATAAAAAATATAAAAGGAGTTTGATTTTTTTACAATATAATTATTGAAACAACAGCGAACAAAACCGAAAAAATACTCTGAATCCACATTATAATTTCCTTTACGGTATCCGCCGCCGTCCAGTCCTCGCTCTCGTCAGGCTTTGAAACGACCTTACAAAAGTCAAAGCCCCACATTCCCAGAAGAGCAATCGAAAAAACTTTCATCGCCGGGCTTTCCGCAATAAACAGCGAAACGAAAAGCATCATTATAATAACGGCATACGCCCCGCAGACCAGAAATGCGTCAATAAGAGCCGCTGCTGCCGAAGCTGTCCCTTCCGTCTGTAACATATATTTTTCATAAACACTGTCAGACGCAAAATTCACAACTATGAGCTTTCCCAAAGACCTGACCGAAAAACAAAGCATCAAAAGTGCCGCCGCAACCCGAAAAGCCTTCAGATTCACACATACAATAAAAATCGGAATCATAACCGCAAACGCAAATGCGGTCAGTCTTGCTTTTGCTGCCAACTGCTTTCCCTCCCGTCTTTGTATTTAAATAGTATCAATAAAAGCTCCGCTTTTCAACATTGTAACCTTATTAAAATAAACGATTAACACAGCCTTAATTTTTCTGTAACATATTCGTAATAATTCACTCTTTATGTAATCTGCCCGTAATAAAACTATTTACAATTCGGGAAATTTGAGTTATACTGTTTTAAGATGATTTTAAAGGAGGCTCAGCTGTGCCAAACGACAGATATATGACAGTTAAACAAAGCGGCGAGGCGGAAATAACAGTCAAACGCTCCCGGTTTATTGCGACGGTTATGCCCGTTTCAAAGGAGGAGGAGGCTGTCGCTTTTATAAATGAGCTGAAACAAAAATACTGGGACGCACGGCACAATGTTTATGCCTACATCACCCGAAACAATAACATTATGCGCTACAGCGACGACGGCGAACCCGCAGGAACAGCCGGATTGCCCCTTTTGGACTGTTTGAAAAAAGAGGGTCTGACTGATGTATTGGCGGTTGTTACCCGATATTTTGGAGGAATCCTCCTCGGTACGGGCGGTCTCGTTCACGCATACTCCGCCGCGGCAAAGGCGGGAATCGACGCCGCAGTAAGAACCGAAATGATTTTGTGTAAAAAGGTAACTCTTTCCTGCGGCTACACTCTTTGGGGGAAGCTGCAAAACGAACTCTCAAAGTTTAAGCTGCGCTCTCTTTCGCCCGAATATTCAGACATTGTCAAGCTCCCTATTTTTGTGCCTCTTTCCGATTACGAAAAACTTTGTGCCGCTCTTACCGAAGCGACAAACGCCAATATTTCCTATGAAGAAGGAGAGGAAACCTATTTTTCCTTTTAAGAAAATACCGCACGGGATTTATTATGCTGCACGCAAAGCTCCTTAAGATAGGGAATGCTGAGTCGTATTAACTTTTTAGTTTACATAATATAATATTTTGCAGTCTGCCCGCCTGCAAAATCCAATAAACGGGTAGAAAGGTTTACATAATGACAATAAATGAAAAACTTGCAAGAGAGTTTGACCTTAAATCATGGCAAGTGGACAACACGGTTGCCCTAATTGACGAGGGAAACACTATCCCCTTTATTTCCAGGTATCGCAAAGAGGCGACGGGACAGCTAAACGATGAAATTCTTCGTAATCTCGACGAGCGTCTTGTATATCTTCGCAATATGGAACAGCGAAGGGCGGATATAAAGAGAATTATAGAGGAACAGGGCAAGCTGACGCCCGAGCTTGCTGCGGAAATTGATAACGCGGAGAAGCTTACGGAGCTTGAGGATATTTACAGACCGTATCGCCCGAAGCGCCGCACCCGCGCCACTGCCGCAAAGGAAAAGGGACTTGAGCCCCTTGCACAGATTATCCGCCTTCAGGCAAATACCAACAAAACCGCAGATGAAATTGCCTCTCAATATATAAATGAAGAAAAAGGAGTTTTCTCCGCTGAGGAGGCAATTGCGGGAGCGCTTGACATTATTGCCGAGGAGATTTCGGATAATGCCGATTACCGTAAATTTATCCGGGATATTACTTTCAGGACAGGCCTTGTCACCTCAAAAGGAACAACAGAAGAGGATTCGGTTTACAGTATTTATTATGATTTTTCCGAGGCAGCGTCAAAGATTGCTTCTCACAGGATTCTTGCCATTGACCGGGGAGAGAAGGAAAAATTTCTTTCTGTATCCATTGTATGTGATGAAGAAAAAATTCTTGACCGTCTAAAAAAGAGGGAGCTGTCAAGGGATTCAAATATTTTTACTCCTTATATGGAAACTGCCGTTGAGGACAGCTATCACAGGCTTATTGCTCCGTCCATCGAACGGGATATTCGCAATGAGCTTACTGATTCCGCTCAGGAGCAGGCCATAAAGATTTTCAAAGTAAATCTGAAAAACCTTCTTATGCAGCCTCCAATCAAAAATAATACCGTCATCGGGCTTGACCCCGGCTACAGAACGGGCTGCAAGGTCGGCGTTGTCGACCCAACCGGAAAGGTTTTGGACACGGGTGTTATTTTTGTCACCCATTCCGCCGCACAATACGACCGGTCTAAGGCTTTTATAAAGGAACTTATCAAAAAATACAAAGTCAATCTTATATCTATCGGCAACGGCACGGCATCTAGAGAAACGGAAAAATTTGTTGCAGACACACTTCATGAAATCGATGAAGATGTTAAATATATTATAACAAACGAGGCGGGTGCGTCGGTTTATTCCGCGTCTAAGCTGGGGGCAGAAGAATTTCCCGACTATGATGTAACTCAGAGAAGCGCCGTTTCAATTGCACGGAGGGCTCAGGACCCCCTTGCGGAACTTGTTAAGATTGACCCCAAATCCATAGGTGTAGGGCAGTATCAGCACGATATGAACGCAAGGCGCCTTGACGAGGCGTTGGGCGGCGTTGTTGAGGACTGTGTTAACAGTGTTGGAGTTGACCTTAACACAGCGTCTGCGCCTCTTTTGGGATATATTTCCGGAATAAGCTCAGCAATTGCAAAAAACATAGTTTTCTACCGGGAGGAAGAAGGCAAATTTAAAAATCGTGCTCAGCTTAAAAAGGTTTCAAAGCTTGGTCCTAAAGCCTTCGAACAATGTGCGGGATTTTTGAGAATTTCCGACGGCGATAATGTTTTGGATAATACCTCCGTCCACCCTGAATCCTATGAATTTACTATGGAGCTTCTTACACAGACGGGCTACACCTTAGATGACATTAAAACAGGAAAAATCAAAGATATAAAAGAGAAGCTTTCCGTATCGGACATTAAAGAAATAAGCAAAGAAACAGGCGTAGGGATTCCCACAATAAAAGATATTCTTGACGAAATTGTAAAGCCGGGACGCGACCCCCGCGACAACATTGAAGCTCCCGCTCTTCGTACGGATGTCATGGATATAAAGGATATTAAAGTAGGAATGAAAATGAGCGGAACAGTCAGAAATGTTGTTGATTTTGGTGCCTTTGTGGATATTGGCGTGCACCAGGACGGGCTTGTTCATATTTCCCGTCTGTCCGATAAATATATTAAACACCCTACCGATGTAGTTTCAATCGGTGACATAATTGAGGTTGAGGTTATAGATGTGGACATAAATAAAAATCGTATATCTCTTGCAAAGCTTTAAAAATGTTTCATGTGAAACATTTTTAAAATAACCCCTTGTAATATTTTAAATATATGTTATAATAAACACAGGATGTCTAGCAAGGGGTCTTTGCGCCCTCGCATTGTTGTAATTATCCGAACAAATTGCAGCAAGCCGATTAGCGGCTTGCACCTATGTTATAATAAATACAAAAGAAGTGTTTTTGCGCTTTGCGCAAAACTTGATGTATTTATTTGAACAAAATTGCAGCAAGCCGATTAGCGGCTTGCACCTATGTTATAATAAATACAAAAGAAATTTTTATGTTTATACTTATGGAGGAAATATGGGTAAAGTAATTGCCATTGCCAATCAGAAAGGCGGTGTGGGCAAAACCACAACGGCTGTTAATCTTTCTGCCTGTCTTGGTGTGAAAAATAAAAAAACCCTTATTATTGATATAGACCCTCAAGGGAACACGACAAGCGGACTGGGTCTTGACCCCAGAACCGTCGAAACTTCCGTTTATGACTGTATTATAAATGATACTCCCATGGAAGAGGCTGTTATAAAAACCGAGTTTGACAATCTTTGGATTTGCCCGTCAAATATTGATTTGGCAGGGGCAGAGCTTGAGCTTGTGGGAAAATCAAGCCGTGAATTTTTATTAAAGGAATCCATCTCAAAGGTGCGTGACAGGTTCGATTTTATATTTATTGACTGCCCTCCGTCTTTGGGGCTTATAACACTTAATTCCTTTGCGGCCGCCGATACCGTTTTGGTTCCGATTCAGTGTGAATATTATGCTCTCGAGGGACTAAGCCAGCTTACAAATACAATTAAAATTATTAAAAAAAATATAAACCCTCCCATAAACATTGAAGGAGTTCTCCTTACTATGTTTGACGCAAGAACAAATCTTTCCATTCAGGTAGTGGAGGAGGTTAAAAAGTTTTTCGGAAGTAAAGTCTATTCATCCGTTATTCCGAGAAATGTCCGTCTTTCGGAAGCCCCCAGCTTCGGACAACCTATCATAGTTTATGATAAAAATTCAAAAGGAGCCGAAAGCTACATGGATCTTGCCGACGAGGTTATTGATAATAACAGATAGCAAAAAGGAGGCATAAAGGTGGAAAAACAAAAACCAAAAAAAGGCCTGGGCAAAGGGCTTGGGGCCTTATTTACCGAGGTTGAGGACGATCATACCTCTGTTAAAAATCTTATGGAAGATGTTCCAGACGGAAATGTTGTATCCCTTAAAATAATCGATGTTGAACCCAATCCCGAGCAGCCGCGAAGAACTTTTGATAAGGATTCACTTTCGGCTCTCTCTGAATCAATCAAAAGTCATGGTGTTGTTTCCCCGATTCTTGTAAAAAAAGCCGAAAAGGGAATGTATATAATTATTGCCGGCGAGCGTAGATGGAGAGCGTCGAAGATGGCAGGTCTTAAGGAAATTCCTTGTATTATAAGAGATTATTCAGAGCAGGATGTTATGGAAATTTCTCTTATTGAAAATCTTCAGAGAGAAGACCTGAATCCTATTGAAGAATCCGAAGGCTATAAAAAGCTTATGGACACATTCCATCTTACTCAGGAACAGATTTCCGAAAAGGTGGGAAAAAGCCGCAGCGCTGTTGCTAACGCGCTTCGTCTTAACAAGCTTTCGGGCAAAGTTAAAGAACTTGTTACGGAAAAAAAGCTTTCTCAGGGACATGCGAGAACAATTCTTCCCATTGAAGACGAAAAACTTCAGCTTGAGATTGCCGAAAAAATTATAAAAGAAGATTTAAGCGTAAGACAGACCGAAAGGTTAGTTGCTTCCCTTCTTAATAAAAAAGAAAAGACGCCCGAAAAAAAGGTTTCACCGAATTTTAAAAATGTTGAAAAACAACTCTCCGATATTTTTAAAACAAAAGTGAAGATTTCATCCGGAAAGACAAAAGGTAAAATCGAATTTGAATTTTACAACAGTGAAGATTTGGAACGGCTGTTGTTTGAACTTAAAAAGTGATTATGTAAACCAAATGTCAAAAATCCAACACAAAAAATGTACTCTCAAATTCAAAAAAATGAAGGTTGCCATATAATTATTTATTTTTAGGTTAAAGCTTGTTAAAACACACTTTTTTTAAATATTTAAAGTATTGTAAAAAAGGAGGCATTAAATTTGTTTAAAAAAGATAAAAAACTAATGGTAACGCTTATCCTTATGTTTGTAATCGTTGCCTGCCTTATTCTTATAGTTTGTCTTTATGAAAATAAAATAGATAACTATGAATCCTCAAATAAAAATGCTTATAAGTCACTGCAGGATGTATCGGAATCCTATTCATCTCTAAAGGAGGAAAACGCCTCTCTTGCAGATGACATTGAAAATCTTGAAAAGGAAAACATAAAATTAAAGGAAGATAACAGTAAATTAACTACATATCAACAATCTCTTAATATTCTTAAGGATATAAGTGACAATATTGCTCAAGGAAATAAAAATGAAGCGAAGGAAGCTCTGCAAAATCTCGACCCGAGCGGCTTTGACCCGACGGCCCTTGCATTTTACGAAAGCCTTTGCCGCGAACTTAATATAACAAACTAATTTTTCAAAAGGAGGAGGATATTGATATATTTATTTCTAAATATATCAATACAAGAAAAGTTATGATAGACATTAAAATTTTAAGAAACGAACCGGAAAAGCTTATTGAGGCTCTTAAAAGAAGAAAGGAAACCCGCGTTGATATTGACGGTCTTTTATCTCTTGATAAACAGCGCCGCGAGCTGCTCTTTGAAGTTGAACAAATGAAAAACAAGCAGAATGAGGTATCAAAGCAGATTCCCGCCCTTAAAAAAGAGGGAAAAGACACAACCTCTATTTTTGATGAAATGAGGGAGCTTTCCGACGCAATAAAAAAAGATGATGAAAAGGTAAGAGAGCTTGACGAAAAAATTCAGACCATAATGTATACTATTCCGAATATTCCAAATCCGACAGTTCCCGACGGCGACACGGATGAAGATAATGTCGAAGTAAGACGCTTTATGGAACCGACAAAATTCGACTTTGAGCCAAAGGCACACTGGGACATAGGTGAAAGTCTGGGAATTTTGGACGCTCCCACTGCCGCAAAAATAACAGGCGCCCGATTTACGGTTTACAAAGATGCCGGCGCCGCTTTGGAAAGAGCCGTTATCAATTTCTATCTTGATACTCACACCACCAAGAACGGATATACGGAAATTTTTCCGCCGTTTATGGTTCACAGAAACAGTATGATTGGAACAGGTCAGCTTCCAAAATTTGAGGAGGACGCATTCAAAGTTGCAGGTACGGATTATTTTCTTGTCCCCACTGCGGAGGTTCCCGTTACAAATATGCACAGAGATGAAATTCTTGACGGGACAAAGCTTCCTATTAAGTATTGCGCATATACTGCGTGTTTCAGAGCAGAGGCAGGCAGTGCCGGAAGAGATACGAGAGGTCTTATCCGTCAGCACCAGTTCAACAAGGTAGAGCTTGTTAAGTTTACAAAACCCGAGGATTCCTATGCCGAGCTTGAAAAATTGGTTGCCGACGCAGAATCCGTCCTTCAACTCTTAAAGCTTCCTTACCGTGTTGTTAAAATTTGTATAGGTGATTTAGGCTTCACAGCAGCCCTTAAATATGATATTGAGGTGTGGATGCCCAGCTACGGCAGATTTGTTGAAATTTCTTCCTGCTCAAATTTTGAGGATTTCCAGGCTCGCCGCGCTAATATAAAATATAAAAATTCTCCGAAGGAAAAGGCACAGTTCGTTCACACGCTGAACGGAAGCGGAGTTGCCATCGGCAGAACCGTTGCCGCAATTCTTGAAAATTATCAAAATGCCGACGGAACAATAACAATTCCCGAAGTTTTAAGACCTTACATGGGCGGCAAAGAAAAAATAGAAAATAAATAATAAGAACCCGACCCGATAACGCAATCAAAGATTGCGGTCGGGTACCCCGAAACCTTTTTTTCACAATAAAAAAATGCAGTAATTGCGATGCTGTTCCGCTTTTTATGTAAAAAATCAAACATAAAATTATGTAAACCTTTGCAATTACTGTAAAATTAAAAACCGTATTTTTGTCAAGGCTGATTTTATCATATTTTTTAACCTTTAACGAAATACGGTTTTTAATATAATATTATAAAATGTTATGTAAACCAAAATTAGTTTTACACAAAACGATGGATTTTCTAAAGCCTCTCATTTCTTCTATTTTATCTTTCGTCTGGGATATTTTTTATCGGTCGGTTTTACTTTCTTTATTATAACAAGCTTTCTCGTTACATCTGTATCGGGAATCTGAAACTCCTTTATTTCTTCAATCCTTCCGCCCAAAAGAGAAATAATCTCCTTTGCTTCTTGTATTTCCTCTTCAATATCCTTTGCCTTCATGGCAATAAAATATCCGCCTTCTTTAACAAAAGGAATTACATATTCCGAAAGAATCTTAAGTTTTGCAACAGCCCGGGAAATACCTATATCATATTTTTCCCGGTATGTCGCCTTTTTGGAAAATTCCTCTGCTCTGGCGTGAATACATTCCGTTTTATCCAAATTTAATTTATCCGAAACCTCTTTTAAAAAATTTATTCTTTTATTTAAAGAATCCATCAGCGTTATCTCAATATCGGGACGCATAATTTTAATGGGTATTCCCGGAAAACCCGCACCTGTTCCAATGTCAATAATTTTTGATTTTTCGGGAAAATTCACATAATAAAGCGGTGAAATACTGTCCGCAAAATGCCTGAGTGAAATTCCCTCCGGGTCAGTAACCGCGGTAAGATTCATTTTTTTATTCCAATTAACTAGAAGCTCCGAATAAGTCTGAAAACGAAAAATTTGCTCATCGTCAATATTTCCGCCGATTTTTTTTACTGCATCCTCAAAAATTTTTTTATCCATAATTTTATTACCTGACTCTATGATTAAATATTTTTTATTAAATACCGCAAATTTATTTTAATCCGAAAAAAAATTTACCGACGCACAGCGTCGGTAAAAAATAAGTATATCCGATTTTATGCTTCGGGAGCTCCGACAGGACATACATTGGCACAGTTGCCGCATTCAATGCAAGCGTCTGCATCAATTTCGTATTTAGCATCTCCTTCTGAAATACATTCAACAGGACATTCGCTTGCGCAAACACCGCATTTAATACATTCATCATTGATTTTATAAGCCATTTTTTTCACCTCTTTAATAATATTTATACTCTTCTCACATATAATATATCATTTTTTATTTTTTGTCAAGGACTAATTCACATTTTAAATGTTTATAAACAATGGAAAGTGTGTGAATTATTTTTTTGAAAATAACTCCATGTTAACAGTGTTGATAAAAAAAACAAGCTGTCAACAGAAAATAAACAAGCTGTTTTTACTCATTTTAAAATAACTTTGTGTATTATTAACATAATCAACATCCCTACAACAACAGCAACAGAATAAATATATATTATAATTATATTATTTAGAAAAAAATAATTTTTTCCTTTCGAAATTTTAAATTCAATTTATTTTATATAATTTATTTTATATTAAATATTAAAAACCATATATATCCAAAAGAACTTCCGGTTTCTTTAAATAAATATAAAAAAATTTTCAAAAAAGCCTTTATTTTTCTTTTTTATTATGTTATAATTATTTTAGCTGTAGATTACGCAAGAAAGGTTTTAAAATTATGAAAATTTTATGTTCTCAAAGCGTCTTAAACGATACTCTTAATATAGTTTCAAAAGCCGTTGCTTCTCATTCAAGTATGGCGGTTTTAGAGGGTATTTTAATAAAGGCATCTCAAAATAAAGTTGATATTATTGCAAACGATCTTGAAATAGGAATTGAATCATCTTTTGAGGCCGATGTCCGTGAAGAAGGACAGGTAGTCATAAACGCAAAAATGTTTATGAATATTATTAAAAATCTTTCCTCGGATATTGTCAGTATTGAAGTTGGGGACAAATTTTTAACAACAATAAAAAGCGGAAATGCTAAATTTGAAATTTCCGGGCTTAACCCGTCGGAATTTCCCGAACTTCCGATTGTTGATCCCGATTATTCGGTTTCAATCAGTAAAAATATGCTTAAGGATATGATTTTAAGAACTGTTTTTGCCGTTTATAAGAAAGACGACCGACCGGTCCTTCGCGGATGCCTTATGGAAATTGAAGGACATGAAATTAAAATGGTCGCTTTAGACGGTTTCCGCTTGGCTTACAGAAAATATAAAATTCAAGAGGAAAGCCGAAAAAGAAAACTTATTATTCCAGAAAAGGCTCTCTTAGAGCTTTCTAAACTGCTTAAGGATGAAGATGAAAAAATCGTTATAAATTCAACGGCAAAGCACGCTGTTTTTATTGACGATAATTATAAGCTTGTTACAAGACTTATTGAGGGCGAGTATATGAATTATAAGGCTCTTATTTCAAATGAAATGCCTTATCAAATCGAATGCCCCGTGTCCTCTCTTATGAGTTCGGTATACCGTGCGTCCCTTATTGTTATAAATGACATAACAAAATGTCCCGTTAAAATTCATATCGGCGGCAACAATATCAATGTTTCCTGTGAAACATCAATAGGATTTGTTGATGACAATATAGAGGTTTCAACCTCAGATGAGGATATTGTTATGGGCTTTAACAGTACCTTTATTCTGGAGGCTTTAAGAGCCTGCGACGAAGAAAAGGTTATTCTTAAAATAAAAGGCAGCAAAGAACCTCTTATCATAGCTCCGGTTCAGGGTGACGACTTTGTTTATCTTGTCCTTCCCGTTAAAATATGATAGTTAAAGACATAGAACTTAAAAATTTCAGAAATTATGAAAATGAAAAAATTGAGTTTTCACCGTCCGTTAACATAATCTACGGGAACAACGCCCAGGGCAAAACCAATATTTTAGAGGGAATATATCTTTTTTCCATGGGTAAGTCAAACAGAACACGCCATGATGAGCAGCTTATAAAATTCGGCTGTGAGAAAGCGGAAATAAATATGAATTTTATAGGCGGAGAACGGGAAATCTCGGCTCATATGATTATAAAAAAAGACAGACGGAAAAGTATTTTTATGAACGAGCTTCCGGTAAAGAAAAACAGCGATTTGGTGGGGAAATTCAATGTTATATATTTCGGACCCGAATGTATGGAAATCGTTAAGGGCGGTCCCTCGGTCAGACGAAAAAATATTGATATTTTAATAAGCCAGCTTAGGCCCAATTATTTTGTTTGTCTTAGTAATTACA
The DNA here is from genome assembly GCA_016303265.1 of Clostridiales bacterium. Taxonomy (GTDB): domain Bacteria; phylum Bacillota; class Clostridia; order Monoglobales; family Monoglobaceae; genus SIG454. The sequence goes on from JAEDLZ010000009.1 coordinate 23,744, forward strand.
AAAAAACGGTTGAGGCAAAAAGGGCTCTTTTAAAAGAAGAAAATATTGATAAAATAACCCTTGATATTTTAAATGAACGGCTTATATTGCTTGCGGCAGAAATTATCAGATACAGGGTTGAATATATAAGCAAGACGGAAAAAATTTCCGGGGAAATTCAAAGAGAAATTTCCTCAGGCAGTGAAAATCTTGAAATAAAATATAATTATGCCGGAGGGATTATCGAAGAATTCGATGAGGAAAAAGTTAAATCCTCCCTCAAAGAAAAATTAAACAGATGTTACGGAAGAGAGATAGAATTAAGAGAGGTTTTATTCGGACCGCACAGGGATGATATTGAATATTTCATAAACGGAGAGAATGTAAAAAATTTCGGCTCGCAGGGACAGCAAAAAACTACTGTTCTGGTTCAGAAGATTGCAGAGGTCAATCTTGTAAGGGAGGAAAGAGGAGAATATCCTGTCCTTCTTCTGGACGATATAATGAGTGAGCTTGATTTTTTGCGCCAGTCTTATATTTTGACAAAAATACGCAATATGCAGATTATTATAACCTGCACCGATAAAGGAAGATTTAATATTCTTCCCGATACAAGAAAAATAAGAGTAGAAAAAGGAAGGATTATCTGAATGTATCTTCATCTTGGTCGTGATACTGTAGTAAATACAGAAGATATAATTGCCATGATGGATCTTGAAAGTTCATCAATTTCAAAATACAGCAAGGAATTTTTAAAAATTATTGAAGAGGAAGGCTTTGTCAGAAATGTTTCCGACGAAATTCCGAAATCATTTATAATATGTGAAAAAAACGGTCAGTCCGTTGTTTATATAACCAATATTTCGACAAAGGCTCTTTCCGGAAGAGTTCGGAAAAATTTTAGCTTGTAGGATTTTTCTCAAATATATTCTTTTAAAAAGGCTATAAGGAGCGGCGGAAAAATTCCGGAAAAAAGGTGTATTGTGTGACGAAGAAAGGGGTAAATTATGGAAGATAATATTACAAATGTTTCTGAGGAAACCAAGTATGACGAAAGTCAGATTCAGGTTCTCGAAGGACTTGAGGCGGTTCGGAAAAGACCCGGTATGTATATCGGTTCAACATCTTCAAGGGGACTTCATCATCTTGTTTATGAAATTGTGGATAACTCCATTGATGAGGCGCTGGCGGGGTACTGTAAAAAAATAACGGTTGTTATTGAGAAGGATAATTCCATAACGGTCAGTGATGACGGAAGAGGTATTCCGGTGGGAATCCAACAGCAAACGGGACTTCCTGCGGTTGAAGTAGTGTTTACCGTTCTTCATGCCGGAGGTAAATTCGGAGGCGGCGGATATAAGGTTTCCGGAGGTTTGCATGGTGTCGGCGCGTCTGTTGTTAATGCACTTTCCGAAAGTCTTGAAGTGGAAATATGCGACGGCGAGCATATTTACAGGCAGGAATATTCCAGAGGAGATAAGCTTTGTGAACTGACCCAAATCGGAGATACCGATAAAACGGGAACAAAGGTTCATTTTAAGCCGGACCCGGAGATTTTTGAAGAGCTTGTTTTTGATTATGATATTCTTTTAACCAGACTTCGCGAGCAGGCATTTTTAAATGCCGGGGTTCGGATTCATCTTATTGATGAGAGAGAAAACGAAAACGGCAAAAAAAGAGAGGATGACCTTTGCTATGAGGGCGGAATTAAGGAGTTTGTTACCTACCTTAACCGTAATAAAGAGGCTATTCATCCCGATGTAATTTATGTAAGCTCTGTCCGTGAAAATTCCGAGGCGGAAATTGCTATGCAGTATAACGATGGCTATAATGAAACTTTGGAGAGCTTTGCAAACAATATAAATACAACCGAAGGCGGAACCCACGAAACAGGTTTTAAGACTGCGCTTACCAAGGTTCTAAACGATTATGCGAGAAAATATAAGTTTTTAAAGGAAAACGATAAGAATCTGAGCGGTGAAGATACAAGAGAGGGTCTTACCTGTGTAATAAGCGTCAAGGTTACAGAGGCACAGTTTGAGGGACAGACAAAAACAAAGCTTGGCAATACTGAAATGAGAAATATCGTTGAAAAAATGGTATATGAGAAGCTTACCGAGTTTATGGAAGAAAACCCGTCTGTTGCAAAAATAATTGTGGACAAGGCAATGACGGCGTCCCGTGCAAGGGAAGCTGCCAAGCGTGCAAGAGAGAGTACAAGAAGAAAAAGTATACTTGACAGCGGAAGACTTCCCGGTAAGCTTGCAGACTGTTCATCAAGAGATAACCAGTATACAGAAATATATATTGTGGAGGGAGATTCTGCGGGAGGCTCGGCAAAGGACGGGCGTGACCGCCGCTATCAGGCAATTCTTCCGCTTTGGGGAAAGATGCTCAATGTTGAAAAAGCCCGGGTGGACAAGGTGTACACCAATGATAAGCTCCTTCCGGTTATAACGGCTTTAGGTACAGGTATAGGCGACGATCTTGACCTTTCAAAGCTTCGCTACGGCAAGGTGGTTATTATGGCGGATGCCGATGTGGACGGGGCGCATATAAGAACGCTTTTGCTTACATTCTTTTTCAGATTTATGCGTCCGCTTATTGAGGAGGGTCATGTTTATCTTGCTCAGCCGCCTCTTTACAAGGTTTCAAAGGGAAAAAAGCACAGGTACGCTTATACTGACGAGGAACTCAAGGAGGCTCTGAAAGAAATTCCGGAGGGATATGTCCAGAGATATAAGGGTCTTGGTGAGATGAACCCCAGACAGCTCTGGGAAACGACAATGGATCCCGAGAACCGTGTTATGCTTAGAGTTGAGCTTGACGACGCTAAGCGTGCCGATGAAATATTTACGATTCTTATGGGTGAGAAGGTTGAACCCCGCCGCAAGTTTATTGAAGAAAATTCAAATAATGTTGTAAACCTTGATATATAAGTGAAAGTATCTGACTTTTAATGAAAGTTAAAAGGCATCCGAGTTTGAACGGCCCCGTTTTTATGGATTTGTTCAAATTGTCGGTTGCCTTTTATTATAAAAAATACTGAGAATAAAAAAGAGAGATAAGCGAACCCAACTAAAATTATTCCCGGCGATATGTTTTGTTGACAAAGAAATTTTTTGATGTTATACTTGTTTTGAAAAAATATTGTTATAAAGAGGAAATGAAATGAACAGACTGTTTATAATAGTCCCCTGTTTCAATGAAGAAGAGGTTTTGCCTTTGACGGTTTCAAAGCTTACGGAGGCTTTAAAAAGCCTTATATCAAAGGGAAAAATCAGCCGTGACAGCGGAATAATGCTTGTCAATGACGGAAGCCGTGACAAAACATGGGAGATAATTGAAGAAGAGTATAATAAAAATGAATATGTCTGCGGATTGAATCTGTCCTCAAATGTGGGTCATCAAAACGCTCTTATAGCGGGACTGGAAACGGCAAAGGATATGTGTGATATGTCCGTTACGATTGATGCTGATTTACAGGACGATGTTTTTGTAATAGAAGAAATGATTGATAAATATATAAGCGGAGCAGATATTGTTTTCGGAGTGAGGAGCGGAAGAAAATCGGATTCATTTTTTAAAAGAGCAACAGCACATGAATTTTATAAATTTATGAGTCGTTTGGGAGTTAAAACGGTTTATAACCATGCGGATTACAGGCTTTTAAGCAAAAGAGCCATGGAGGCGGTGCTTGAATATAAAGAGAGAAATATATTTCTGCGGGGTATTGTTTCAGACATAGGCTTTAAAACCGATACGGTATATTATGAAAGAGGAAAAAGAGCGGCAGGAAAGAGTAAGTATCCTTTCAGAAAGATGGCGGCCTTTGCCCTGGACGGGATTACTTCATTCAGCATAAAGCCTATAAATATGATAGCCATTTTGGGTGCGGTTATTATACTTTTTTCCATGGCGGCTCTTATATATGCTCTTTGCTCCTATATTTTCGGAAAGACTTCTCCCGGCTGGACATCACTTATTATTTCCATTTGGTTTCTTGGCGGAGTTCAGCTTTTTGCTCTCGGAATTGTGGGACAGTATATCGGTAAGGCATATATGGAAAGCAAACAGCGGCCCAGGTATCACATAGAGAAAATTTTGAGCAGAAAAAATGAGGACAAGTAGGCCGCCGATACTTTCAAAATTTGTTACTATATAGGTTTTATGAATAGGATATAAGGGACTGTATCAAAATGATTTTAAAATAGAATTTCAGAAAAAATGGTTTTAAAAAATGAAAAAGGGGCTATGGCAAAATGATTTCATTTTGCTATAGCCCCTACTCTGTTTAATTTTTAAGGAAGCGGCTTTGTTACAGCCTATGATACCTACGGTTAATAACGGGCAAGGGCGGAGGAAAACAGTAAGGCTCAAAATAGTATTGTATAAACTTTAGAAATAATTTTTCCGAAGGTTATATTTCCCGGATTTTCTTGCGAAGCTTTAGAATATAACGGGGCGAAACGGAAAGCTCTGTTATTCCCGACTTGATAAAAAATTCGGTAAGAGAGGTATCCGCCGCCAATTCGCCGCAGACGCCGACCCATATTCCCGATTTTTTCCCGTTTAGGGCTGTCATTGAAATAAGCTTTAAAACCGCACCGATATTTTCACTGCAAAGGTCGCTGACAGCACTGTTCTGGCGGTCAACGGCGAGGGCATATTGAGTCAAATCGTTGGTTCCTATGCTGAAAAAGTCCGCCTCTTGGGCGAGAGTATCGCTCAGGAGCGCTGCTGCGGGGGTTTCAATCATAATTCCCACTTCGATATTTTCGTTAAAGGGGATATTTTCGGCTGAAAGCTCTTTCTTTGCCTCCGCAAGGATATTTTTTGCGGAAAGTATTTCGCTTCGGCTTATTATCATAGGAAACATAATTGAAATATTTCCGTAAGCGGAAGCCCGAAGAATTGCCCGAAGCTGTGTCTTGAAAATATCCCGGTGGAGAAGGCAGAACCGAATTGCCCGAAGTCCCATGGCGGGGTTTTCTTCTTTGGATATATTGAGATAATCGGCATTTTTGTCCGCACCGATATCAAGGGTCCTTATAATGACCTTTTTGCCCTCCATGCGCTGCGCCGCTCTTTTATATATTTCAAATTGCTCAACTTCTGTGGGTGCGCTGTTTCTCCCTAAAAAAATAAATTCACTTCTGAAAAGTCCGATTCCCTCGGCGTCGTTTTCTATAACACCCTCAAGGTCGGTAAGTCCGCCGATATTTGCAAAAAGATTTATTTTTGTTCCGTCGGTTGACACGGTGGGTTTCCCGGCTAAGGTCCGAAGCTGCTCGGCAACCTCGGATTCGTTTCGGATTTCTTTTTCCGCCTTTTTGATAATTTCATCCGTAGGGTCAATATAAACTTTTCCGGAAAAGCCGTCAATAACGGCAGTGTGTCCGTTGTATTCCGGGCGCAGCGAATCTTTAAGAGCCGCAACAGCGGGAATATTCATGCTCCTTGCAAGTATTGCCGTATGGGAATTTTTTGACCCTGCACGGGTTATAAAAGCACAGACTGCCTTTTTGTCAAGGGTTACTGTTTGGCTTGGAGTAAGGTCCTCCGCCGCAACAATTCCTGAAAGAGAACAAGTTTCTGTTTGATTTTTTCCTTCTAAAATGTTAATAAGCCTGTCGGACACATCGCGCACATCCTTTGCGCGCTCTTTCATGTATGTATCCTCCATGGAAGAAAACATATGGGAAAATTTTTCTTTTGTCACAGAGGCTGCATACTCGGCACAGACGCATTCATTTTTTATCATATCCCTGGCGAAACTTAGGTAGTCGAAATCCTCCAGCATCATTTTGTGAATATTAAAAATTTCCGCTTCGCCTTTGCCTACGCTCAAAACCGCTTCCCTATAGAGAGCGTCAAGCTCGCCGGAAGCGGTTTTGAGCGCAAGGTCAAACCGTTTAAGCTCGGCGTCCGTATCGCTCACCCTGCGCTTTTCAACCGTAACGGCTTTCTCGTCTATAAAATTTATTTTTCCGATTGCAAAGCCGCCCGATACGCCTTTGCCTGTCAGCTCAATCATTTTTATCCCTGCCTTGTAATGTTTTTATTATGACTGCTGCTTAATGGGCGTCAGATATTACAAATATTTCGGTAGAAAATTCTCGAAATATTCTTTTGCGGCCGCTTCATCATCTCCGCAAAACTCCATCTGAAGAGTATCTCCCTTTTTTGCGGCAAGTCCCATTATGGAAAACAAACCTTTTGCATCAGCGGTTTTTTCTGAAAGCTTAATGAGAATTTTGCAGTCAAAATTCTTTGCGCCGCTTACGATTAGTCCTGCCGGACGGGCGTGGATTCCGGCTTCGTCTTTTATTGTGTAGCTGAGATGTTCCATAAATCCTCCTGATTAAAATACAGTTTTGGTTTATACCCGGGTAGGTTAATCCGGTGTTATTTTTGCAGAAGCTGTGCGCCAAAAAGGTCAGGAATTTTCCCCTTAAAAGCTTTAAACGCTGAAAACAGAGCAGCGCACGGCCTCGGCAAGGAATTTCTTTCACCTTTCAGAGTGATAAAGCACAGCGGATTGCCTTTATAAATATAATATGGGTATTTTAACGCAAATTTATACTGATATTTTGCGAAAAATACGGGTAAAGTTAAATGCGCGGTCAGCCTTTGCGGTAAAATTTTGCATATTGATAATTTGCGGTTCTTTATCAGACAAAAAAATTTAAATGATTTTCACAAAACCGC
>JAEDLZ010000010.1 GCA_016303265.1 Clostridiales bacterium
TTGCCCTCTGTAATTTTCTCAAGAATCTCATAAAGTCTCTTTGTTCCGATACGACAGGGTGCGCACTTACCGCAGGATTCGTCAACCGTAAATTCAAGGAAGAACTTAGCAATATCAACCATACAGTTGTCCTCATCCATAACGATAAGACCGCCCGAACCCATCATGGAGCCAATCTGAATAAGAGAATCATAATCAATGGGTGTATCTATAAGCTCTGCCGGTATACATCCGCCTGACGGACCGCCCGTCTGCGCAGCCTTGAACTTCTTTCCGTTCGGAACACCGCCGCCGATTTCCTCAACAATTTCACGGAGAGTTGTTCCCATCGGAATTTCAACAAGACCTGTGTTGTTAATCTTTCCGCCGAGAGCAAATACTTTTGTTCCCTTTGATTTTTCAGTTCCCATAGAAGCAAACCATTCGGGACCGTTTAATATAATCTGCGTGATATTCGCATAGGTTTCAACATTGTTAAGAAGCGTAGGCTTGCCCCAAAGTCCCTTAACTGCCGGGAACGGAGGACGGGGACGGGGTTCTCCCCTTCTGCCTTCAATAGATGTGAGAAGAGCTGTTTCTTCTCCGCAGACAAATGCGCCTGCGCCAAGACGAAGTTCCAAATCAAAATTGAATCCTGTTCCAAAAATATCCTTACCTAAAAGGCCGTATTCCCTTGCCTGCTTGATTGCTATATTAAGTCTTTCAACGGCAATAGGATACTCCGCTCTTATGTATATATAGCCTTGGTCTGCGCCAACAGCAAACGCCGCGATTGCCATAGCTTCAATAACGCTGTGCGGGTCACCCTCAAGTACGGAACGATCCATAAATGCGCCCGGGTCGCCTTCATCAGCATTACAGCAAACATACTTTTGGTCGCCCTGTGCCTTATATGTGAAATCCCATTTCGTACCTGTGGGGAAGCCGCCGCCGCCTCTGCCGCGGAGTCCGGAATCCTTAACTATCTGGATAACCTGTTCCGGCGTCATTTCCGTTAATACTTTAGCAAGCGCCTGATACCCGTCAACCGCTATATATTCATCAATATTTTCGGGGTTAATAACACCGCAGTTACGAAGTGCAACACGGTGCTGCTTTGCGTAAAAGGTTGTTTCATTCAGGGATTTTACATTGTCACCTTCAACCGTTTCGCTGTATAAAAGTCTTTTCACGATACGGCCCTTTAAAAGATGCTCGCTGACAATTTCTTTTACATCCTCTTCTTTAACCCGGCTGTAAAAAGCGCCTTCAGGATAAACAACCACGATAGGACCAAGCGCACAAAGTCCGAAGCAGCCCGTCTGGACAATCTTTACTTCATTTTCAAGACCGCTTGCCTTAAGCTGATTATCAAACTCCTCCTGAAGCTTTTTTGAGCCGGAGGATGTGCAGCCTGTTCCGCCGCAAATCAATACATGAGATCTATATATATTCATTTATAATTTCCTCCTATTATTTAGTTTCCGCACCTATGGTGTACTCTGCAACAGGGCGGTTATTTATTAAATGCTCCGCTACGACACGGGCAGCTTTTTCCGCTGTCATATGAACATATGTCACCTTTTCTTCGCCGGGAACATACACCTCAACGATAGGCTCCAAACGGCACATACCGATACAGCCCGTCTGCGTTACCATTACATTTTCAAGACTGCGTTTTTCAACCTCCTGCACAAAAGCGTTTAAAACAGGGCGTGCGCCCGCAGCGATTCCGCAAGTTGCCATTCCCACAACAACCCGGATTCCATCCTCGCGCTCCTTGCGCAAATTAACCTGATTTAAAGCTCTGTTCCGAATTTCCTGTAATTCTGCCAAACTTTTCATAATTGTCCTCCTTAAAAATAATATGATGAAGCCCTTATGCTTAGATAGAGCCATAATTTACTGTAAATCTGAAATTCCTTCTTTTATATAATCTTCAATCCACAAAAGAACCTCCGGCGTATCAAGCGGAACATCTCCCAAAACTTTTTTAAACTCCGCCGTGTCCATTGTGAAGTTTCTCCCGTTTTTGGTGTGACTGTATATGAAATTTATCCCTGGTGAACCCGAAATCAGGGTAACCATTGTTCCCGCCATATCTCCTAACGGAGCACGGTCAATATGGTTGTATTCAAAACAAACACTAACCCTTGTCCCTTTTCCCTTCTCGGAAAATATATCGAGTTTCCCGCCGCACTGCTTGGCCGCAGCCTCAAAAAGCGATATGCCCATTCCTACCTTTCTCGTGGTGCGTGTGGTGGAAAACGGGTCCTTTACCGTTTTAAGAAATTCCTCACTCATTCCGCAGCCATTGTCCTCTATATCTATTGTCAGAAGATTTTTTTCTTCATCTTCATTCACTGTGATTTTAATACAGTCCGCTCTTGCCTTAACGGAATTCTTCGCTATGTCCAATATATGAAGCGATAATTCTTTCATGTTTTCACCTGTTTTTAAAAATATCTGCCGCGCTTTCGCAGTCAATATATTCGCTCCGCTGAGAAATGTTCTCAAGATAATGGGCGTCCGAGTTTCGGAATATATAATATTTTCTCAAATCGGAGCGGCTGTCCAGATAAGCCTCAAGGTCATCGACTTTTTTCGACACCTCAATATTCCTTATATCCAAATTATCCGGAATAAACCCCAGATTTGTCAGCACGCTGTACGAATGTCTGTCCACATGAGCGGGTATAAACAGTCCGCCCGTTTCCAAAACCAAATCAAACAGACCTTCCATAGAAAGAGTAGTGGGCGAAATCAAAAGTTTTTCTTCAACACCGATAACCTCGTCATTTTCGTCCATTTTAAGCTGCTCTCCGAAAATTTCCGGGCGGTTCTTTATATCAGGAAGGCTTTCATAAACCCTTTCCGCTGCGAACTCCGCCGCCTCAATGCTTGGGTAGAGGGTCAGAATATGAACCTCCTCTGCCGTTTCGACCTCCATTCCCGGAATAACCGAAACTCCGCAGCTTTCCCCAACCTTTATTGCCGCCCTGACATTTCCTACCGTGTTGTGGTCGGATACTGCTATTGCGTCGAGTCCTGACAAAGCCGCCATATTAACAATATTGTTCGGGGTCATATCCTTATCGCCGCAAGGCGACAGGGCGGAATGAATATGAAAATCATAGTAAAGCATATCAATCTCCGTCCAATTTGCCCAATTTTTCAATACGGCAGGCAATTTCATATGCGGTTAGGCTGCTCCTTAAAATAATTATTCCCTGACTGTTTGCCTTTTCGATAACCTCTGTTTCGGGGAAAACCCCCTCGCATAGAATTATGCAGGCCGCGTCGGTAAGAGAAGCAACGGCGACAATATTTATATTGCTCATTATGGTAATCCATGCATCGCCCGACTGCGCCCTGCCCATTACCCAGCTTAGCAGGTCGCCTATGTAGCACCCCGTAACCTCGTGGTCCTCGTAATCGGAGCTTGTTAAAACTTCCATATTAAGCTTCTTTGAAAGCTCTGATACCTTCATACTCTTTATTCCCCATTATTCTTAGAATCTCTGTAATTCTCATTAAGCTCAAAAAGCTCCCCGGCGAGTTCGCGGACACGCTCCCTCATTCGGAATATGCAATCATTTTCGTTTGCAAACCCTCTTGCAATATCTTCTGCAAGAGCATGGCAGGACGGTGCGCCGCAGGAACCGCAGTCAAGCTTCGGAAGTCTTGCATATATCTCATCCATAAGCTCCATTTTGCGCATAGCCTCGTCCAAATCCTCGTCAAGCGGCGAAACAGGAGCGCTTTTGACCTCTTCACTCCATTTAAGTTTCTCTATGTCCGGATTCTCTATTTTCCGCAAAACAGTCTTTTTTTTGGACTGCTGTGAAATTCGTCTGGACGCCAAAAACGGATTTGTTATATTAAGCGGACCGCCGGAGCAGCCGCTCGTACAGGCGGAAAGCTCTACAAATTCAACCGAACTTACCTTCCCGTACTCAATCTCCTCCAACACATTGATAACATTATGTATACCGTCAACCGCCATATAATCTTCAACGCCGGAGCCGCAGCATTCGCCGCCGCTGCTCGCCCAGAAAATTCCTTCATACCCCGCCGTGCTCAGCGTTTCGTCCTCCTCAATCGTTTCAACAATCGGGCGGATTTTCGCAAAAGCATCCTTTGAGGTTATTGCGCCGCTTACATTCGACTTCTTCAATGTCAGCGGTGATTTGATGCTCGTCACCTTGGCGGGACACGGCGAAATAAAGAATATTCCGATTTCCTCATCCGAAAGCCCGGTTTTTTTACGGGCGTCCTCTCTTGCAAGGATAGCCGCCGCCTCCATGGGCGACAAAAGATTAAGCACATTTCCCAGTAAATTTGGGAATCTTTCCCTTATAAGTCTTAAAACCGCAGGGCATGCTGAGCTTATAACCGGCTTTTTAAGATTACCCTGCGCAAGAAGTTTTCTCGTCGCAGCGCTCACATACTCCGCTCCCCGTGCCACCTCAAACACATCGTCAAAGCCTATCCGCTTGAACGCTGTCAGGATTTTTCCGACGCTGTTTTCGCACCGGAACTGTCCGTAAAACGAAGGTGCGGGCATTGCCACATTATATTTGAAATTTTCAAGCATGGAAAAGTCATCCGCCGCAACTATTTTTGCGTGCGACTGACACACCTTTATACATTCGCCGCAGTCTATGCAGCGTTCTTTTATTATTTTCGCCTTACCGTTTTGCACTCTTATTGCCTCGGTAGGGCAGTGTCTTATACAGTTTGTGCAGCCGTGACATTTACTTCTGTCCAGTGTTACCGAATGAAAATACTCCACAATACATCACCTCACAGATTTATCACCAATGTCATCACAGTCCCCTTTCCCGGGGCAGTTTCAATTCGCATCTCATCTGTATATCTTTTAATATTCGGAAGTCCCATCCCGGCGCCGAATCCGAGCTCCCTTATACGGTCACCCGCAGTGGAATATCCCTCCTGCATGGCAAGGTCAATATTTGCTATTCCGGGGCCGTGGTCGCGGAACACAAGAGTTACCTTCTTATCCTGAATTTCCGCCTCACATTCGCCGCCTCCGCCGTGGATAATCGTATTGATTTCCGCTTCATACATAGCAATGCTAATGCGTCTGATAATATCCGGATCTATCCCGAGTTTTTTAAGCACAGCCTTAAAGCTGCTGGATGCCTCTCCGGCAACCGAAAAGTCATCTCCCGGTAATATATACCGCTTAATCATTTTTCGCTCCCAGCCCCTGCTTATAGAGCTTGCCGCAAGCAACATACAGAGGATAATCCGTCTGCAATATAGTTATATCCTTATCCTTTGCAAGGCTTATAACCTCTTCGGAAGGGGTTTTCCCTCTGACAAAGCAAACGGCTATAATATCCATCATTTCCGCAGTTCTTATTACCTGAGAATTGATAAGCCCTGTAAGAAGAAGCGACTGGTCCTTAACAAATGCCAATACATCGCTCATAAGATCACATCCGCAGGCGGTGTGAATGTCCTTTTCAGAAAGCGCAGCCTCATCCTCTCCGCTTAAAATATCAGCGTTCAAAATATTTTTTATATCAGACAATAGCATGGTTGTACCTCTTAATCCTTATATTTGGCGAGTATGCCTTCCACATCATCGGGAAGTAGTCTGCCGTATACATCATCATTAACAGTCATAACCGGAGCCAGTCCGCAGGCACCGATACAGCGCGTTGCATCAATAGAGAATAATCCGTCAGGTGTACATTCACCCACATCAATTCCCAAAAGTTCCTTAACCTTATCCAAAACATCGCCCGAACCTTTAACATAGCAAGCCGTGCCCAGACAGACGCCTATCTGGTATTTACCCTTCGGATTTACGGAAAACTGCGCATAAAAAGTAACTATTCCGTATATTTCGGCAAGCGGGATGTCCAAACCCGCCGAAATCATTTTCTGCACCTCTATGGGAAGATACCCGTAAATCTCCTGCGCCTCGTGAAGCACAGGAATAGCAGCTCCTTCCTGTCCCTTATGGCTTTCAATAACCGCCATAAGCTTTTCTTCCTGCTCTTTTGTTCCTCTGAAAGCAATCGTCTGCTTCATCAGTATAAACCCTCCTTAGTGATTTTGTGAAAGTTTATTTTCCGCAAACTTACAAACGGATTTTTAACTCCAATAACATACTGCTTTTATAAAGCACAATATAAGCTCAGCACATCCATACGAATCCGTATGTGTGCACAAGCTTAAAGCATAAGGTCGTAATACTCGATTCTCTCATACTTAATAATTATATCAAAATACAGCTTAAAAATCTACAAATTCAGCTCTTTTTTTATTCGTCATTTTGCACAAAAATTCTCAATTCTTTTGTATGAATAGCTTATTTAACGCCCTTTTATTATTTTTTCAAATTATTTCAGAATATCCACTTGACAAATTTGAGTTTTTCACTTATAATATCAATGCAAGGAAATGCGGGAGTGGCTCAGTGGTAGAGCGTCACCTTGCCAAGGTGAACGTCGCGAGTTCGAATCTCGTCTTCCGCTCCAAAAGACACACGCAGTTTCGTGTGTCTTTATTTTTATAATATTACGGCACGGCAGTGCAATATCGGATTTCTGCACACTGCCCTTAAGAGTATACCGACCCGGAAACGGACATTGCTCATAAAAGCGAAGCAGAGCAAAGAATTTTGCGGCAGAGGCGCTGTCTGCGATAAAGGCTATAGTGCTGTCTGCAATGAAGGCTATGGCTTATCCGCAAAGCCAAAGCGTACAAAACGCCCATTGGCGCAAAACCCCTTATCATCACTTGCCTGCCGATAAGGACGGTCAAATTTTGCGTCGGTGCAGGGCGGCAGAATGGAGTTTTTTATTATGATTATGCATATTTTCAAGCTTGCAAGGCGGAACTGGGGCGGATATTTATTCTTGCTTATGATATACTGGCCCATCTTCTTCTCAATAGCGTTTGACTTTCCGAAAATTTTTACCGTTATTATGTCCTTAGGATATTTCTGCGGAACATACTCCCTTGGCTGGAGGGCGGGAAAATCCGATTTACAGCAAGGCGATGACAGCATCAAAACCGCATTCTGGGGCGGCTTTTTCGGGATTATAATTTCAATTGTTTCCCTGATTTTCATTATTATCGGCAAAATAACGGGGATAAACAGCGGAATCATCGGCCTGTTTTGGGATATATACACATTTCTCCACTTTCATTTCGTATATTTCCTTACAAATTACCACAATAATCTGCTTGTCTATATTGTCCCCGTTGCACTGGTTCTGTTTCTTTATCCCTTGGGGTATCACTTCGGAACAAAAAAGTTCAGCCTTATTGATAAGTATTTCCCCAAAATTTTTTACAAGAAAAGCAATTAAATTTAAAACCACTTCATATAAATTGTATGAGGTGGTTGTTTTGTTTATGATTTTGAAAAGAGGGCATTTAATTTTCGGGGCGGTGACGCTGCTGATGTCATTTGCCTTTATCTATCTGACTTTTTTTACTTCCGGGAAAGAAACGGTTACGACTTTTTCAACTCCGGCTGCCGGTAAGGTTTTTGTTATTGACCCGGGTCACGGGGGGATTGACGCAGGAGCGTCCGAGGGAGATGCTGTTGAAAAGGAACTTAATCTTAAAATCGCCCTGTATCTTAAGGAATTTATAGAGGAAAACGGCGGAATAGCCATTCTTACCAGAACTACAGATACTAACACAGCCGACCCTGACCGACCTAAAAATATTTCCCAGAAAAAATCGGACCTTATGCAGCGTAAAGAGCTTCCGCAAAAGGCAGGCGCCGACGCCTTTGTCAGTATTCATATGAATAAATTCTCCGACAGTAAATACAGCGGCGCTCAGGTTTTTTGCGCCCCCAATTCTGAAGAAAGTCAAACGCTTGGGAAAATCATGCAGGCTTCGCTTATAAAAAATGCCGACCCGGAAAACACCCGGGAAATAAAAACGGGGAACAGCATATACATCTTAAAAGATGTGACCGTTCCCTCTGTTTTGATTGAATGTGGTTTTTTGTCTAATCCTGACGAAGCCGCGCTTCTCATGACCGAAAGCTATCAGCAAAAAATTGCCTGGGCAATTTTTATGGGACTTACGGAATATTATGTCCAAAATAATTAACTATTCTCCGTCATACCGCACCGCAAAAAGCGTAAGTCCCTTGGCAGGTGCGGTTTTACCTGCATTGTCCCTTGAACGGGAAGCGATTATTTTCGGAATTTCATCCGGTTTCCGCTCCCCCAAACCGACCTCAATCAGCGTTCCGACAATAATTCTCACCATATGATACAAAAATCCGTTGCCCCGAAAAGTAAACCGAATCTCGTCACCGATTTTTTCAATTTCTACGGAATAAATTCGGCGCACGGAGCTTTTCTTCATATGACGGTTGCTGCAAAAGGCTCTGAAATCATGCTCGCCGAGAAAATAATCTGCCGCTTCGCGCATTTTTTCAATATCCAGCTTCTGCGGCAGCTGATATATAAAGCGTCTCTGGAAAACATTTGAAGTATACGAATTTGTTATACGGTATATGTATATCTTTTCTTTTGCGCTAAGTCGGCTGTGGAAGTGGTCATCTGCCTCGGAAATTTCGGTGACCGCAATATCTTCGGGGAGGTATCTGTTAAGGTACTCAATTATCTCCTCCGCGGATTTATCGGTATTTACCTTAAAGTTCGCAACCTGACCTGCCGCATGAACCCCGGCGTCAGTTCTGCCGGCCCCGTGAATTTCTATCTTGTGTCCGAATAATTTTGACAAAACCTCTTCAATTTTTCCCTGTATAGTGCCTTCGCCGCCGCCAAGTCGCTGCCAGCCGCTGTATCTCGTCCCGTCATACTGAATTTTTATTCTGTAGTTCATCTTATATACTTCACTATCTCATCTATCTCGTCCATATGCTTATCAGGCATCGGCGCGTCTTTTTCAGCATACCCCAAAGCCACTGCTCCGACTATTTCCCATCCGCTCGGAGTATTGAGCCTATCCATATATTTTTTACCCTTATCGGATTTTAAGAAGTCGTTTGCCATTCCTACCCAGCAGCTGTCAATGCCCATATCCTTTGCGGAAAGAAGCATATTTTCGATTGCTGCACCGGCATTGTTTCCGGTGTAAACATTTTCCTTGTCGCCGGTTACAAATATAACCGTCGGCGCATGATAAAACGGGCTGAATTTCGGCATCGCAAGCCGCATTTTAATATGTTCGGTCGGATTTTCACTGAGCTTTCCGATAATATCAAGAACCATTTCGTCTAAAAACTCTCTGTTTTGAACCACCGTTAAATGCCACGAAACTCTGTTCAGCGCCATCGGAGCATACATTGCGCTCTCAACTATTTTGCCAAGCTTATCCTCCGGTATTTGTTTTTCCGGATCAAAACCTCTGACCGCTCTTCTCTCTTTAATTACCGACAGCGTTTCCACTATCATCCTCCCCTTTCACTTTGAAAAATCTCTTAAACATACTTTCCGCCCGAAAGCTTGCTATAAAGCCTGTTATTCCGTACAGCAAAAATCCCTCGCCCAAAATATAAATCGGTATCATCAGCTTCAAGCCGCTCAGAATATTAAATAAGGCGTAGTGCAAAAATATTATTATTGCCAGTAAAATAAGGTTTACAGGCAGTTTTCCCATTGTCAGAATAAATGCATTTTTATATATATCTTTTATTTTAAGCTCGTAACTCACAAGCATAGGGTAGATATAAAGGTGCATTGCCGCAAAGATAACGCCTATGACCGCAATAATATATCTTATATAGCCTATTGCTCCGCCGAAACTGTAATAAATTATAAATGCAAAGCTCAGCAGAACAAACACAATCAGGTCAATTACAAAAACAAGTAAGGACTGTTTGAAGTTCTCCTTGAATTTATCGCGGAAATCCTGCCAAATAAAGGTGTGGCAGTCGTCTGCGAAGCAGCCCAAAACATAGTTCAGCCCCGCCGAGGCCGGTCCTGCGCCGATAAATGCAACAAATACAAAGCTTATAAGCATATCATAGAGGAAAACCACATACATATACTCACCCTGAAGCAGGTCAATCATAGCGCCGCCGTTAAGATTCATAAACGACAGCTCAACAAAAAACGACGCCGCAAAAACTATGACAAACACAGGTATTGCCGCAAAGAAATATATAAGCGCAATATTCATTATCTTCCAGAATTTTCTGAAATAGAGCTCAAAAAATTTAAATACCGCCCTTTTTTCCGGCTCATTCTTTTCAATGCCCGGGCCCGGCTTATTATAATTTCCGTAACCTAAAAAACCCATTTTATACCTTCCCAAAAACAGCTACTGTTCTTTAATAACTTTTGCAGCTTTCTTTATATCTTTAATTTTGCTTTTCCCTATTCCGTCAACATACAGCAAATCGTCAACACTTTTGAATCCGCCCATTTCATCGCGGGCTTTCAGTATCCTTTCCGAAATCTTTTCGCCAACGCCCTTTAATTGGCACAACTCCTCTTTCTTTGCCGAATTTATGTCTATCCCGTTTTCAGCGCCGTAATCCTCTGTGCTTAAAGCTACCTTTTTCTCTGTCGTATAAGGCTCTCCGTTTTTCACCGCAAAGTATCCGAAAAATACAGAAAGCACACCCATAAATACCAAAAAGACTGCAATGATTTTCTTCTCGTGCCTTAATATTGTTTTCATTTTCCGCCGTCCAAAAATGCCTTTACTTCCTTGATTTCAAAGGAATTTCTGATAATATCTCTCGCCTCATCAACGGTTTTTATAACGCCCTTGCTCATCATCTGAGCAAGGATATTGCCGAGGGCAGTAGCTTCAATCGGTCCTGCATAAACAGTTTTTCCGGTCGCTTTTGCGGTAAGCTCGTTTAAGTATCCGTCCTGGCAGCCTCCGCCCACTATGCTTATACTGTCAAAGGTTCTTCCCAGCATTTTTTCAATTTCTTTTATGGTGTCTGCGTAGCATTTTGCAAGGCTTAAATATACGCACTGCGTAACCTCAAAAACATTCTGCGGTATGGCCTGGTTATATTTCTTGCAGCCCGTCTTAACCGCCTCAATCATACTCTTGGGCGCTAAGAAAATATTATCGTTGACATCAACAATGGCTTTAAAATTGCCACATTCTCTGGATTTATCGGATATTTCGCCGAACCCGTATTCGTCGTTTAACTCTCTCTTAATGGATTGCAGCATCCAAAGTCCCATAATATTTTTAAGATAACGGTAACGGTATTCAACGCCGCCCTCGTTTGTAAAATTCAGTCTGCGGCTTTCCTCGCTGCAGTCAGCGGTTTCGCTCTCAACGCCCATAAGCGACCATGTTCCGGAGCTTATATAAACATTATTCATGCCCTTTGTGGGGACAGACAAAACCGCACTTCCCGTGTCATGCGTCGCGGGAAGAACCACTGTGCAGTCAAAGCCAACCTCCTTTTGGATTTCGGGTGTAAAGCCGCCCACAACGGTTTTCGGCGGATAAAGCTCACCGAACAGACTCTTTTTATAGCCAAGGCGCTCAATTATATCATAGCTCCACTTTTTTGTTTTGGCGTCAAGCAGACCCGTCGTGCTTGCTATTGTATACTCATTCATTTTCTTGCCTGTAAGGAGAAAATTGAAATATTCGGGAGTCATAAGAAAGGTTTCCGCCTTTTCCATATGCTCCGGATTTTCTTCCTTTACGGCGAAAAGCTGATAAATCGTATTATAATTTTCCTTCTGGATTCCTGTTATTGAATACAGCTCCTCGGGAGGGATAACAGCCTCTACCTTTTCAATCATACCCTCGGTTCTTGAATCGCGGTACGCAACCGTATCACCGAGAATATTATCCTCCTTATCCAGAAGAACAAAATCAACACCCCAGGTATCAATTCCCATTGTTGTTGGAATTTTGCCAATTTCCTTACACTTTTTAAGACCGTTTTTTATCTCTTCAAAAAGCCTGTCGTGTGTCCAGCAGAAATGCCCGTTTTTCTCAACAAATCCGTTTTTAAAACGGTATACTTCCTCCAATGTTACTTTCCCGTTCTCAAGCCTGCCCAAAATGTGTCTGCCGCTTGACGCACCTATATCAACCGCAAGAAAATACTGTTCCATCTTTTCGTTTCTCCTTTTATATGTAGTTAAGCTTTTTCCGCCATAACCCCGTATTTTATAATATTAGTATAACAAAATTTGCCTGACTTTGCAATAGGAATTATGAAAAAATGCGAAGATTATAAAATCTTCGCATTTTATCTTATATAAGCCAATTACATGCTCTGACCGTTAGCTAAATCCTCTTCAGCCTTCTTGATCATCTTCTTAACCATCTGGCCTCCGATAGAACCTGCCTGTCTTGAAGTGAGGTCACCGTTGTAACCTTCCTTAAGCTGTACGCCTACTTCGTTTGCAGCTTCCATTTTGAATTTATCCATGGCAGCTCTTGCCTGTGGAACTACTACACCATTATTGCTGTTAGCCATCTCTGACTCACCTCCCTTATTATCCAAAACATCAAAAATCTTTGAATTTTTCATGTTTTGTTTTCAAGTTTAGTTTGTCTCAATGACACTTAATTAAACAATGTAATTTTTGTTTTTTTAACCAAAAAAATCTTTATCTGCAAGCGAATTTTAAAACGCTTGGCATATACTCGAAAATTGATTAAAAATAAGCTGCAAATATATGAAATAAAAATAAAATCGCATTCTATGCAAGAACCTATCTGCCTTAGCGTGCCGTTTTAATCCTCCTCACCCGGAATCCAGAAGGAAGTTCTTTTAATAAGAGCCTCAGGTTGACCTTCAATTTCAACTGCGTAGGTTAAAACCATGTCATTTTCAAAATGGCCGTTTACATCATAGATAAACAAACGGCCGTCTTCCCTTTGTTCAAATCTATGCTCCTCGCCCGTTGCAAGACGATACACTCTTTTAACTTTATTCTTAATTTCCGCAATGCATATATTATTTTCAGGCATCGCATAAAGAAGATGAACATATACCGTACTTCCCTTAACCGTCAGCATATGGGACATTCCCCATGAGAACGGATGTCTTTCGCTGGCATAAACAGCCTCGCCGTTTTTCTCCAGCCACTCGCCTACCCTTTCGAGAATTTTAACCGACTGCTCCGGAATAGTGCCGTCAGGTTTCGGTCCCACATTGAGCAAGAGATTTCCGGCGTCCGATGCTGTCTTAAACAGCATCTTAAGAACCTCCTTCGGGGTCTTATAATCCATATCCCCCGAATGATAACCCCAGTTGCCGTTAAGCGTCATACAAGCTTCCCACGGAATATCCTCTTTAGGCGCAACAATTGCCTGTTCGGACACAACAAAATCATACGGCCTGCCGTTTCGGCTGCTTATCATAATCTCAGGTTGAAGCTCTCTCACCATTGCATTTACTTCTTCTCCGTCGAGAGGCTTCGGAATACAGCCGTCATACCAAAGAATGTCGATTTTTCCGTAATTTGTCATAAGCTCACGAAGCTGTTCCTTATAATATGCAACAAACCTCTTTCTCGCAGCTTCATCCGCCCATTCATCAGGCCAATCGCGAAGATATGCGTTTGGATAATCGGGATGATTCCAGTCCGCAGGAGAGAAATAAAAGCCCACTTTAAGACCTTCCGCTCTCACCGCATCGGCAAATTCACGCACCAAATCCTTATGCGGTCCTAATTTAACCGCATTGAAATCAGATGTCTTTGTATCAAAAAGGGCAAAACCGTCGTGATGTCTTGTTGTCAATACCATATATTTCATACCCGCCCTCTTTGCAAGGCGCGCCCACTCTCTTGGGTTATAATTCTCCGCTTTAAAGTTATTGACATACTTTTCTGTATATTCTTCTTTGGTTATGTATTCGCGGTTGAAAGTCCATTCTCCTCTTTCTGTGACAGAATATGCCCCCCAATGAATGAACATACCGAATCTTGCGTCTTTAAACCAGTTCATAGTGTCTATCCTTTCCTTTGTGATGAGTTATTTTACATATGCCTCCGTCAAGGGTACGATTGTATCAAATCCGTCAATTAAGAATGTTTTTATTGTATAATTCACCGCAGTTGCCGGAATCTTAAGACTCATACCGCCGATTTCTTCGGTTCCGCCCGGAGCAATCTCTGTTGCGGCGCCTATCGCAATAGCTTCCATTGCGCCGTCACTGTAAAGACAGGTAATCGGTATAACCTTCATTGTCACTGCATTTGAATTTACTACCTGCGCAGTTACATCTGCCGTCGTGCCGTTGACCGCATAGCTCGCCGTCATGCTTATGTTATTTTTAGAAATGCCCGTAAAATCAACAGTTTCTGTTGTGCCGACGCTCGGATAACCTTCAACCGTTGCTCCTGTGAAAGAAATCAGGTAATCTCCCGGCTCATAAACCGTATATTCCCAATTGCAGATGCCGCTGTCATTTGTTGTTTTCACATAACCTGCATCGGTGCCGTTAATATTAACTGCAACGGAATTTATATTATATCCCGTGCCCCTGATTGTATAAGGAACAATTACACTGTCCTCAACATAGTCAACCGAAAGGGAAACAGGCATAATTTTATCCGTTTTAGCAACGAATACGCAGGACTGACGGGCTGCATCCCCAACCTGTGATTCTGCAAACATTGTATAGATTCGGCTTCCGTATACAATAACATCCCCGGGCTTCCTTGAGCCTCTTTGATTGAGCGCATTGAGCACTTCCGTCTTGTCCTCGTTTAGCTTTGCCTTGATTTCACGCCCTTCATTCTGATTCGCATTGTACCAGCCGTAGAGGTAATCGCCAATGACTGCCAGTTTCATCAGATATTTTCCCGAATTAATGGACGATATATCTAAAGTGCTGTTATAGCTCAGGCTTAAGTTATTTTTATCGTCAAATTTTTTAATTGTATCTATGCCGTATATGCCCGAAACATAAATATACCCTTCATAAGTGTATATTGCGCCCGAAAGATCCGGCGTTGTGCCGCTTTCTGCCGCAGCATTTGCACCGCTGTCATCAAACGCACAGCTCGCCTTAAGTACCGGCGCTGCAGGGTCTGACCAATCCGTTACAAATACCTGTTTGTAATAACTGCCTCCAAGTTGATAGGTGACAAGGAAAGTTATTTCGCTGCCCAAAACATTTATGGCTCTGATGGTCGGAGAAGTAGTTTCGCTCCAGCTGCTTGCCGCATCGCAAGCCAAAAGCTCATCGAGGCTGATTCCTGCCGAATCGCTTTGACCCTTATAACTGTTTGAAGAATAATATGTCACCGTATCACCGATTGCGCCATTTACGGGAGTTACTCTTATAAACGATCCCGCCTTTGCACTGCTCGGAGCGGTAAGGCTCGCCGTCATACTATCCGCCCAAGTGATGAGTTTTCCGTCTATCACTGTGCTCTTATAGCTTGTAGAATATTTCGAATAATACATGGAGGATGAGATAAAATTCTTTGCGCCGTAGCTGTAGTTCTCGTCTTCCGCATCAATTCTTGACGGAAGGACTGCTTCCTTCCCCCGCTCTACATTGTTTTCAAATACTGCAATACCACGGGAATAATTTCCCGTCTCACCGTTATTTGTTACTATATAGATATAATTATCATCAACAGCTATGCTTTCCATTGTCTGATATGCCGAAGCTGCCTGAAGCCCAAAATCCGCAGCGCTCCACTTTGCGTATCGGCACTTATCATAGTTCTCTCCCCGGCTTATATCAAATACATAGAGATAGCTGTCAAGCCCGCTTGTGTCCGTCCTTTTGGCAACTTGATAGTCTTTTTCAATTCCCATCGCGTCCTCCGCGCTGACCGTGGTTATTTCAACCTTGTTCCCTCCCGTTAATACGAACAAAAATCCGTTCCATTCATACATGCTGTAGCTTGAAAGCAATCTGTCCCCGTCAAGCATATAGGCAATTGCGTCCTTAGCATTTTCAGGCTCCGTATACAGCAAGTCGCTGCACTCACTTCCGAAAACCTCGTTCGTTGACCAGCTACCCGGGTCAAGCAGACATTTTGGATAGTATGCGTTTCTCGACGAGCTTGCTCCCGGCCAAAGACAATTGGAATTATAACCTTTTGACCCGTATATACGAACCTGATCCGTATATATAGCCTGAGTCCAAAGATCAGCGTCAGCATCACCTTCAAATATTGTAGCCGCCATTGCGGAAACATTCATAAACATTGCGGCTGCAACCGCCAAAGATACAAAAACCTTTCCTTTTCTTTTCATCTTTTAACACCTCATTTTAAATAGTCATCTTGCCGAAATCTTATCTGAGCTTACTTCAAGCATTTATGATTCGGATACCGAATATGCAAATCATAAATGCTTAGTCCGGTATTATCCGGCTGATTATAGAAAAAATCTGCCTATATATTTATACGCTTATGTGTTAGCTTCGGGCATTGCCCGAAGCTAACACATAATTAAAGCTAAAATTCCTTTTCAATAAAGTCTGCCATAGCTGAAAGTGTTTCTGTTCCGTCAAACAAGAATGTCTTAACTTTATAGCCTGAAATATCCTCTGGAATCGAAAGTGTGAGCGGCTCAAAATCATATGTTTCGCCCTTTTCAATTCTTACCTTTGTTCCGAACTGAGCAGTTATCATTTTATTTCCGTTATAGGCTGCCGCAACAGGCATAACATCGATATACCCTGTCATTGAGTTTGAAACAATTCTGGGACTTATAATAACGCTTACATCCCCGTTGTCATTTACCTTTTCTTCAATTCCCGCTTCATATCCTACATCACCTGTAGCAACAACCGTAAATGTAGCATGTTCAGCCGTTGCTTCTTTCGGATACCCCACCAAGGTGGCGCCGGTTGCCTCAATAGTATATGTTCCCGGCTCTTCGATAGTGTATTCCCATGTACCGTATTTGCCGCTTGCCTTGCTTACATTAACCCAGTGCTCCTCGCCGTTAACTTTAATCTGTACTGCATTGATTCCCATACCGCTGCCCGTTACTGTGTACGGTGCGGAAACTATTGCATTGATATGGTCAAGGCTGAGCTCAACAGGGAATGCCTTCGAAAAATCAAACACATGAACGCGGGCCGGTAATACATCGTGGTAACCATTATATCTTGCCACTATATATATACGGTTTCCGTACCTCACAATCTTATTCTGTGGGGTTGCGCCCATGCTGGGATTCCTGGTGTAATAACTCAGATTCGGCTGTAATTGTTCGCTTATTTCCGTCTTATCCGGGCTAAGTCTCAGTTCAACCTGATTGCCGGATAAATTGCTACCTGTCTCATAGTTCAACAGTACACAATTACCGACGGATACAACCATAGGAATTGACGAAATTCCTGTCTTTCCCAATGCTTTATACTTTATTCCCTCATTCATATAATCATAGGTTGCTACAAGCTGCGGATCAAGAACATTATCATCATTATACTTTTTAACAATATTCAGTCCGTATGCTGATGTTATATAGAAGTAACCGTCATAATAATACAGCCTTGAGTCATTATTAGATACTGTTACCGAAGATGTTACATCCGGATTTGTCTTAGCCGACATTGCTACATTATCTGTGAATTCAAACTGCGCCTGAAGCGTCGGCTTAAGCGGATTTGTCCAGTCTGTTATATACACCTTATCACGATAAACCTCTTCGCCGTCTTCTGTTTTTTCGGTATAGGTAGTAAGAATATATATAGTACTTCCCTCGGCAACAATTGACCTTATATACGCATTCGTTACAGAGTTCCATGTTTTGTCGTTTGCAAGGGGAATAAGCTGCGACATATACACACCTGTTGAATCTGCCTGCTTGGAAAATCCGCTGTCAAGATAATGAACCTTCGTTTCACCTACGCCGCTGCCCTCAACATCGGTTAAATCCGTTACATGGAAAATTGCCCCGGTCTTAGCTGCTGTGGTCGAAGCAAGAGAAAGTGAGTCTTGATTATCCCATGTTACAAGATAACCGTTAATAATTGCGGAGTGGTAATATCCGATAGTAGCCGTAGATGTTTGTCTTGCCATAGCGTGGCTGACAACGGTTTTTGCACCTGTCGTATAGCTTTCAACCGTTTCAGCAGGCTCAACTCTTGCGGGAATTTCAATATCCCCTGTTTCATCATCATAAACCGGATAATCTCTGCTTACATTATTTTCAAATACGGCAACGGACCTTGAAGAGTCTTTACTGTCTGCCTTATTTGTGCAAAGCGTTAAATATATGTAATCATCATCAACATCTACAGCCTCAATAACCTGTCTGCCGGTTTCTTCGCTTTGAAGCCCTAAATCAGCAAGATCCCACTTTGCATAGCGGCAGTCACCATACCATGTTTCCGAACTGAGATCAAAAACATACAGATAGCTGTCATAATGAAGATATCCGGGATAATAGCAGTAGCCGTTTGCCGGGTTAATATAAAGATTCTTTACTGTTATAAGCTCATCAGGAATAATTGTTCCCGTCAGACTGGTTGCTCTGTAATTTGTACCATCGTACAAAACATTAACCTTCGTGCTTTTTCCGTTTTCATCTGTTATAGAAACAGCATATCTGCCGTCTTGTCTTCCAAAATTGTCATAATCCGTGGTTGTTGAACCGTCTGTTGCGGTGTATGTATAAGTTGTATAATATGCATCGGCACCGCCTACAGCGCAGAACAGATATCCATTCCACTCACACATACCGTAAAAAGTGAGTATTCTCCCCTCATCCTTTAAGTAAAGACCTGATGAATAAACGGAATCTCCTTCGTTAAACAAAAGGTTTAAAGACTCCGAACCAAATACCTCCTGAACGCTCTTTGTTCCCGGATAAAATGATGAGGTTACATAAATGTTGACAGCTTTCGACGTATAGGGCCAGTATCGCCCATACCCATAATCTTTACCGTTTGGATAAAGTCTTACCTGGTCACTGTAAAATACCCTGTTCCAAAGGTCAACGGATGTTTCCTTTGTTAAAACCATGGAGGCAAAGGCATTGATCCGGAGAAGCATAGCACAGACCGCAATAAGCGCAATAATTCTTTTAAATCTCCTCATTGTGTGCACCCTCTTTTCGTAATTTTTTTGATTAAATCCGTAATTTCCGTGCAGGGGCGGAAAATCCGCCCCGCACCGAAAACAATTGTCTAAAAGCACTATTCTCCGAACATTGCCCAGTATGCTTCACTCGGGTCATCACTTGAGAATGTAATGCCGCCCCACTTACCGGGATATGTGCTTGCCTCACCCGGAATATCGTTGGTAAGACCTGTATCCTTATTGAAGTAGTAAATACGGGCAAGGTTCAAGGTTCCTTCACTGTCACCTGTGATAATACCAAGGTCACCGCGCATTACGGAGTTGGTACTCGGAGTTGCATAACCGATTGCATTCCACGAAATCTTAGCCTCTATAGTATAACCCGTATCAGTGTAGTTAATAACAACCTCGGCGTCACTCAATATCTTTACCGTATCATAGTCAACCGTTCTAACAGGTGAACTGAACTGAGCTTCTTCCGTACCGGTCTTTTTAGAGTCTTTCTGCTTGAACAGTACCGCAATCGGCTCACCCTTAAACTTCGAAAGCATGATTCTGATATCACCGTCTGCCGGTGTGCTGCTTGCATTAGATGTTTCACTAAGGTTAATATCGCAGACATCGCCGCCCTTAAACAGACGAACATATTCGTTTGCGCCGTTAACCATCGGCGACTCATCGCTTACCTCAAATATCGCATAGAGGTTTTCTTCGTTCCAAGCAAGTCTTGCGTCTGCATACTCAGCTGTACCGTCAACCGATATATGGAGAGCCTTATAGCCTTCCCAATCATCGGAAGCGCCGTCAAGCTTGAAGCCCTTGGCTGCATACTTGATTTCATAGCCTGTTTCCTCACCTGTAACTATGCCTGTTCCCTCTTCCTTAGGTTCAACCCATGCATAGCACTTTTCAAGTTCCTTCAGAGTTGCCTTAAACGGTACGGTCTTAATATGCTTGATGGTATCCATTCCTTCAATCCTTACAACTATGGGGACTCTGCCGCCTGTTGCAATAACAAATCTTGAGCCACCGTCGCTCTGAGTTGACCCGTTACCGCCAAACGGTTCGCCTCCTCCCGAAAATCCGTTCATATCATCACCCGGCGTCAAATCGGCGGGAAGCGCTGTAGCAACCGTACGGCTATCCTGCATAAGCGTTGCCACATAATATCCGTCTGTTGTTATA
The DNA here is from genome assembly GCA_016303265.1 of Clostridiales bacterium. Classification (GTDB taxonomy): domain Bacteria; phylum Bacillota; class Clostridia; order Monoglobales; family Monoglobaceae; genus SIG454. The sequence continues at coordinate 20,139 of JAEDLZ010000010.1, forward strand.
ATATAATTACAGCCATAATTGCCTCGGATAACAGTATATTGGTCACCTTCTGAATTATAAAATGTGCCAAGATTCTTAAGCGTACCATTCAATACGCCGTAAGGCGCCTGCATACCTGACATATGGGAAGCATGAACGCCGGGCCAATCATTTCTGTATGACCAGATAAGCTTACCTGTGTTCTTATCGTATCCTTTAACGGCGTCATCCATATATGTATTCCTGGTTTGTGTAGGCGTAGCAAATACAATGTCGGAATCCTCAAAAAGAATACTGCTTGCTGCGGATATATTTTCAAGAAGCTTGCAGCCTTCCAGTTTGTATATCGGAGCGCCGTTTTCACTAAACTCTACCGGGCTCCATATACCTATCGCATTTGTCGGCCTTGTCATATAACCGCTCCACTCCAATGTGTCTGTTGTGACGCGCTGATCCCAGTATGCTTGATACGGTATAACCGGAGGACCCGTATAATAATACTGGTAAGATGTACTCGCAACACCGGTCTTCTGCCAATAATTCTCCCAAAGCCCTACAGTTGCATCAATGTCTGCAACATCATCAGGTCTTGCGATTTCGTCTTCCTGCGTTTTAAATATTGAAACAAGGTTATTATTTTCATCATACACATAAGCGTCATAAAAGAATTCCGACCTCGTCTTGCCCTGTGCGTCACTCGCATAAAGCTGAGTGCTTCCGTTCTTCAAAAGCGCTCCGGTTGATGTATAAAGCGGCGAATCATATGTTGAATAATAATCTGAGTACGAAGGATATATATCACATTCATCACGGGATACTATTCCGTCCATATTCAAATCATTCCAGATATAGGTGTCTGAGCCTGAATATCCGGAAAATACTCTGCCCCAGTATGCTTCATACTCACGCGCTTTTTGCCGATCGTAATTCTGATAAAGTGCCTCTGTATTGATATCGATTGAATTCGATGTATCAGATTTGGTGAAATCAAAGAAATCACTTAATGTTCCTACTTTAAAGCATGGTCTGTATCTTCCGTCCTCACCTTCAATATAAAGAGTCTGATTACACCATACATAATTGTGCATTTCGCCCGACGCGTCGCTGCTGAAATATTCTATTCCGTAGCCTGCATCAATAGGGAACATCTCATGTTTCTCAGCGTCCGGAATATAGAGTACCTTATTCATCTTATAGGTATTGTTCTCTATATCAATTTTCATTTCCGAAGCCATGTAATATGCCAAGGTCGGATCTTGCTGATGTATAGAAGCACCCATACAAGAATACTGCGCATTTCCAATCATATCATAGAGCAGCTCTCCGTCACGGCTCCACTCGGAAATTCTTCTCGGGTTTTCAAAACATTCAACAACCCATATCCTGTCTTCATAGCCGCAAGTAATGGACGATACCTGCTTAATAAAGCCTGTTTCATCCCATTCACCGTCGTAGCTTCTTCCGCCCTTCTTGCCGATTGTGTATACAAGGTCGCCGGTCTTGGCGCTGTACGCTTTAACCTGACAATCGTCGCCTTTGTCAAAAATAACTATATTACCGTCATTATCCACGGTCATGGGTCCTAAAACTGCGTCGCCAAGCTTTAAATTAACATCGGTAACCTCTCCTGATGCAATATTTACCTCAACAATCTTGTTCCCGGACACTGCATAGAGATGTTTGTAATCCTTGCTGAAAGCAATCTGGCCTATATCTTCAACCGCTATACGCTTGTATACATGCATATCATCATGTCTCAAAAGGCTGATACCGCTTATATAATTCTTATATTTAGCCGTAGCCATAGGGTATAATGTAGCCCCTTTTACAGTACCCGTAGTGCTGTTATCACCGGTTGCAATTGCAAGAACCTCTTCGTTTGCAGCCATACCTGTGACTGTTGCTACCGTCTGACCGTTCAGAATGCCGAGAAGATCGGTATTTGCGTATTCAACCTCCTTAGTTTCACCAAATACTGTATATGGCGCATATGATCCGTCTGCTCTGTTATATCTTCCTATAAATATATTGCCGTATATAGGGGATGAGAATGTGAATGTCCAACCCGGCTGAGCCCAAATATACTTGCTGTTTGCAGTAATAAACTTTCCGCCGTAGGATACACCCCACTTTTTCTCACGATTTACAGGGTCATACGCAATCAGAGCGGTTCCGCCTTCGGCGAAGTGTGCCCCAAAGAAAACTTCATCCTCGTACGCAAAGGCAGCTTCCGGCGGAAAATGGTCCGCAAGCCAGCCGGCGGATGTTGCCGCATTGTTCCACGGAACTTTACCCGGTGAGTAAAAATGATAATCATAAATAGGGGAAATCCCTTCATGAGTTATACCATTGAAATAATATGTGCCGGGAGAAACCTTCTCTCCCTCATTATCTCTGCCGTCCCACTTCACTCTGACTATTTTCGTATTTATTTTTTCCTCTACAATATACTCGGAGCCCTCGTCAATCTCGAGCTCTGCTATAAGGTTACGGACGCGGCAACCTTCCTCATCATCAACTGTAACTGTCAGATACTTCGCATTTTTATCAACCTCAAGGTCAATATTAAAGTATCCGCTAATCGGGGACTCATAATCCTTTACATAGTTTCTCTGTTCAATATGGTTTTGGTCTAAGAAAACAACATCTCCCCAAGCATTATACGCTGTCCAGAAAAAGCTACGCGAGGATGTGCCCGCCTGGAGGTTATCCTTATAGTTTGTACCGGGCATACGGCCGGAATCATTACTCCAGTAACACTCTATACCCATTTGGATAATGTCTCCCGCCTTATAGGTTGTACCTGTCTCATAGAATATTGCACTCCTCGGGAACTTAACCTCATAGTTAACGGTATTGTTATCAACCTGTTTATCAAGAACAGCACACATTTCCATTCCTGTAACCTGTGCAGGTCTTGTACCGAGCGTACCGCCAAATTCCTTTACAACCGTAAACTTCGTGCTGCCGGGTTCCGTCAGGTACATGATATTGTATGTTTTATTCTGTGCTTCTGCATCCAAATCGTTTAAGTACATTGAATATCTGTCTGTCAGATTATGATAAGCAAATGTTGCCCATACATTGTGATCGCCACGAAATCTGAGCTGGAAACAGTCGCCTCTCCAGGTGATTGAATATTCAAGTTCCGGATCGACTGTATTATTCAGCGGCGTAATATCCTTTACGATAAAGCCCAGATAAAGGTTATCATCATCATAGTTTACGCACACTTCCGCGCTGTTTGTATTCCGTGCCTCAAAATCGGGGAACATACAAATTCTTGATGACCAGTCCCACTCATCAAAGTAGCCGTCAATTTTCATTTCACCAAGAACAGGAACTGCGTACATACCCCAGTTGTTTGACGATATGTTATTTATAAGATTCTCAGATGCAGACACCGGCACGGTTGCCAGCATCTGAACCTGGAAAATCATCACAACAAACAGCGTCAGTGCCATAAGTTTTTTAAGCGTTTTCAATGTCAAACTCCTCCTTTCAATTATCCGGAAATCATTATTTAGTCAGTAACAATTACGCCGTATGCCATTTTGCCGTCCTTTACTCTGAGTAAAACTGTCTGTCCCGGTTCTAAATTCCAGTAGGAGGACTTCCAGACTGTTTCGGAGCTCTTTTCATACATATTGAATGTGCCTGAAGAATAAATAAGTGTAAGTATCCTATCCTCCCCTGCCGAATTCTTTGTCTTGAATACATAATAAGGGTTATTCTTATAAATGAGCTGTCCGATTAAAAACGACTCTGTTGTGCCCGGGTTCGTTGTTATGTCAACATCGCCTACACTTCTGGTATTGTTCCACCATCTGTACTCGCCGTCTACATAGCCGTTATTTGTGATGCCATTTCCCTTTGCCGTACAAATACATACAAATCGGTTTGCCTTGGAACTGTCATTTCCGTACCCTACCTGGATTACATCGCCCTTTTCAAGGTTACCCAATGTATAATGCCCCTGTCCGTAAAGGTTTGCCGTATCTACATTATATACCTTATCCTCAAAAACGATACTTGTAGCATCTGACATTGTAATAGTATATACGGGCATACCGTCGCTGTTTGTTCCTGTTTCCTCAACGGTATCTACAACATAATATGTACTGCCAACAGTAATACTTGTAAGCGTATACGGGTTCTGTTCGGTTATTTCATCCTCTGTGTCCTGTGTAATAAGAACGATTGCGCCCGGCTTTCTTACCCCTACATAATCCTCAAGAATTGTTGAATCGTACACATAAATATCTGTTGTTTTCACAAGGCCCGAAAGGCTTGTTCTGGAGTCATAATATTTATAAAGACTTTCTTTTTCCCTTTCAAAGGGTATCCAGAATACAGGGACGGTTGAATCAAGAAGAATATAGTTACCCTCAACCATATATGATGTACTGTCATATGTCCAGGATGTTGTATCAAAATAGTCAAGGGAGAATTCAGGAACAGGTGTTCCCGGTACTCTCAATGTCCCTCCGGTTGTGTCAACAGCTTTATCTATCTGCGTAACTACTCCGTTATTTCTTGTGAAGCTTACAAGCTGCGGCTCAAATACATTATTTGAGTTATAGAAATGCGGTGCAAGCTCTTCGCCGTCAGATAAACGCCTTCCGTTAACTCTTGCGTTTTCCTCAACCGGGAAGATGTTCATAACTCCGTACTGGCAGTATATCTTAACCTTATTTGTCTTATCAAGACCGCCGTCAGAGACTGCTTTAACAAGGTATCCGTACTCTGTTATTGCTGTAAGAGTTGAAGTCATAGCAGCAATTTCGCCTCTTGAGTCAAGAACAAACTGGCAGGTGCTGCCCTTGGTGGGTTTCGCCGCCTGGAAGTGCCCCGCCTCCAATGCCGCCATATATTCATCCGAAAGGTCATATTTTTCGTCTACAACTGTGTATTCATCGTTTCCGACTGAATTAACCTTACCTTCAAGAATCTTCTTGGATACATCAATTATACCGGATTCCCCGTCCTTACAAAGCATAATTTCAAGAACTTCCCATTCGCTCAGATAATCCGTTGTAATCTCTGCCCCATAACGATAGAGAAGTATTTTTTTGTCGTTGGCAGGAACTTCAAGCTCGCCATGACCATACTTAAATCTAATCGTATCGCTTGTTGCTACATCAACCAGTCTTTGAACGGAATTCTTAATAAATACATAATCATACTTACCGTCACGATTATTATCGATGGCTCTGACGCTGCCTCGTTCAGGCTTTAAGTCTGCATTCGTTACAGAATTGTCAACCTTACCGTTATAGAACACAATGGCATTGGCAATATTTATGGAATTTCTGTTATCATTTTCATCCCAATATTCCAAGGTGCTCGTATTTGTTCCGTCATATATATCTTCGTCAATAACTTCAACAATCTTGTTATATCCCTCTAAGGGATTAACAAATATAACCTCTGCGTCCTTTGTTAAGCTTCTGTCCTCTGAGGAGTACTTTACATAGAAATATACTCTTTGACCGAGAAGCGCCTCCTCGTCAAATTCTGCGTATCTTCCAATATTGTACTCAACGCCGTCAATTTCCATTGCATAAAGGTCATCGTTGCCTTCCAGTCTTCTTGTATAGGAAGTACCTGTTACAACGCCCTTATACTTTACAACATCAAATCTGTCTTCAATAAAGAGATTCTCTCCCGATGTAATCGATATTGATGCCTTTGTGCTTAAATTTGTTTCTGCAACAGTTGAGTTAAGAGCATTGAATAAAAGCTGAACAAGCTCTTTCATTGTAACATTTTCCGTATAGCCTATCGTAACATTGTCTGTAAGCTTAATGCTCTTCGCAACGGCAATATATCCCTGAGGATACCCGCCTCTGTACTGTGCAAGCGTACCGTAATCGAGAGCGCCTACCAGAATTTTGAGGGCTTCCTGATATGAAATGGTATTCTCCGGATTAAATGTCGTATCGGAAGTACCGTGGATAAGACCCATAACGGTAGCAGTTGAAATATCATTATAATACTCATAGTCCGTCGGAACATCATAATAATATGTGTTCTCTCCGTCAACCGCCGCATTTGCGTTAATGTTAAGTAACTGAAGCATATAGCGAACAAACTGCGCTCTTGTAACTTCATCGAGCATATTTTCTTCGTTTGCGTCGCTCATGATTTCAAGGCTCTTCAAAAGCCCTATTTCCTCAAGCATACCGTCGTAAACAGCCTTTGACTTTGCAAGCTTTTCGCTTGCAAGATTTGCCTCCTCATCAACCGCTTCTGCACTTTCATCAACAAGCGCTTCAGTTTCCTCCGCTACGGTTTCTTCCGCCGCGGTTTCCTCCGCTACAGTTTCTTCCGCTACAGCAGCTGAATCTGTTTCATCAGCGAAAACAGTCATGCTGAACGAAGTTCCGAGTATAAGTGTCAAAGAAAGCAACCATGCAATAATTCTTTTACTCATTTTTTCTCCTCCTGCTATTTATATGTTAAGTAATTCATAAACAACCTTAGCCGCCATAGCACGCGTACAGGTTTCCTTCGGAGCATACATATTATCTCCGACGCCGTTTATTACGCCTGCCTTCTGCATTGCGGATATTGCATCCGATGCATATCCGGAAATATCTGCGTCATCTGCAAACAGCTGCCCCTCTACCTTCTCCGGAAGAGCTCTTCCCGCAATATTCGCAGCGCGGTATGCAAATGTCGCCATCTCTTCTCTCGTCATTTCTCTTCCTATTCCGAAGTTGGTTCCGTCGCCGCCTGTAAGACCGCATTTTTCAGCAGCTGCAATATATTTATAATACCATTCGCCGCTTTCCACATCTTTAAATGTGCACACTGCCGTTTCGTCCTCAAGCCCGAATGCAATAATGAGCATCTTCACGAACTGTTCTCTTGTTACATTGTCTTCCGGGCGGAATTCCGTTCTTGTTATTCCCGTCAGAATACCCTTATCCGCAAGGTCAAAGATTGCGGTCTGCGCCCACTCAACATTACCCAAATCTCTGAATGAAACTTCTTCCGGGTTATAAACAAGGTCAGGGTCGACCGGAGTTGCATCAACGGTATCAATAGGTACTTCATATTTACTGTCGATTCCGCCGCCGCCGACTTTGGTACTCGTTGTACTCTTTTCTTCGTTCGCCTTGGTTATCGCAGATCTAAGTCTGCCTTCTACCTGCGAAAGAGATTCTATGTTTCCGCCGGCAATAAAGTATTTGTTTACTGTAGAAATCTTCTTATTTGATTTGTATGCATTCCATACAGAATCGGAAATTTCCATAAGGTCTTTATATTTTTCCAATGTTCCGTACAGAGATGCAATCGATGCATCATTGATTTCTTTCTTTGCGTTTTCAATATCCTGCTCATTTTTAAGAGCGGCACTTTTACTCTTATATACTTCCGCAAGAGTGCTTCTGTCGCCCGACTGAATTATTGCGAGCACATCCGCCATAACCTCAAGCTTTCTGCTGTTTGTAAGCTGTACAAAGTTGATGTCGTCAAGGTTTACGCCCAATTCGCGGGAGAACTGCCTATTATCTTCAAGATAATCAAGAAGCTCCTGCGCTGTTGTTACATTATTTTCAAGATACGCTACATGATTGTCAAAGACTTCCGTATCCATAAGAGTTATGCTTTCGGAAACACTGTTGTTCCCGCCCATCATCGCATTTACATTTACATCATAAACGCGCTGACCGCTCATTGAATCGTCTGCGTAGGAATATACAAATTCAAACCTTCCGTTCTCGTCACAAACAGTTTCCTGAACATCATATACAAAACCGTCAACAGAAATTACCATTAAAACCGGACGGGGACCATCACACTCAATATTTCCGGCAATGCTTATAATCTTGTTATTTGCATCAATTTCGGGTGTGTCATATGTAATTCCGGCAAACTTACCCGTAACCGTCGGGGATTCAGGCTCACTCAAAACTCCGCCGGCATAGCTATACGCAACCGTAACCGGCGCATTTTCGTCAACCATATAAAGCTTAATCGTCCAGTTATCATTTTCTACATCAGACGATAAAATCTCAAACACCACATCTTCGCTCTCACCGTAGGAAATTGTGACCTCCTGTTCCGAAATCATAATCGGCATTTCATCTTCATCATATAATACGGCAATCGCTTTTATATCCTCTGTATGAAGCGCGGGCGCATACTTATTCGTATTATTAGTTATTGACGCATAGAATTCGCCACCGTCTGTGTATCCCGCCTCATCAACCGTTACGGGGAGCACAGTACTTACCGTATAGTCAAAGTGTTTTGAATATCCGTCCATATATACATCCGCTGAATGTTCACCGTTTTCAGCCATATCGATTGTATAACTCCAAACACCGTTATAAACCGGAACGGTAACCTCTATTTCCTCGTCAATCACAACATTAACCTCGTCGGATTCACTGTTATATCCGTAAAGGCGAACAGGCATATTGCCGTCATTTACAAATATATTTGCAAACTGAGCTTTTTCTGTAGTTTCCATCATACCTATTGCTTTTCCCAAGGTGTCTGCGTAATAATATTTATTACCGTAATACACTAATGAAGAAAGCGTGTTGGAAAGGTATATGCCCGAACGAAGCTCAAGGGTTTTTATGAAGTTGTACGGGATACTTCCCGGATTGCTTATGTCATAAACCGCAGCACGGGTTGCCACCCCTTTATATAACGCCACAAGATAGTTTCCTACGCACACTGCATCCATAGCTATATCGTAAGAGCCTATAGGTGTAACAAGCTTCGACCCTATCGCCCTCGGATTTGTTATATCGGAAACGGAAACAGAAATTAAAACATTCTGACCGGTCGTCGTCCCTGTCATAACATACAAATTTTTGTTATCGCCGTCTATTGCAATAATACCGCTTTCATAGCATACATCATTGGTAACATACACAAACTGTTTCTGTTCCCCATTTACATCAACGGCAAATATAATACCGTTATTCACAATATCATTTTCGCTGCACTCAAAAACATCTACCAGCGCACTGATAACATCTGCTGAGAACATGAGCTTAACCGTACTCACATCTTTATCTGCATCATAATCTATATCTACCATAAGATACTCTGTATTCTCTACATCAAGGAAAGCACTGAGCGGAACATATTCCGTTTCGTCAACCCTCGCAACATAGAGTTCGAGATCCCGGATTTCATCCATAGTTATTTCTCCCGCAACTTCAAACTGGGTCTGAAGTCCTGACGCCTTGTTCTGCAATATCTGACCGGAACTAACCTCTAATGTTTCAAGGTTGACCGTATTAACGAAAAGCGTCTTTTTCGGAAGCAAAAGTTCATCATTATAAGTCATGCAGTAAGCGTACTTACTGTCAATTTTAACCGTATTCCAGAAATACTGGTATTCACCGATTACCGAATATTCAATTCCGAGCTGCTCAAGTCCTGCCCATTTAAGAGAGGGATATTCATATTCAATATCTTCAAGATTCTCCAGCGGCATTTTCCACATA
>JAEDLZ010000077.1 GCA_016303265.1 Clostridiales bacterium
GCGTCTGAGTGCATTCTTCCCATTGTATCCGTCATACCGTAAGAAGCCGGGCCTGCCGCCATATTATCGGGATGAAGCGTACGGCCTGTACCGCCGCCCGATGCAACCGAGAAATATTTCTTGCCCTGTTCGATACATTCCTTTTTGTATGTGCCTGCAACAGGATGCTGGAAACGGGTCGGGTTGGTGGAATTTCCTGTTATGGATACATCAACGCCCTCAAGGTGCATAATCGCAACACCCTCACGGACATCGTCCGCACCGTAGCAGCGAACCTTTGCTCTTTCGCCCTTTGAATAAGCGGTTTCTTTAACAACCGTAACCTTGCCCGTATAATAATCAAACTGCGTCTGAACATAAGTGAAGCCGTTGATTCTTGAAATAATCTGAGCGGCGTCCTTGCCAAGACCGTTAAGAATTACACGAAGGTCTTCTTTTCTTGCCTTGTTTGCGCTGCGAGCAAGTCCTATTGCGCCCTCCGCTGCCGCAAAGGATTCGTGTCCTGCCAAAAATGCAAAGCACTTCGTTTCCTCACGAAGAAGCATTGCGCCCAGGTTGCCGTGGCCGATACCAACCTTTCTGTCGTCAGCAACAGAGCCGGGAATACAGAAAGACTGAAGTCCTACGCCGATTTTTTCAGCGGCGTCAGCGGCCTTTACCGCTCCGTCCTTTATAGCAATTGCCGCACCTACTGTGTAAGCCCAGCAAGCATTTTCAAAGCATATGGGCTGAATCCCTTTAACTATGTTATATACATCGATACCCTTATCGTCACAGATTTTCTTTGCTTCCTCTATGGAAGAAATGCCGTGCTTTGAGAGCTCAGCGTTAATCTGGTCAATTCTTCTTTCATAACTTTCAAATAATGCCATAATTATAACCTCCCTCTCTTATTCTTTTCTCGGGTCGATAAGCTTAGCCGCGTCATCAACTCTTCCGTACTGGCCGCTTGCTTTTTCCAAAGCCTCGTTCGCGTCCATACCGTCCTTAATCATTTCCATCATTCTGCCGAGCTGGACGAACTTATAGCCTATGATTTCATCATTTTCGTCAACGGCAATTTTTGTTATGTAACCCTCTGCAAGCTCAAGGTATCTCGGACCCTTTTTAAGAGTTGCATAAGTTGTGCCTACCTGGGAACGAAGCCCCTTTCCAAGGTCCTCAAGACCTGCGCCGACCGGAAGACCGTCCTCGGAAAAGGCTGTCTGTGTACGGCCGTAAACAATCTGAAGAAAAAGCTCTCTCATTGCGGTGTTAATAGCGTCGCAAACCAAATCGGTATTAAGAGCCTCAAGAATTGTCTTGCCAACGAGGATTTCGGATGCCATAGCTGCCGAATGCGTCATACCGCTGCATCCCACCGTTTCAACGAGAGCCTCCTGAATAACACCCTCTTTAACATTGAGAGTAAGCTTACAGGTACCCTGCTGGGGTGCACACCAGCCTATACCGTGGGTAAGACCGGAAATGTCCTTAATTTCCTTTGCCTGTGTCCATTTCCCCTCCTGAGGGATAGGCGCCGGGCCGTGATAAGCGCCCTTTGCCAGAGGACACATCATTTCAACTTCTGCTGAATATTTCATAATATTCCGCTCCTTTCAATAATGTATATTGATTTATTATTTGCAGCATTTAAGTTGGTTACAAATTTAACCAACTTAAATGGTATCACAAAATCCGCCCTTTGTCAACAAAATTTTCCCACAAAAATAAGGCGTTATCCCGCCTGTTTTGTGTATACTTTTTCGTAGTGGAAATCCGTCATTCCGCCTTTAAATACAGGCAAAGCCGCAGGGCACAGCGCCTTTGCCGATGCAAACGCATAAAACACCGCAGAGCACGGCGCACCTATTGATTAAAAACCGCAAAGCGCCGCAAAACGGGGCTTTCCAGGCCGCCGGGTTTAAAACCCTTTTCACGCCCTTATGCCCCGCACTTCGGCCTTTAATTTTACCTGCTATTCCGATTTTCCGTCCAGTTCAAACCAGAAAACCACTCCGCCGTCAGTATTATATGCTCCGTACTTATGGTTATGAGCGCTGATTATTGCAGCGACAATAGACAGTCCCAGCCCCGAGCTTCCGTTATAGCGGACTCTCGCCTTGTCCGCCATATAAAAGCTCTTCCACATATTTTCAAGGGTTTCCTCGTCAATCGGTTCTCCCGTATTGAACATGGAAACGCGGACATTGTCCTCTATGCGCTCAATAGTAATCCTGACCCTCTTCTCCCCGGAGCTGTATTTTATTGCGTTAGTCAGATAATTCAAAAATACCTCCTCAATCAGGAAGTCGTCTGCCCACACATATACAGGCTCCTTACAGTCAAACTCGACGGTTATTCCGCTTTGCTCAATGAGAATTGACTTTTGCCGTAAAATTTCCGAAATTTGTTCTACAATGTCAAAATTGGTTATATCAAGCTTGTCTGAACCCGACTCAATACGCATAAGCGCCATAAGCTTTTTGATAAGCGCATTCATTCTCTGAGCCTCGTCCATGATTACCTCGCAGTAATATGCTTTGCTGTCGTCATCAAGTTCCATTTCGGTAAGTCCCTCTGCGTATGCCTCAATTATTGAAATCGGCGTTTTCAGCTCGTGCGAAACATTGGATATAAAATCCTTTCTCTGCTTGTCGATTTTCTCTTTTTTATCTATATCCCGCATAAGCTGAACATTGGCGGATTTAAGCCCTGATATTGCCTTTTGGAGCTTGTCCGACATAGTATTGATACTTTCGCCGAGCATTCCCACCTCGTCATAGGTCTTTCCCTCATATTTCTGACTGAAATCCAGCTCCGCCATGCGCTTTGCAATCTCCGAAAGACGGTTGAGCGGCTTCGTAAGCTTGCGGCTTATGAACATTATGATAATCGCCGCAATCGCCCATACTATAATTCCTATTATAATAAGAAAACGGTTTGAAAACAAAACGCTCTCCTTTATGGGAGCAACGGAAGACTGGATTATAACGCGGTAATCCCCGTCGACAACTGCGTTAAGCTCCAGAATACGGGCATTAAGCTGTTCAACATACGAGGAGGAAAAAACATAGTTATCGCCCTCTTTGATAACCTCACGCCCGCCGTTATCCTCGTAGGGACGACCGTATGACGGATTCTGCTTGAATTCTACCACACCGTCGCCGATTGTCACGCTGAATTCGGGCGCCCTTTGGAATCTAAAGGCGTTCTGAGGAACGGAGGTATAAACGGTATGTCCCTCGCTGTCAAAAACCATAACGGAAACATTGGAATTGACGCAAAGCTGCTCCATTTCAAGCTGAAGCTCATCTGCGTCAAGCTCCTTATTATTCAGCAGCTTTTCAATATATGCAAGATGTCCTAAAATTGTGTCGGTTTTCTTGTACATATAGTAGCTTTGAAAAGTAAGAGAATTAAGAATAACGCAAACCGCTATAACCGAAAATACCGTAAGATTGATAAGTACTAAAAGCCTGCGGCGCAGGCTTTTAGTACGACGCTTTTTACTCATTTGTATCTACCTCGAATTTATAGCCGATACCCCGAACGGTCTTAATGTAATCACCGCATTCCTCAAGCTTGCTCCGAAGCTTTTTAACATGAGTATCAACCGTCCTTGCATCACCGAAATAATCAAAATCCCATACATTGTTTAAAATTTTATTGCGGGACAGAGCCAGCCCCTGATTGTCCGCAAAGTAATTAAGCAGTTCAAATTCTTTGAAGCTTAAGTCAACATTTTTGTTTTTCACCTTAACCGTATGCGCATCCTTGTTTATTTCGATTTCCCCGACAGTGCGGCTGCTTCCCGTTATAACCTGATTGCGCTTGAGAAGCGCCTCAACCCTTGCAACAAGAATTTTCGGGGAAAACGGCTTTGAAATATATTCGTCTGCGCCGATATTGAATCCATGCAGCTCATCACTCTCCTCGGATTTTGCCGTAAGCATAATAATGGGCACAGAAGATTCCTCCCTGATTTTTCGGCAAACCTCCCAACCGTCCGCCTTCGGCATCATAACATCCAGAATGACAAGGTCAATATCCTTGGTTTCGTAAAAAATATCAAGCGCTTCTTCACCGTCAGCAGCCTCGATAACCTCAAACTTTTTCGCTGTAAGAAAGTCACGGACAATTTTGCGCAGCCTGAACTCATCATCGGCAATAAGAACCTTTATCATTGTTACACCACCCGAACCTTATATTTTAAGCTAAGTATAACACGGCTTTATGTCTATTTTGTGAAATGTTCAGATAATGTCGCTTATTTTGTCAGGATAAGCCATCTTAAGCGTAAATCCGTCACCCTCTCCGGCTCCGCTTTGGGAAAGAATCCCCCTGACCGTAACATATGCAAGGTCAGGATTGTTGTTTTCCCCGCTCAAATGCCCCAGCATAAACTTCTTTGTTCCGCTCTTTAAAAGAGAAAGTGCGAACTCTCCCGCCTTTTCGTTGCAAAGATGCCCTCTCTCGCCTCTGATTCTGCGCTTAAGCGGTTCGGGATAGCCGCCCATTGAAAGCAGGTTTAAATCATGATTTGCTTCGAGCAGTACCTTGTCCGACCCACAAAGAGCGTTATAGATATTTTCGTTGACCGTTCCCATATCCGTTGCAACGGAAACCTTTTCGTTCCCCGAAACAAAGGTATAACCCACAGGGTTTGCGGCATCATGCGGAATGGCGAAAGCACAGACTTTTATATCGCCTATTACTATCGGTTCCTCCTCGATAATCCGCACATTTTCCTCCGCAACCCCTGAAAGATTTTCGCCCATAAGACTCCATGTTGCGGAATTTGCGTATACGGGGGTATTAAACCGCTTTGAAAACAGCCCGACGCCTCTTATATGGTCGCTGTGCTCATGGGTCACAACTATTGCCGCAATTTCTTTCGGCTCAATATTTATGTCACTGAGAGCCGAAACCGCCATCCTGCAGCTTATTCCGCAGTCCACGAGAATTTTTGTTCTGTCTGAAAACACCACGGTGGAATTTCCGCGGCTGCTGCTCCTTAAAGAGCAGATATGTAAATTACTCAATAAAATTCTCCTCCTTTCCGAAAATCTCAAACTTTCGGAGAGCTTTAGCATATGTGTTTAACCCGTTAAAGGATAAGTCCTATTAAGACCAGCAGAATAACCCCCGGAAAACCCAGCAAGCCTGAAACCAGAGCGCTTATGGGATTTATGGGGACATTAAGACCTATGGACGAGCCGATTGCATTTATAATAATCAGCATAATACCGCCCAAAATTCCGTTTAAAATAAGCTTTAGTATCCACTTGACCGGCTTTGTCAGAACAAAGCACACCAAAACAATAACTAAAATTCCAACAACATACGAAACCACCGAGATTGAATCCACAGTAAAATCACCTCGATAAATTATATGCTTGTTCGCCTCAAAAAAATCACTTATCATATTAAATTTGTCCGTAAGTAAACCGAGTCTATTCAATGTACTCTCTCACACGGAACGAAACTCCGCATTCCTCCGCAATTTTTCTGCAATTTTCAATTTCTTCCGGGTCGGTTACCTTCTCAACCACCGTGAAAATAACCTGTTTAACATATTTCTTGGCATTTTTCGCAAACTCAATTATCCCCCAAAACGCCGCCTCGCCAAACTCACTTTCACAGAGTGCGTCATACTTTTGCGCCGTATCCGAATTAAGACTTATGGAAACAATATCTATCGCTCCCTCCATTTCCGGGGTTATGTCACGCTTTGCAATAAGACTGCCCTGCCCGTTGGTGTTGACACGGATTTTAACATCTCCGTATTCCGTCTTAATCCATTTTGCAACCTCAATAACATCGTCAAAACGCTCAAAAGGCTCACCGAAACCACAGAAAACAATCATATCAAAATCAGCGATATTACGCCTTTTTATATCATCCTTGATTTCCCGGACAGTCGGCTCGCGGTCAAGCCAGAGATTGTCCTTTCCGTTGACATTGTCATGCTTTGACCGCACGCAGAACACGCATTTATTGCTGCAGCGGTTTGTTAAGTTTATATAAAGTGAATTTCCGCAAATATAAGTTATAGTCATTTGTTATCCTCCTTCGTCGTCACGCCTCGCCTTTTTGCTCAATTTCGTCTGCCGCCGAAATTATCGCCTTTTC